>NZ_CP157743.1:1200000-1500000 GCF_030717995.2 Methylomarinum sp. Ch1-1 | reverse complement strand
ATATCGGCCATCGTCATGGCTTATTTCGACAATTTCATGTGGCTGGAAGTCTTTATCGCCATCGCCATCGTGGCCATCACCATCCTATGGGAAATATGGATAACCAAACGGGCAAAAAATGAAGAATATTGACCAATACGCAGTCTTCGGGCAGCCCATCAAACACAGTAAATCACCGCGAATCCACCGCTTGTTTGCCGAACAAACCGGCGAAAACATTGAATACACGGCTCGAGAAGTGCCTGCCGATACATTCGACGAGGCGGTCGACCAGTTCTTTGCCGCCGGCGGCAAGGGGTTGAACTGCACCGTCCCCTTAAAGGAACTGGCTTGGCGAAGAGCGGAGCGACTGACCGAGCGAGCCCGTCTCAGCAAGGCGGTCAACACCCTGGCGCAGCAAGAAGATGGTTCGCTATTGGGCGACAATACCGATGGCATAGGCCTGGTCACCGATTTGACCCGCAATCACGGCATCACGTTGACCGACGCTCGGGTGCTGATTCTTGGAGCCGGCGGCGCCAGTCGCGGAATTATCGGCCCGATTTTGGAATGCAAACCCAGCCGTTTGCTGATTGCCAACCGCACTGTCGCCAAAGCCGAACAGCTGACTGAGGATTTTGCCGATATCGGCAAAATCTCTGCCTGTGGATTCGATCATCTGCCGGGACAACAGTTCGACCTGATCCTGAATGCGACTTCAGCCAGCCTGAGCAACCAATTGCCGCCCTTGCCGGAGCGCCTGTTGGCTGAGAACGGCTGCTGTTATGACTTGGCCTACGC
The DNA here is from genome assembly GCF_030717995.2 of Methylomarinum sp. Ch1-1. Classification (NCBI taxonomy): domain Bacteria; kingdom Pseudomonadati; phylum Pseudomonadota; class Gammaproteobacteria; order Methylococcales; family Methylococcaceae; genus Methylomarinum; species Methylomarinum roseum. Next base: position 1,499,220 of record NZ_CP157743.1, on the reverse strand, counting down.
CAATGAAGCGACCGCCTTCGTGCGCTGGGGGCAATTGCAAAACGCCGGGCATAGCCTCGATGGCCTGGGGATGTTGGTTGAACAGGCCGCCGAAGCGTTTTATCTATGGCGCGGTATCCGCCCGGAAACCCGGCCGGTCATAGCGCTGCTGAATGCAGAACGGCATCCCGCTTAACGCTGCTCAGGGATGTTTCAGGGCAACGGCCGTTAGTTAGACAGACCTGTTAAGCGAGCAACTGAGCGCTCTGTAAGCACATCATTTCGGCAAATTATTAGCCATATCCTACATATTCAATCCTGCTCGTCCGTCTTTAGATAAAACAACTCGGACTGATTGAACGCCGATGTTGCATTAATCAGCTTATTCAGGCGACACGGAAGTTCGCGTCCCGTTTTGTTAATCGTGACAAAATCGCCAGCGTGAAATCCGGCGGCGCTGTAAATCAAGCTATCGGCCTGCTTTAAGGCTTGCAGGCCAGGCAAAAATATCGCTTTGGTTTGTTTCGGTTGTCTCCCGCTAGCGAACATCGAGACCACATCATTGGCGACTCCTATCAACTCGACACCGACATTAAGCCGGTTTCCGGTCAGCCTGCGAACCCATCTGACGACCGCCAGCTCCAGTCTTTTACCTTCCTCGGCAATCACCGCGAACAACTCTCCGACTCTGACCTTGGCCTGCTCTGCCTCAACGACGAGACCATAGCCGGTAGCGCTGCTGTTTAGCACGGTAAAGTCGTCGACGACAACCAAGGCGTCGCTTTCATCCGGCTCATCCCTATCCCAAACCTTAATTTTCGACGCCACCCCGCCACTCGCCGCTAAAATTTTTTGCATCCGTTCATCACCGCCAAATTTCCTCTTTAAATTCGTACTGACATGATAAATCTGTTCCTCTTCTTCATTAACGAGGGCCAATTTCGAAGCTTCTTCGGCGCTAATCCGGTTTTGCACGCTTTTGTCTCTTCCCTGCTCCTGCAGCAAATAGTCCCTGATATTGGCAAACCCAATGATGCCTCTGGACTGGCGTCCATCCTCGACCCGCTTGAATCGGCGAGACTGCGCCTGACCCAGTGTCTTGACCAAACGCACGATCAGCGCCTTGCTCACGTTCCTAAACAAGCCGGATTGACCGCCCCCTTGCTGAATCTGCCGATATATCATTTTAGCCACGCCGGACGGCATGAAGAATCGGCAGGCAGACGTTGATGCTCTCTCGGGCAATTTAGCTAAACCGAGCGGGGCACGGTCTTTGCTTAAATCAATGGCGTAGATGCCTTTAAACTGGCCGCCATTAAATTGTTCGCTAATCGGCATAGCCGTGACGAACGGACCTAAAAATCGATACAACTGATGTATCTGTCGAGAGCTAAATTGTTGAAGATCAGACAAATGGAGCACCATCATCAATTGGAAAAGTTGCCTTATCGTGGCCTTTTCCATATCTTCCGAGTGAAGCGTCATGTCCAGCAAGCCCGCATTTTCAGCTGCGGCATAGAGCCGATAAACGCTTAACCAAAAACCGTCTGCCGGCTCATAATAAAGCGCCGAAACATGCAAATAGTTGCGGCTCAAACAATGCAATGCTCGGTAAATCAAGAATGCGATTGTTTTTGTTTCATTCTCTTTAGCGGCCTGCTGAAAGCCTTGCGCCAAAGCGCTATAACTCCAGACCAGCCATTCCACGCATCGTTGCTTGCGCTCCGATAACGGCAAAGAGGCATCTAAATAGATGGACTCGACTCTGCTCTCATACAGTTTCAGATAGACATCGAGCGTTTCCAATAAGCGCAGGCGCAATTCACTCGGCAATTCGGACTGATTCAAGCGCCACACTATCCCGCATAGTTTTTCGCCAGCACCTTCCAACTCGATGTTAACCAGCCGCTGCAAGTAATCTTTTAGCGCCCCCTCTTCCCAATCGCACGGCATTTCAAAAGTAGTCTTTGCCGGCGCCGACAAGAATCTGACATTCCTCATGTTGTTTTTTCGCTCCTTAACTTGACCTTGATGGCGTTGTATCCCAGCAAAGATACCGCTAACTTTTTGTGAAACACTTCACAGAAATATCACCAATCATAGGCAAGTGTAATACAATAACTGACCTAATACAGCTTAGTACAAAACTTCATGCTGTCGACCACCGTTTAGTATATCGTTGGCCGTCAGAACGCCGAATCAACGAGTATTCGGCATTTCTTGGACTCATTGATCACCCATATGCTTTCAGAACATCGCCATGACCTTGATTAACGCTTTGTTTAAAGGGAAAAAGCCCCGTTGCAGTCTCAGTCGGGAAAAAGTATCACTACAGACATTGAAACGGCTGATTCCGATTCGCAATCTGGGCGAAGAAAAACTGCAGGCCTTTGCCCTGGAAAAACAAACGGAGGTCCTGGCGGCGGGCGAAACACTGTTCGAGCTGGACAGTCCTACCGACGCCGCCATTTATCTATTGCAGGGCGTGGTGACCCTCGCCGATAAAAATGGAAAGCGCCAGAACATCGATGCCGACAGCGCCGAAGCCCGTTTCCCGCTGTGCAGCGGCACGAAACATGCTGCATCGGCGGTCGCCAAATCCGATATCAGCTACCTGCGCGTATCGCACAAAATCATGTCGATCAATGACGCGATCAACCATGAAGAACTCGTCATTGCGGAGGAGCTGAAAAACAACCGCCTGTTGCAACTGTTCTCTCAGTATTTTATAAACGAAACGGTGGAAGTGCCGTCCTTGCCGAATGTCGCGATCAGATTACGCAAGGCTCTGCAAAAGGATATCGGTGTCGCCGAGGCGGTCAAGATCATCCAGCTAGATCCCGTCATATCGGCAAAATTGATCGAAGTGGCTAATTGTCCGCTCTATTTAACCTTGAACCCGGCGAAAAGCTGTTTTGACGCCGTCAACAGAATCGGTCTGAACGGCGCCCGTAATTTGGTGGTCAGTTTCAGCCTTAAACAGATCTTTAAAAACCAAGCGCCCGCTATAAAAAATTATCTGGACCGCTTGTGGAGGGACAGTTTAAACCTATCCTGTCTTTGTTATGTGCTGGCGCAGGAAAGCGGCCAACAAAATCCGGAAGAGGCCCTGCTAGCCGGTTTGGTTTGCGATATCGGCGCGATTCCTTTTTTGAATTTTGTCGCCAACTTGCCCGCCGAATACCATGACAACGAAGAAATAGAACAAGCCTTACCGGCGGTTAAGGGAGTCGTCGGCGCCACGGTTCTGAAAAACTGGCATTTTGCCGATGAATTCATCGACGTCGCCCTGCATGCAAACGACTGGTATCGCAACGATAGCAAGGAGCTATCGTTGACCGACATCGTTGTGCTGGCGCGCTTACACAGGCAAATCAGCCAGCAAAAGTCCGGCGGACTGCCGCCCATCACATCGATACCGGCGGCCAGCAAACTGAAAAACATCGCGCTTTCACCGGAAAACAGCCTGCATATCCTACATGACGCCAAACACAAAATAAACGACGCGCTGGCCGCATTTTCAGGTTAATGAAGATGGCCGTTGTTCCTGACGACTAGGCGCCTACCCCGGACAAAAACGCGGCGCCGACACTGCACGAAACGCCGACCAAGGTGTATACTGATGTTTGTTTGTAACTATTCAGCATAGTTTTTTTTCAGAGGGAGTAGGTTATTGATTTATCGGGCTGTCTGCAACAGGATGTTGCAGTCAGAGCTTACACGGATGTATTCACCCAGCACCTAAATACCATAGACTATTGGCAATGATTTATAATCGTCGTTTATTTAGGTGCTGGGTGAACGCGTCCCGAGAAATCAATGACCTGCTCCCTAAAGACTGCAAGACCCTGAATAGTTACGTTTGTTTTTCAAATACCCTGACTATGAATTGGTTCAACCGCTTTTTTTCCCGAGCCTCTACGCCGAATAAACAGCAAAGGGGAGACGCCAGATCCGCCCAAGGCGGCGCAGAAAAATCGCTCTCCCAGCCGCTGCCCGGCGAACGGGAAAAACAAGACCTGGGCCGGCTGAAACAGTTTGTGCCGCTCAGAGAGCTAGAAGATTCGGTCGTTGCCGGGTTGCCGCAATCGACCTTGATTTTCGGCGAAGGCGCGTTGATTTTCAACCGCGGCGATAACACCGACCACGTCTATTATCTGCTGGAAGGCCGGATCGCGATGCAGCCCGACAGCGTCAGCTGCTATGAAGTCAGCGCCGACAGCACACGCGCTCATCTGCCGTTAAACAGCGGCCATGTCTGCGGCGCGACGGCCCGCGCCTTGACCGAAGTCAAGATCTTATTAATTTCCGTCGAGCTAAACCGCTTGTGGTCGAAAAAAAGTCAACAAGACATCGACTGTGTCGAACTGGTCGACATCGAGCTGCCTGAAGCGATCGATGACAACCGTTTCTTCACCAGTTTTTGCCAGGCCTATCGAGAAAACAACTTGCAGCTTCCCTCTCTGCCCAACGTCGCCTTCAAGCTAAAACAGGCGATGCAGCAGGATATCGGCATTGATGAAGCGGTCCACATCATACAGATCGACCCGCCCATCGTCACCAAGCTGATTCAGGTGGCCAACAGCCCGCTATACGCCCCCGTTTCGCCAATCGGCAATTGTCACGATGCCGTGACCCGGCTGGGTCTAGCTGCAACGCGCAACCTCGTCATGGGCATCAGCCTGAAACAACTGTTCAACTGCAAGGACAAGCCGCTGATGAAAGCGATGCAGCAGCTCTGGCAAAACAGCCTGCATCTCTCCAGCCTGAGTTTCGTACTGGCCGCGGAAAGTGCGAAAATCAATCCGGAAGACGCCTTGCTGGCCGGCTTGATCAGCGACATCGGCGTCATTCCATTGCTGCGCTTCGCCGAGCAGTACCCTGACCAATATCCCGACGTATCCGACCTGGAGAATGCCATTCCTTATCTGCGCGCTCCGGTGGGCGCCCTGATGCTGCATACGCTGGGCTTTTCCGAACAACTGTGCGACATCCCCCACCACGCCGAAAATTGGCTATACGACAGCGGTGATTCCCTGACGTTGGCCGATATCGTCATTCTGGCCAAGCTGCATCATTATATCGGCACGACAAGAGCGAAGGACCTGCCTTATCTAAATTCGGTTCCCGCCTATGCCAAATTGAAAGACGGAGAACTGGACCCCGACTTCTCGCTTACAATATTGCATAAGGCTCAGCAACGCATTCATTCCGCCATGCATATACTCGCCTAAGCGGCGCACCCTTATCCGGCCGGATAACCTAACCCTATAACCTGTTAACCCGATCAATAGATAGACATGACAAACCCTTTATTAGAAAACACCGAACTACCACAATTTTCCAAGATCAAACCCGAACATATCGAGCCGGCGATCGACGCCTTGTTGGCCGAGGCCCGTCGGGTAACCGAAGAACAACTGAAAAACAGCACGGTTTATAGTTGGGACAATCTGGTCGCGCCGATCGAAGAGGTCGAGGACCGTCTGAATAAGGCCTGGTCGCCGGTCAGCCATATGAATTCGGTGGTCAACAGTGACGCCTTGCGCGACGCCTACAATGCTTGCCTGCCCAAGCTCAGTGAATATGCCACCGAGATGGGCCAGAACAAGGATCTGTATAATGCTTATCACGACATCGCCGGTAGTGAGGAATTCAAACAACTGGACAACGCCCAGCAAAAGATCATTCACAATGCGCTACGCGATTTTCATTTATCCGGCATCGATTTACCCGAAGATAAACAACGACGCTATAAGGAAATCAGCCAGGAACTCTCCCGTCTCTCCAGTCAATATGGCGATAATGTCTTGGATGCCACCAATGCCTGGAGCAAGCTGATCACCGATGCCGATGAGCTGAACGGCCTGCCTGAGACGGCGATGAAACAGGCGCGACAAAGCGCCGAAAACGAAGGCAAGGACGGCTGGCTGATCACGCTGCAATTCCCCTCCTATCTGGCGGTGATGACCTATGCCGACAACAGGGAGCTGCGCCGGGAACATTACGAGGCCTTCGCCACCCGAGCCTCAGATCGCGGCCCCCAAGCCGGACAATGGGATAATAGCCCAATCATGGAGAAAATCCTGGCGCTACGCCACGAAAAGGCGCAATTGCTAGGTTTCGACAATTACGCCGAATTGTCTTTGTATACCAAGATGGCGGAAAGTCCGGATCAAGTGGTCGGCTTTCTCGAGGACCTGGCCGACAAATCCTGGCGTCAGGCCCGCAAGGATCTGGCCGAATTGCGCGGATTCGCCCGTGAACAACACGGTATCGGCCATCTGCAAGCCTGGGACATCGGGTATTACTCGGAAAAGATGCGCCAGCACCGCTACCAGCTGTCGCAGGAAGAAGTGAAAGCCTACTTCCCGGCGCCGAAAGTCATCAATGGACTGTTCGCCGTCGTCGAGAAATTATATGGCCTGCAGATCGGCGAAATCGAAGAGTTCGACAGCTGGCATCCCGATGTCCGTTTCTTCGAAATCAAGGACAAAGATCAACAAATCCGCGGTCGCTTCTACCTGGACCTGTACGCGCGAGCGAAAAAACGCGGCGGCGCCTGGATGGACGACTGCGTCGGGCGCAAGAAAACCGGCGCCGGCTTACAGATTCCGGTGGCCTACCTGACCTGCAACTTCACGCCGCCGACCGCCGAGCACCCGGCATTGTTGACGCACGACGAAGTCGAAACGCTGTTCCATGAATTCGGCCACGGCCTGCATCACATGCTGACTCAGGTCGACCACCTCGGCGTATCCGGCATCAACGGCGTGGAATGGGATGCAGTCGAATTGCCCAGCCAATTCATGGAAAACTGGTGCTGGGAAAAAGATGCGCTGAGCCTGATTTCCGCCCATTACCAAAGCGGCGAACCGCTGCCCGATGAATTGTTCGACAAGATGCTGGCGGCGAAAAACTTTCAGTCCGGCATGATGATGGTCAGGCAACTGGAGTTCAGCCTGTTCGATTTCAAGCTGCATATGAATTATGACCCCGCTAAAGGCGGCCGCCTCCAACAGACTCTGGACCAAGTCCGGGAACAGGTCGCCGTCGTCAAAGTCCCCGAATTCAACCGTTTCGCCCACAGCTTCTCGCATATCTTCGCCGGCGGCTATGCGGCCGGTTATTACAGCTATAAATGGGCCGAGGTATTGTCGGCGGATGCCTTTTCGCTATTCGAGGAAAACGGTATTTTCGACCGTCCCACCGGCGAATCCTTCCTGCATAACATCCTCGAAAAAGGCGGCAGCGAAGACGCGATGATCCTGTTTAAAAATTTCCGCGGTCGCGAGCCGGAAATCGACGCGCTGCTCAGACATAACGGCATCGCGGCATGAAATACAAGGATCTCAGAGACTTCATCAAACAACTGGAAAAACAGGGCGAGTTGAAACGCATCACCGTCGAAGTCGACCCGGTGCTGGAAATGACCGAAATCAGCGATCGGGTGCTGAAACAAGGTGGACCGGCGCTGCTGTTCGAGAACCCGAAAGGCGGCAATATTCCGGTATTGGCCAATCTGTTCGGCACCGCCAAGCGCGTGGCCATGGGCATGGGCGCCGAATCGGTGACGGAACTGCGCGGCATCGGCGAGCTGCTGGCCTATCTGAAGGAGCCGGAACCCCCGAAGGGCATGAAAGATGCCGTGGAAAAACTGCCGGTATTCAAACAAGTGTTGAACATGGCGCCGAAGCTGGTCAAGAACCCGCCCTGCCAAGAACTCGTCCGGGTCGGCGACGAAATCGACCTGGCCGACTACCCGATCCAGACTTGCTGGCCCGAGGATGCCGCGCCGTTGATCACCTGGCCGCTGGTCATCACCCAAGGTCCGTATAAGGAACGGCAGAATCTAGGCATATACCGCCAACAGGTGATCGGCAAGAACAAGGTCATCATGCGCTGGCTGGCCCACCGCGGCGGCGCGCTGGACTTCAAGGAATGGCAGGATGCGCACCCAGGCGAACCGTTCCCGGTGTCGGTGGCGTTGGGCGCGGACCCCGCGACGATTTTGGCGGCGGTAACGCCGGTCCCCGACCCATTGTCCGAATACGCCTTCGCCGGTCTGCTGCGCGGCAGCAAAACCGAAGTCGCCGACTGCATCAGCAACGACTTACAGGTGCCCGCCAGCGCCGAAATCGTGCTGGAAGGCTTCATCTATCCCGGAGAAACCGCGCCGGAAGGCCCCTACGGCGACCATACCGGCTATTACAACGAAGTGGACGAGTTCCCTGTGTTCACGATCGAACGCATCACCCAGCGCCAGGCGCCGATTTATCACAGCACCTACACCGGCCGGCCGCCCGACGAACCGGCCATTTTAGGGGTGGCGCTGAACGAAGTATTCGTGCCGATCCTACAGAAGCAATTTCCGGAAATCGTCGACTTTTATCTGCCGCCGGAAGGCTGCTCTTATCGGATGGCGGTCATCAGCATGAAGAAACAATACGCCGGTCATGCCAAGCGGGTCATGCTCGGCACTTGGTCTTATCTGCGCCAGTTCATGTATACCAAGTTTGTCATCGTCGTCGATGACGATGTCGACGCGCGCAACTGGCAGGACGTGATCTGGGCGATGACGACCCGGATGGACCCGGCCCGCGACACGACGATCCTGGAGAACACGCCGATCGATTATCTGGATTTCGCCTCGCCGGTCTCCGGCCTAGGCTCGAAGATCGGCTTCGACGCCACCAATAAATGGCCCGGCGAAACCACCCGGGAATGGGGACGACCGATCGTGATGAAGCAGGAAGTAAGAGACAAAGTCGACCAAATGTGGGAGTCGTTGTTTAACGATTGAAACTACTGGGTCGGACGGAGTATTCACTCCGTCCGCAACCTTACCTAACGTCCCAACAAAACCGACTGACTGGCATGATCACATCGCCGGACGGGGTATTCACCCCGTCCGCAACCTTACCCCATTAATCGGTAAAAAAGCTAACATTTAACGGCGATGTTGGATTCGCGGATGACCATAGCCAATATTCCGGCCGCCTTACATAGCCTTTTCGGACCGGATTATCATGAATGTAATTGAGTTTCTGCTGATAGAAATGGAAATTCTCAATTTTCTTTGGCGCATTGGTATTTTGCCAAAATTGATATTTCGATTTGTGGTCGACGAATAACTGCAATACACGAGGTTCCGTCACCTCAAGATTCAAGCGAAATTGCTTGGAAGTATGACGTTTAAAATCCCGGATAAAGCCCACCATATCCTGTGATGTCGCAATGATGTGGAGATGGTTCAGCATAAATACATAGCCGTTAAGCGCCAATCCTTTATTTTCTTGGCAATACCTGATCGAATCAGCTAGAATTTCCCATCGGCCATGGCGATCGAACAAATAATACCAACGCTGAACGGTCATCGTTAAATAATACGTTCCTGCACTGAGCCCGGCAACGACGCGTCTGGAAGGCATAAACTAACCTCCAAAAAGTGAAGGAAAAGATTGGAAGAATTTGTTATCACTCAGAATGATTCGTACACCGCTCTTGGCATCGAAGCAAGTCCAATCAATCTAAACATTGGGCCGGGATGAAAATCCCGTCCCGCCCAAGTTGTTTAACGATTGAAACTACTGGGTCGGACGGAGTATTCACTCCGTCCGCAACCTTACCTAACGTCCCAACAAAACCGACTGACTGGCATGATCACTCAGATTGTGTCTCACACCGTTCTTGGCATCGGCGCAAATCCAGCCAATCTTTAAGCATGGGGACGGGATACACATCCCGTCCCGCTCAGGCATCTCCAGCGCCTCGGCGCCTCTGCGGTTAACGTTTAAAGCCGGTATCAACCGGAAATCGATTCGACCCGGCTGACGACTTCGTTGGATGCCAGCTCCAGACCTCTTTTGAAGCAGTCACTGGCCTTGTCTTTATCGCCTTTTTCCAACAATAAATCACCCAGCAATTGATAGCCGGCGACGCTAGGGTCGGTGGCAACGCTTTTCGCCAGGTATTGTTCGGCTTTTTCCATCTGCCCGCACTTCATGCTGATTTTGCCCAGCACTCTGAGCAACACCGCATCGGAATGATGGACCGCCAGCCATTGCTCGCCGGTCTGCAATTGCTTGGCAAAATCGGCCGATTCAATGTTGCCATACAACACCAATAAGGTTTCATCCCAACTCTTAACGAGGGAGTTCACCAACTGTCCCTCAATTTTGGCGCCGGCGCCGGCCTCAATCATCGCGGCATAGTAAATAGCGGCGATGCCTTGAACGGTTCGGATATGCTCAGGCACGCTGTCCCAGCATTGCTGGATGTCATCCTCATCGCCCTCTTCGGCAGCCTGCTTCAACAAACGACTGTATGTCTCCGTTTCCAACAGTTTGACTTCGGCTTCCATCAGAATCTTATTTTTATGCAGCGAGGGTATCAGTTTTCGTAAGCCCTCCCAATCACCGGCGAGCTGATAGGCCTGGTGCAGCATCTTCAAGACGCTGGCATGCCCCGGTTCTATCGAATGTAATTTGCTCAGGGTTTGCAGCGCCTGCTCAAACTGCTTTTCCGATAAATGCAATTCCGCCTGAGTCAAGCCGACGGCAATATCGCTGTCGGAAGCCTGTTCGGCGGCTTTGCTAAGATATTCATCGCGTTTTTCGAAGGCTCCGCGTGACTGGGCCGCTTTCGCCGCCGTCAAATAGTGCAACAAAGGCGCACCGCTATTGGATGCATGCTTGATCAATACCTTCTCGGCCCGCTCCCAATTACCTTCGGCCGAATCGACCAAGCCGGCGATCAAAGCCTCCTGGGAACGATTGAATTTGATCGTTTTTCCTTTTTCCTTCATCCGCGAAGGCAAGCGCAACAACCAACCGAGAAAACGAAAAAAGACATAAAAAACAAAGAAGGCGATCACCGAGGAAACGGCGAACACCACCAGCGAGGTCTCCAGCGCCCAATGACCGAAACCGATCAGGACATAACCGGGATCATTATATTGCGTCAACCAGCCATGAATGATAAAAGCCGCGGCAATAGCAACAAACAGGGCCCCCAGAAAATAAATGATGTTTTTCATAATGTCTGCTCTTTATTGCGCGCTATTCGGCTGCTCTGCCGGCTGCTCACGATCATTCTGCATCGCCTTGTCGTTTTCGAGTCTCAACTTGCCGATATCCCGCAGCATCTTTAATGAGGCGCTGATGTCTGGAAAATGCGCCCGAATCTCAATGTTATTCAGCCTTTCGAGCTCGGCGGCAAAACTCTGAGCATCATTGTTTTGGCTGAAGTTTTCATTCAACCATCGTTTGGCGTCTGCTATCGCGGTTTTATATAAGGTATCGTTTTGCTGCACCAGCGCAATTTTGATCATTTCCAGTTTGACGCCGAGCTGATCTTTGATGAACTGAGCTTCTTCCGGCGTCAGAATTTCCTTCACAGGCTGATCGGTGTGGCGCAAGGTCACATAACCTTCGAGTTGACCAAAAATCGCACTTAAAAAATCATGCCCTTCCTCTGACGGTATCTTATGCTCATGAATTTGCTTCGAGGGCGTTAGATCCTTGCCGGCATAAGGCAGAAATACCGCCAGATTGTCGACTTTTTCCTTTAACAATTGCAACGTCGAATAGATTCCGACGATATCAGGCACCTGCACCGTTTTTAAGGCGGCCAGCTCCTTGGCGATTTGTTCCCGCACTTTATACACCGAGGCGTCGCCGCTTTCCCGCAGCCTCTGATCGGCGGCTTCCAAGGCCTCACGTGTGGTGTTGAGGTCGCCGACCAAATGTAAGCGCTGATTGGCGACACTTAACAGGTACTCGGCGTCGGCGATCAACCAATCGCCCCGAGTCTTACCCAACTGCCTTTGCAAGTGGAGGATGGACTCTTGCAACTGCTTGCGTGTCGATTCGAGTTTTTCAATGTGCAGATCAGAAAACTCTTCCAGCTTTTTATTAAAATGGGCTTCCTTGCCGGTCACATCGGCGTCCACCGTCGCCAGTTGCGACTGCATCGCAGCCAGTTGAGACTGAAATGCGTTCATTTGCTTGCTGACTTCGATTAATTTAAGTTCATCCTGGCTGCTCAAGGCATCCTGATGTTCGCGCAGTTGTTGCAGCAAATAGAAACCGGCTCCGGCCAGGACCACGATGCATAATGTCATAATGACGCCAAACCAGAGGCCGGCGCGAGATTTCTTTACTTCTACTTGCGCCTGCGCCGCTGGCTGCGTCTCTTGCTCTTCAATTACTTCGGCCACTGTTTTCCCCATGGTAACGTAGTCAATGTCTGTAAAATTGCTGTATCGGCCGGGCTATTGGTAACAAGGATCCGTTTGAACCCAATTTGTCTGGCCATTTGTTCAATTCTGTCGCTAATCACAACCAAAGGCAGCGAAAATAATAAAGGAGCATCATCGCCCAGCATGGCCAGCAAATTTTGCAGGGCCTCGCCACTGGTTATTGTGACGGCGTTTAGCCGATTATGTTGCAATAATGCCAGCAGTTCCGAAATATCCCTATTCGGCATGGTTCTTTGATAGACTTCCAAATAATCAACCGAGGCGCCCCGTTGACGCAGGGTATCGGCCAGCATTTCACGGCCGCCCCGACCGCGCACGATCAAACACCGTTGCCCGGCGATTGCTCTCATCGCCGATGTTTGCAGCAAGGCTTCGCTGTTAAAGCCCTGATCCGGCAACAAATCAACGCTTAAATCATGATCCTTCAAGGCTTTTGCCGTTGCCCCGCCAACCGCGGCAATCCGTGGCTCGGCAAACTGCTCTATTTTGCCATTGTTCGCCTTGAGCGCAAAATTTACCGCATTCGCGCTGATGAAAATCAACCAATGGTAATCGTTCAAAGCCTGCAACTTAGCCTTGATTTCATCCGTTTGAGCAAGCGGTTTAATCTCCAGCGTCGGAAAGTTCAGCGCAATTCCGCCCTGCCGTTCGATTAAACGACATAAGCCTTCCGCTTGTGGCCGAGGGCGGGTCACTAAAATCCGAACGCCGTTCAAACCGAACTCACGGTTGAGCATAGACCTCCTGCAGAATCTTGGCGGCGCCTTGAGCCAGCAAATCCTCGGCAATCGTAAGGCCTATTTGTTCCGCCTGTTCAGGGGTGCCGGAGGCCTCGGCGCGATACACCAAGGAGCCGTCCGGCTTGCCGACTAAGCCCCGCATCATCAGCCGGCCATTGTCGAGCTCGGCAAAACCGGCAATAGGCACCTGACAGCCGCCATTTAGCCGCGCATTCATCGCGCGTTCGGCGCGCAGGCGGATCGTCGTTTCTTCGTCATGCAAGGCCTGTAAATAGGTGTTGATGACAACATCGTCAGCACGACATTCGATGCCAACCGCTCCCTGTCCTATCGCAGGCAAACTATCCGCAGGATCTAGCGATTCGGCAATGCGTTCCTCCATGCCCAATCTCTTTAATCCCGCCGAGGCGAGTATAATGGCGTCGAATTCACCGGCATCCAATTTAGCCAGTCGGGTATTGACATTCCCTCTAAGATTAAGAATTTCCGCCTCTGGCAGACGTTCCTTGACCTGACATTGCCGACGCAGGCTGCAGGTCCCGATTCTGGCGTTGGCGGGTAAATCTTTCAACGATCCATAATGATTGGAGACGAATGCATCGGTGGGGTCTTCGCGCTGAAGAATCACGGAGAGATGCAATCCTGGCGGAAACTCAACCGGCACATCCTTCATCGAATGAACCGCGATATCGGCCGCCCCTTCCAGCATGCCTTGTTCCAATTCTTTGACGAATAAACCTTTACCGCCCACCTTGGCCAGCGGCGCATCCAGAAGCTTGTCTCCACGGGTGACCATCGTGACCAGCTCCGCCTTGATTTCCGGGAAAGCCTGCTCCAGACGAGTCGCGACATGTTCGGCCTGCCACAACGCCAAAGGACTTTTACGAGTTGCAATACGAATAATTTTCTTAGCCAAAATCGATCCTGAACAGCAGTTAAAAAACACTTATTGTAAACTGATTTACTGTGAAAATCCCTTCGCAAGAGAAATCAGCATGCATTCAATTTTAACTTTATCGTTTAAAAAATCGGCAAACTTAGACCGGATAAAATCCGTGTAAGTGATTAATTTTTAAAAACACAACTTTAGCATGTGTTAAAATTAAAAAGTGCGGAATTTTCTTGTTGCGCATATCACAACAATCAACATCATTATATTCGAGGTAAAATTTCTAATGGATTTATTGAAAAAATTATTGCTGGCTGTTTCCGTCACCGTTGCCATGTCTGCCATGGCCCCTGTCGCGACAGCCGCTGGAAAAATAGAGAACGCGACCGCCGAGGAAGTCAGCCAAGCAATCGAGGACGCCATTCGCCTCTCCGAAGAAGCGCTGACCGCTGTGCAAAACGGCACAGACGAAGACACCGTATTGGGATTATTAAAATCCACCAAACAAGCGTCGAAAAGAATTGAAAGCAACATCGTCGACAGATTGCGCTCCAAAGCCAACTCTCGCATTTCGAAAGCGCGTTCAGCGATCAGAAAAGGCGATAACGCAAAAGCCGAAAGCTACTTAATAGAAGCCGTTTCAATCTTCAAGGAAGTTCAGAGCAAATACAAAGCATTCTAAGGCGCTAATCATCTATGTAGATTAGACACAGCCGAATCGGGTTAGGTCGCTCAGACCGGCCCGATTTCATCCCCTCATCAACAGCAAAAAGCCCGCTACTTAAGGGGCCGCCAATGGCCATCCGAGCAATAATACCGTTAACGTGACCGTGGCTATCACCGCATTCATTGGCAAACCGACGCGTAAAAAATCGGAAAATCGATACCCACCTGGCCCATAAACCATCAAATTGGTTTGATAGCCCAGAGGCGTGGCAAAACTGGCCGATGCCGCTATCATGATGGCGAAGACAAAAGGAACGTCGTTCAGGCCTGCTTTACCGGTGATTTCCAAGACGACCGGCAACATCAAAATCGCCGCTGCATTATTGGTAATGACTTCGGTCAACACTGACACGGCAATATAGGTCAGAATCAACAACAACCAAGGCGTGCCGCCGCTCAAATCGATCATGTTTTCGGCGACAAAAGCCGCAACGCCGGTTTTGTGCAGCGCATTCCCTAACGCAAATGACGCTGCAATGGTGATAATCACGGTCAGATCCAGACTTCTTTCGGCCTGACTAACCGAACAGCAACCTGTGATGATCATCAAGCCCGCGCCGAGTAGCGCCGCATTAAGCATGCTGATCAAGCCCAAACCGGCGGCACTCACCGCAACCAATAGTATCCCCCAGGCCAGATAGGCCCGTTCATGACGCGGCGTTTCGGTGTCCAAGTCATTGATCAGCAAAAAATCCTTATTGTAACGCTGACGACTGACAAAAGCCGGCCTGGCCTCCAGCAATAACGTATCGCCCGCCTGCAACTTGATGCTGCCCAGATTGCCTTTCACCCGTTCACCATTGCGCGCCACCGCCAGCACCACCGCACCATAACGATCGCGAAAACGGGCATCGCGTATCGCATCGCCAACGGCGGCGCAATGCGGCGAAACGACCGCCTCCACCAGCCGTCTTTCGGCTCGCTCGTTCATCAGCGGTTGAGCATGACCATTTTCGGCCGAGGGCACGATGCCATTGATGCGCAGCAAATCCGAAATCGCCTCGGTATCGCCGGCGAAGACCAGACGATCGCCCCCTTGCAGCCTTTCTTCCGACGGGACAGCGGTGACGACGGTGCCGCCACGCTCGATCTCCACCAAATAGATGCGCTTCAAGTTTCTCAAGCCGGCCCCTTCCACCGTCTTGCCGACTAACGGGCCTTTATCGGCGACCGAAACCTCCAGCGTGAATTCGCGCAAATTGGCAAAGGCCTTGTTCTGCTCTCGCTTTGGCATCCAGGCGGGAAAGAACAGCCACATGAACGCCAGGCCAACGATCACGACCGGAATACTGACCGCCGAGATCGAAAACAAGGAAAAGCCGGTCTCGCCGGTAAGCGTCTGATACTGACCATTGACGATCAAGTTAGTGCTGGTGCCGATCAATGTCAGCGTCCCACCCAAAATGGCGCTATAACTTAACGGAATCAGCAACTGTGACGGCGCAATCCCGATTCTGCGCGACCAGGTATGTATCGCCGGAATCAATGTCGCGACCACCGGCGTATTATTGAGAAAGCCGCTCAGCAACACCACCGGCAAAAAGATGCGGGCAAGCGCCGAACGCACCGAACCAGGATTTCCTAACACATGATGGACCAGTAAATCGACCGCGCCCGAGGAATGCATACCGGCCGCAACGACAAACATCGCCGCCACGGTAATCAATCCGGAATTGCTGAATCCGGCCAAGGCTTCCTGACTGCTAAGCACGCCACTGACGCTCAATATCGTCAGCACCGCCATCATCACGAAATGCGGTCCTATACGAGTCAATATCAGCGTCAATAACGCCCCCGCGCTCAATGCCAATGACAGCCAGCCTTGCCAATCCATATCTTTGCTTTCCCAACAGAAATAAAAAGGAATATATAATAGCGCTATCGATAAACAAAAACTAACGGATGAAAGGCCAGCAATTCTCATTATGACGCCAGTCGTCTAAACTGGCAGCCCAATCCTGAGCGCGACGGGATATGCATCCCGTCGCAATGCTTTTGTGGTTTAGGCCTCGATCGATACCATATCCGATATGACGGTCGGCGTTTATCCATATAGGCTGGTCAGAATACGGAACATAACGGGCGGGTTTACAAAACCCGTCCGGCACGGGACGAGCCTAAAAGGCAAAAATATTCGGGGTAATATTCGGGGTCAGAGTAACATTTATAATATTCGGGGTCAGAGTAACATTTATGTTTCATTAATGCTCCGATTTCGTGGCCTTCCCGGCTTTCTTGCCGTAACGCGTTGCTTGGTTAATGCTTCTATTTGTGACGTGAACCGCTCATTTCCCAACGCCAACGTAAGTATTCACACACCCTAGCTGAAAATACAAAATAATTGACAAACCGACACAAGAACATTGTACAAATCCATTAAGAAGCCTTAGTATTTATCCCATGCAACTCAGTAACCAGGACCTAAGCCAAATCGATGAAGACGAGCTTCTCAATTTACCGGAAGAGGAATTACGTTACCTATCGATTAAGTTACTTAACGACCTAAAAGAAGCGCGTGAGCGCTTAAGCCAAAATTCGCGCAACAGCTCTCGTCCACCTAGCAGCGAAGCGCCTTGGGATAAAGCAGCTACAGATAATACAAACGATCAAGAACAAACGGAGATCGATAAGTCTGCTGAAACGGAAGACACCGTCACCCCCCCGTCGCCTTCTAAAAAAGATCAGCAACAGTCCGCTGATCCTAACAATGAACATCAAGAACCCCGCAAACCCGGCAAACAACCAGGCGCACAAGGCTTTGGCCGAACACAAAAGCTAGCCATTACCCACTATCAAGATCATTACCCTGAAATATGTGCCTGCTGCCATCAAACATTAGAGCCGCGTCATGCTATCGCCTATGCCGCGTATGAAACAATCAATGTCGAATGGGGCGATGTTGAGCATCCAGGCATTCTAGTCACCCATACCAAGCACATCTCTATGAAGTAGTGTGCGCCAATGGACATATCACGCGCAAAGAAGTCAGTCGTAGCAGTCATGCTCAATTGCCGGGTATTAGCCGAACTGAATGGCGTTTAGTGGGGCCTGGACTGGCAGCAATGATTGTTTGTCTTGCCTACCGTATGCGCCTATCGCGTGAGCGTATTCAGGAATTTTATATGACTGGTTAGGTATTAAATTAAGTGTTGGCACCATCAATAATACCCTGCATGAAAGTGGCGCAGCGGCTATGCCGCTTGAAGATGAGTTTGCACAAGAAATCATTAACAGCGAATTGCTGCATGTAGACGAAACCTCCTGGATGGAGCACACGACTTTTCTTTGGTTATGGGTGTTCAGTACGAATCGCGTCACAGCCTATTGGATTGCTACGCGTAGCGCTGAATTATTGGAAAATCTTTTAGGCGACGACTTTAATGGTTGGTTAATGAGCGATGGCTACACGGTTTATCGCAAATATCTGAGTCGGTTACGTTGCTGGGCTCATCTTCTGCGTAAAGCGAAAGGGCTCAATGAAAGCTTAAACAGAGACGCCCAGCTTTTTGGTCAACAAACGCACGATTTACTGGCTGTGTTGATAGGTGCGGTACGCAAAGCGCGAATAACACCACCTGATACGCCACTTTCTGAAACTTATCGCCTGCAATTACTGCTCTATCAGCAGATGTGTATACAAATGAAAACCCATGAACATAAGAAAACAGCAGCATTAGCCACGGAAATGCTAAATGACTGGACAGCTATTTTTCAAGTTCTGGATCAACCGCATCAGCCCTTAACGAATAATGAAGCGGAGCGAGCGTTGCGCCACTGGGTTATTTTACGCGGCATTTGCTATGGCACGCGCTCGGAAAATGGGACGCGTGTGTTCGCTATTTTAATCAGCGTCATTGAAACCTGCCGCAAAAGAAATCAGTCACCGTGGATTTATTTGGCACAAGTGATCGCAAGTCAGCGGTCAGGCTTGCCGGTACCGGCCTTGCCAATTGTTAGGGTGTCTGAATAATTACACGCCAACCCTTTATTAATATTCTCCCTGATTTCCATTAATAGATCTGTTCCGACATGCGCTTTAAACAAATCACGGTAGTTGCTTAACCGCTCTTTTTTCGATCTCCCTAAAGCCAGATATTCTGGATGCGGCGTTTGTAATTCACTTTCCACGCCCAATGCATTGATAGTATAGCTCGACCAACTATAGTCACTGGGATCATTAACCATATCAGCTCGGACCGGATTTAACTCGATATAGCGATAGAGTTCAAGCAGATACCGCTCACTTTGCACCAAACAAGATTTGAAACGACCTTCCCACAACGTGCCGCTGCGCTGATAGGTATGATTATAATAGCGAACATACAGGCGACCGATTGATTGCATCATTCGGCTAATAGCATTCTCTTTCCAAGGTGTACACAGCAGATGAACATGATTTGTCATCAAGACCCAGGCATGCACATCGACCTGATGCTTTAGGGACAACTCTTTGAGCCAGTTGAGATACGCCTTCATATCTTCTTCACTGGCAAAGCAGACCTGCCGGTTATTTCCTCGCTGTAGGATATGTTGAGGCACGCCGACAGGGGCAACTCGGGTTAATCTTGCCATTGCGTCACCTAATTTACGAGTCAAAAAGGCGATAATAACAGATAAATGTTACTCTGACCCCAAATATTGACCCCAAATATTGTGCGGTTCCTTAAAACAGTCTGGAGAAGCGAGTGGTTGCAAACAGGCTCGATTAAGCCATAGCTCTGATGATAAAAAGCAGAACTAATTCAGGGTAGAAATAACAAGTAATAGAAGAAAAACCGGACCAGAAATGGACCAGAGGAAGCTTTTGAAGAAATTCGAAAGAAAAGATTGCTGGTAAAGCATGGTGCCCAGGGACAGAATCGAACTGCCGACACGGGGATTTTCAGTCCCCTGCTCTACCGACTGAGCTACCTGGGCTTGGAGGAAGTGTTTTTTGATGGTGCCCAGGGACAGAATCGAACTGCCGACACGGGGATTTTCAGTCCCCTGCTCTACCGACTGAGCTACCTGGGCTCACCAAAAGTTCGCTATTAAACTAATTTATCCGCTCTGAGTCAAGAAAAAAACTTGATAAACCGTTGCCATCACGCTTGCGGCGAACCTTTTTTACTGCTGAACAAGTTGATTATAAAGCCAAAAACTTTTTTGATGCCCTTCCATATTTTTGGCAACAGCCAAATCATCAGTGCAATGAACAGCGCCAGCGCCAGCAGAAAGATCAGCGGGTGATTCAAACAGGCCCATACCCCGCCGATGACGGCGATATCCTCGCCGATTGAGGCGGTCCAATTGCTGAAGGGTTCCGGCGAGGCGTTGATCAACACCCGGGCTCCGGCCTTGGTGGCGTGAGACCCGGCCGCCATGCCGCCTCCCAAGATCGCCGCCGCCAATTCGACGGCAGGATTCAAATCCCCGACCGCGCCGGCCGCCAACATCGCGCCAGCCGGTATGCGCACAAAGGTATGCAAGGTATCCCAGCCGGTATCGACGCCGGGCACCTTATCGGCGAAGAACTCGACGCAGTACATCAAGCCGGCGGCTCCCATCACCGCCGGATTCGCCACCACTTGCAAATCGGAAGGCAAATCGATGTTGCCGGTATTGGCCAGATAACCCAAGGTGAACAACGTGGCGTAAAGATTGATTCCGCTGGCCCAAGCCAACCCCATCGTTAACGCCAATGTCGTCGAAATTTGCTCTAATGCTTCCATAACAGCTCATCGCCTTTGATAATTGAACGGATACGTTAACGGTGTTTACCTTAACAGCACCTGACCGCGCCAAATTGAATTGTAGCGCAATTCTAATGTCGGCCGTTAAATTCGCCCACTTTCCCTGCAATTCCCATATATGGCTCACGAAGAGGGCTTGGGGTGTGTTTGGCGAAGATGTCGGCGGCAGGGAGTCCGCCGTCAAGCCCCCCCAAGGATGGGTACACGGCGCTCCTCGACAGGCTACCCCAAGCCCTAAATACCGCTAAAACTCTGAAATTGGGAATTGCAGCCTTTCTTTTCCGCCATATAGCGGACTGACGGCAGTTAGGTATAGCGATCACCGTCTCGAACTTTATGCTTGCAAAAAATAATTGCCGTTGCCCACCTTTAAAAACTCAATCTTTTCCCCAATATCATTCGATAACATGTAAAATTGACCAGTTTAGATATTACTGAGTGGGATAGTTGTGAATTTAAGAGGTACTACCATACTTTCTGTTCGCCGAGGCGACAAAGTAGTCATCGGCGGTGACGGCCAAGTCACCCTGGGTAACACGGTCATGAAAGGCAATGCCCGTAAAGTGCGACGGCTCTACCATGACAAGGTGATTGCCGGTTTCGCCGGCGCGACGGCCGACGCCTTTACCCTGTTCGAACATTTTGAAGGCAAGCTGGAAAAACACCGCGGCAATCTGACCCGCGCGGCCGTGGAAATGGCCAAGGACTGGCGCACCGATCGCGCGCTGCGCAAACTCGAAGCGCTGTTGACGATCGCCGACGCCAAGACCTCGCTGATCATCTCCGGCACCGGCGACGTCATCGAACCGGAATACGACCTGATGGCGATTGGCTCCGGCGGTTCTTACGCCCAATCGGCGGCGCGCGCCTTGCTGGAAAACAGCGACCTGAGCGCCCGTGAGATTGTCGAGAAATCGCTGACCATTGCCGCCGATATCTGCATCTACACCAACCACAATCTGACCATCGAAGAACTAGACGCCGAGCCGCAAGAGTAGACCATGAGCCAAATGACACCTAAAGAAATTGTAAGCGAACTGGACAAACACATTATCGGCCAGGCCGGAGCCAAACGTTCGGTTGCGATTGCGTTACGCGACCGCTGGCGCCGCAGTCAAGTGGACCCCGCCTTACGTGAGGAAATCACGCCGAAAAATATCCTGATGATCGGCCCGACCGGCGTCGGTAAAACCGAAATCGCCAGACGTCTGGCTCGTCTCGCCAACGCGCCGTTCATCAAGATCGAAGCGACAAAATTCACCGAAGTCGGCTATGTCGGTCGCGACGTCGAATCGATCATCCGAGACCTGGTCGATATCGCGGTTAAAATGACGCGCGTCTCGGCGATGGAAAAAGTTCAAAACCGCGCCGCCGATGCGGCCGAAGACAGGGTGCTGGACATCTTGCTACCTTCGGCCGATGGCGGCATGCGGTCGGAAACGGAAATGTCCACTCGGCAGAAGATGCGCAAGAAATTGCGCGAAGGCGATCTAGACGACAAAGAAGTCGAAATCGATGTGCTGGCGCCTTCGGTCGGTGTCGAAATCATGGCGCCTCCGGGCATGGAGGAAATGACCAGCCAGTTACAGGGCATGTTCCAGAACCTGAATACCGGCAAAACCAAAACCCGCAAAATGAAAATCAAGGATGCGCTGAAGGTGTTGCAGGAAGAGGAAGCCTCCAAGATGGTCAATGAAGACGACATCAAACTGTCCGCTGTGGAAATGGTGGAGCAAAACGGCATCGTCTTTCTCGATGAGATCGACAAGATCTGCAAACGCTCCGAACTCGGCGGCGGTGGCGGAGAGGTCTCCCGTGAAGGCGTACAGCGTGATTTGCTGCCGCTGGTCGAAGGCAGCACCGTCAGCACCAAATACGGCACCATCAAGACCGATCACATCCTGTTCATCGCCTCAGGCGCCTTTCACCTGACCAAGCCGTCCGATCTGATTCCGGAGCTGCAGGGTCGCTTCCCGATCCGCGTGGAATTGGATGCCTTGAGCGCCAACGACTTCGTCCGCATTCTGACCGAGCCGGATGCGTCGTTGACCGAACAATACCAGGCCTTGCTAGGCACCGAAGGCGTCGCCTTGCAGTTTACCGAGGAAGGCATTCAACGCATCGCCGAACTGGGTTGGCAGGTCAATGAAACGACCGAAAATATCGGCGCACGCAGGCTGCATACGATGTTGGAAAAATTATTGGAGGACATCTCCTTCAAAGCACCGGACCTGATGGAAAAATCGGTGACGATCGATGCCGCCTATGTCGACGCCCATTTATCTGAATTTGCGGAAGACGAAGATCTAAGCCGCTACATCCTCTAAGACTATGCGTTTAAACGTTCAAGAAACCCATCGCATACCGACCGAAATCAAACTGCACCAGCGTTCTGCGGTGCTGGAAGTCAGTTTTGATGACGGCAACATCTTCAAACTGCCTTGCGAATACCTGCGCGTCTATACGCCGTCGGCGGAAGCGGTAGGCCATGGACCGGGGCAGGAGGTGCTGCAAGTCGGCAAGGAGAACGTCACCATCACGGAAATCCGACCGATGGGCAACTATGCCATTGCCCCGACCTTCAGTGACGGACATAATAGCGGCATCTACACCTGGGATTTGCTGTACAAACTCGGCTCCGAATACGACACTCTTTGGCCGGCCTACCTAAATGAACTCGAGGCGGCGGGCCATCAGCGACAAGAGCCGCAGTAACTATTCAAGGCAACAACATGACAAACGAAAACACAACCCACTTTGGTTTTAAACAAGTGCGCACCGAGGAAAAGGTGCGCATGGTCCGCGGCGTTTTTGACGCGGTCGCCGATAAATACGACCTGATGAACGACCTGATGTCGCTAGGCATACACAGAATCTGGAAAAGGATCGCGGTGCAACTGGCCAATGTCAGAAGCGGCGACCAGGTTTTGGACCTGGCCGGCGGCACCGGCGACCTGACGTCATTATTTGAAAAACGGGTCGGCAAGAAAGGGCAAGTGGTGTTGGCCGATATCAATTCGGAAATGCTGCGCACCGGCCGCAACAGGCTGATCGATAAAGGCTTGACCGGCAATATCCGCTATGCCCAGGTCAATGCCGAATGCCTTCCCTTTGCCGACAACACCTTCGATTGCGTCTGCATCGGCTTCGGGCTGCGCAATGTCACCGACAAGGACGCCGCACTGCGTTCAATGCATCGCGTGTTGAAACCGGGCGGTCGCGTCATCGTACTGGAGTTCTCTCATCCGACCGACAAGCTGACCGAAAAAGTCTACGATTTCTATTCCTTCAAGCTGTTGCCTAAAATCGGCGCGGTGGTGGCCAAAGACGAAGACAGCTATCGTTATCTGGCCGAATCGATCCGCATGCACCCGAAACAGGAAGAATTAAAAAAAATGATGGAAAACGCCGGCCTGGAGCGTTGCGAATATTTCAATATGACTCAAGGCATCGTCGCGGTGCACCGAGGCTATAAAATATAACGCGAACGATGTAGCCCGCATGGAGCCACGCTGCTTGCGGGCCACATCGCGCCAGCCTATCGAATTAAACAGGAATCACGCTCATGATCATCAAACCGCTTTTGACAGGCGCATTGGAAACGGCGATCAACCAATACCTCGCGCTGGATGATGAAGCCAGCCTGTTTTTAGCGCCCTTGGCCGGCAAGGTCATCGCAGTCACGCTAGAACCCTTCCAAGAAACCATTTACCTTTGCCCGAATGAACACGGCATTCAAGTGCTTGAATCCTATCTAGGCGACGTGGACACCACCCTCACCGGCAGCTTGACCGCTTTGGGCTTGATGGGCTTGAACGCCTCCTCGATGCATTCGGTATTCAGCGGCGACGTACGCATTGAAGGCGATACCCGCACCGGCCACAAGTTTCAGCAATTATTCGAACAACTGGATATCGACCTGGAAGAAAAATTGTCGCAGTTCACCGGCGATATCATCGCCCACAAAATCGGCAATCTGTTTCGTTCCGGTCGCGATTGGAGTCAACAAACGCTGGAGACATGGCGTCTCAATACCGAAGAATTCTTGCAGGAGGAAACCCGGGACCTGCCTGCCAAGGCGGAGGCGGATATTTTTTTTCGCCAAGTGGATGAACTGCGCTCCGACTATGACCGTCTCGAGGCAAGATTCGAGCGTCTGCAGAGACATATGCAGAACAATGAAGCATGACCCACGCGTCCAATCGCCGAGGGCGCTCACGCCCTGCCCCCTAAGATAAAAATAAGGTAATCACGTGATTCGCCCCAAACTTTTATTGCGTTTAATTCATATCAACTGGGTCATGATGCTTCATGGCCTGGATGAAATCGTGCTGAAGACGCACTTGTTCCGCCCGGTACGCTTTCTGGCCTTATTGTCCCCGAACTACTGGCTGAGAAAACCAAGCGAACCGCGCGGCGTCAGAATACGCCGCACCTTGGAAGACCTTGGGCCGATTTACGTTAAATTCGGCCAGGCCTTGTCGACGCGCAAGGACTTGCTGCCAGAAGATATCGCCGACGAACTGGTCAAACTGCAAGATAAAGTCCCGCCTTTTCCCAATGAAGCCGCGCGCCGAATCATCGAACAGCAACTAGGGCAAAACATTGAAGAAGCCTTTGCCGAATTCGACCCGAATCCGTTGGCCTCGGCGTCGGTGGCCCAAGTCCATACCGCCACCCTGAACTCCGGCGAAAAAGTCATCGTCAAGGTCCTGCGTCCGGACATCGAACAGCGAATTCATTCCGATGTCGGCCTGCTGTACGAGCTTGCGAAACTGGCGGAGCGTTTCTGGAAAGACGCCAAAAGATTGCGCGCACTGGAGGTCGTTGCGGAATTTGAAAAAACCATCCTCGATGAACTGGATCTGGTCAAAGAAGCCTCCAACGCCAGCAAAATCCGGCGCAATTTCGAAGGCTCCGAAGCCCTTTATGTCCCGGAGATCCACTGGCCGCTGACTCGTGAAAAAGTACTGGTCATGGAAAGAATACACGGCATTCCGGTCGGCGAAGTCGAACAATTGCGCGCCGGCGGCGCCGATTTCAAGCTACTGGCGGAACGCGGCGTGGAAATTTTCTTCACCCAGGTATTCCGGGATAATTTTTTCCACGCCGACATGCATCCCGGCAATATCTTCGTCGACTTACCGGCCAAATATCTGGCGGTCGATTTCGGCATCGTCGGCACCTTATCGTCTTCCGACCAACGTTATCTGGCGGAAAACTTCTTGGCGTTCTTCAACCGCGACTATCGACGCGTTGCGCAAATGCACATCGAATCAGGCTGGGTGCCCAGCTCAACCCGCGTCGAGGAATTTGAATCGGCCATCCGTAGCGTCTGTGAACCTATCTTCGCCAAACCGCTGAAAGATATTTCCTTCGGTTTGCTGTTGTTGCGCCTGTTCCAGACCGCCAGACGCTTCGACATGGTCGTGCAACCGCAGCTGGTGTTGTTGCAAAAAACCCTGCTCAATATCGAAGGATTGGGCCGGCAACTGTACCCGGAACTGGATCTCTGGCAAACCGCGAAGCCTTTTCTGGAAAACTGGTTCAAGGAACGCCTGGGACCGAAGGCAAAGCTAAAAAAAATCATGGATCAGTTCCCGGAAATCGCCGAACAATTTCCAGAGCTTCCAACGCTATTCTTCCATGCATTGGACAGCGCCAGCAAAAGCAAGCAGCAGCTGGAAGCCAATAATCGAGAGATAGAGCAATTGCGGCATCAGATGGAAAGCAACCACAGCAGCACGCTCTGGGTCATCCTAGCCAGCGCCGCGATCATCAGCACCGCGGTGCTCGTGCAATAACGGCGCCTCACTGCAGACCTTCCCGCCCATCACTTGCTGCAAAAAACGTCGCTCTTGCTACGATTTAGCAACGATAAGTCGCTAAAAAAGCGCCGATGACAAACCGCCTGGGCGGGGCCGGTTATTCAACCCGCCCCGAACGTTTAACTGACTTTAGGCACGGTTGAATCGTTCAGCCCCCCGCACCGGAGGCAAAATTGGCCGTTGTGCGTATCCAGCCGGATTGCCTGGCGGCGTATCCACGGTTGCGATGCCAATGTAGCCTTGCCTTCGGATGTGCTGAACTGCGTGAAGCGCATCAAAAACCGGTGCGCTTCCTATCGTCAGCACACCCTACATCCGTGAGGTGGATCACGCGCAGCGGATCGGCCAACGTAGGGCGGCTTCGCGAAGCAAGCCGCCAAAACCCCGCACCGGGGACAAAATTGGCCGTTGTGCGTATCCAGGCGGATTGCCTGGCGGCGTATCCACGGTTGCGATGCCAATGCAGCCTTGCCTTCGGTTGTGCCGAACTGCATGAAGCGCATCAAAAACCGGTGCGTTTCCTATCGTCAGCACACCCTACCGCATCGTAGGGCGGCTTCGCGAAGCAAGCCGCCAAACCCCCGCACCGGGAGCAAAATTGGCCGTTGTGCGTATCCAGCCGGATTGCCTGGCGGCGTATCCACGGTTGCGATGCCAATGCAGCCTTGCCTTCGGATGTGCCGAACTGCGTGAAGCACATCAAAAACCGGTGCGCTTCCTATCGTCAGCACACCCTACCGCATCGTAGGGCGGCTTCGCGAAGCAAGCCGCCAAATCCCCGCACCGGGGCAAAATTGGCCATTGTGCGTATCCAGCCGGATTGCCTGGCGGCGTATCCACGGTTGCGATGCCAATGCAGCCTTGCCTTCGGATGTGCCGAACTGCGTGAAGCACATCAAAAACCGGTGCGCTTCCTTAAACCGGCTAATTTCACAAAGGCAGCCTTAGTTTTGAAAAAGGTATTAAGAATCCATGCATTTGGATTAATATGAGTCATGTTTTCCGGATACAGTTTATCCCTGAATGGTTTTTTTGAAAAATCCGGAGTAATCCAGATAACCGGAGGTCGCTAATGAAACAGTCACAGCCGAAATCGAGCCGTTATCAAAAAAACAGCCTATCCCTGGCGGGTGCGGTATCGATGGGCACCGGGGTGATGATAGGCGCCGGGATCTTTGCGCTCACCGGACAAGTGGCGGAACTGGCGCATGAATGGTTCCCCTGGGCTTTTCTGGTCGCGGCTGTCGTTGCCGGCTTTAGCGCTTATTCTTATATCAAGATGTCGAACGCCTTTCCATCGGCGGGCGGCATAGCCATGTTTTTGCAAAAAGCCTACGGCAAAGGCACGATCACCGCCGCATGCGCGCTACTGATGTATTTTTCGATGGTGATTAACGAAAGCCTGGTAGCCCGTACCTTCGCGACATACACGTTGCAATTGTTTGATGTGAATAACAATAACTGGATGATTCCGGCATTGGGTGTCGGACTGTTGCTTTTCGCATTCTTCGTCAACATCTTGGGCAATCAATTTATTCAGGCATTTTCCTTCTTGATGGCTTTTATCAAGATCGGCGGACTCACTCTGCTGGCTGCCGGAGGATTATGGGCTGCCGGTTTGGATCTCGAAAGCGTGTCTCTTGCCCCTGAGGAAACTACCTGGAGTGGTTTCATCAGCGCCGTCGCCCTCGCGATATTAGCTTATAAGGGTTTCACCACGATCACTAATAGCGGCGGTGAAATCAACGATCCACACAAAAATGTTGGTCGTGCGATTATCATATCGATCGCTATTTGTGTGATCATCTATCTGATCGTGACGCTCGCAGTCGGAGGCAACCTAGCCATCGATGAAATTGTGGCTGCCAAGGATTACGCCTTGGCGGAAGCCGCCCGCCCCGCTTTCGGCCAGTATGGCCTGTGGATTACCGTCGGCTTTGCCATTATTGCGACGGTATCCGGCGTCATCGCCAGCGTTTTTGCCGTATCACGGATGTTGGCCATGCTCACTGATATGAAGTTGGTTCCACATAGTCATTTCGGCATGCCGGGAAGCATTCAAAAGCACACGTTGGTTTATACGATCGTCATGGCAATGCTGCTCACCGTCTTTTTTGACTTGAGCCGCATAGCCTCGCTGGGCGCCATCTTCTATATCATTATGGATATTGCCATCCATTGGGGCGTATTCCGTTATTTACGTAAAGAGATTAACGCCAACTCGTCAATCTTGATCACCGCCATGCTTCTTGACGTCATCGTGCTTGCCGTCTTTCTCGTCGTCAAAGCTCGGTCCGATATCCTGGTTATCTGGGCCTCCATCGCGGGACTCATTGTTATTTTTGTTGGCGAACGTCTGTTCCTGAAACATTATGCAGAGGAATAAGGCGCGTTGCCTTAATCAACTTGAATTCATTCATCATGAAAAAAACTTTTGATGATGTAGCCGCCTGATTTCTCGTCCAATTTGAGCTCCAGCAGTTTGCGCTTCTGCGCCTCCTCGAGCAACTTCCCGAAGGTGCGAAAACCGTGATACGCTTCATTAAAACCGGGTTTGCGCCTTTTCAAGGCTTGTTTGACCATCGATCCCCAAACTTTCTCTTCCTCGCCGCGTTCGTTAAACAAATCCTCCACCGTCTCAAGCAGCATATCCAAGGCCTCCTGCTTTTTCTCTTCTTCGGAAGCCCCGACTGCTTTAGCAACCTTATCGTGTGATGGCTTGCGCGTCTTGACGTGCTTTTCTTTTCCTCTGACCAGGTCGTCATAAAAAATAAACTCATCGCAGTTGGCGATCAACAAGTCGGACGTTGAATTCTTGACGCCAACGCCGATCACGACCTTGTTGTTCTCCCGCAGTTTGCTGACTAACGCGGAGAAATCGGAATCGCCACTAATGATCACGAAGGTATCCACATGTGACTTGGTATAGCAGAGGTCTAATGCATCGACAACCATGCGAATGTCGGCCGAGTTCTTACCGGACTGGCGCACATGAGGTATCTCGACCAACTCGAATGCCGATTCATGCATCGCCGCTTTAAATTCCTTATAGCGCTCCCAATCACAATACGCTTTTTTAACGACGATATTGCCTTTCAGCAGCAGTCGCTCCAGGACTTTTCTGATATCGAAGGCGTCATATTTAGCGTCACGCACACCGAGAGCGACATTCTCAAAGTCGCAGTATAAGGCCATGTTTTGTGTTTTAGGTTGTTTGCTCATGCCGTGTTCCTTGAAAAGACTTTGATAAAGTGGCTGAATTGCCTGATAGCGCCTATTATTCACGATGAAGACCGTCAAGTACACGAAGAATAACTTGCAGGACTAAACTTTGAACTCGATCCGACAGTTTCAAACAGCCCTTTGCAAACATAGACAGGGAGCAATCGTCATGCCCCTTAGCAAATTTTACATTCCGCTGAAATTTATTTAGCTTTTGTTCAGGCATAATGAAGTACCGTTGCAATCAGAGCATCAGTTAACATGTAGCGTTTCCCGTGCAGCGACTATCGTCGTTGAGCCCATCCACGAATATTTTTGCAGACTGTCGGCCAATCCGAGCAGCAGGTTTAATCTGCCTGGAGTCATCGACGAAACTCAACAGCAAGTGATCAAGCGATGAAGCGATTTCAGACGACCTTATTCTGTTTGGCCCTGTTGGCATTACAAGCTTGTATGGTCGGCCCCGATTACCAAGAACCCCACCTCGAACTGCCGGCTCAATGGATGACGCCATTGACAGCCGATGGAGGTCGACAGACAAGAGGCGATGTTGAAAATTGGTGGCGAGTCTTCAACGATCCTATTTTGACGGCCCTGATAACCATGGCGGAAATCGACAATCGCGATGTTTATCGGGCTGAAGCTCGAGTACTGGAAGCGCGCGCCCGCCGCAAACTGGCCGGCGCCGAATTGCTGCCGACCACGTCGATGTCGATGGCCGCCAGCCGCACCGAAACCGAAAGCGCGCTGCGCGGCATCAACACTGAACTTTACAATCACACGCTGGACGCCAGTTGGGAACTCGACCTGTTCGGCAAGAAACGGCGAACCCTGGAAGCGGCGGAAGCAAGCGAAGAGGCGCAACAGGAGGATTTGCATGATGTGCTGGTCAGTTTGTATGCCGAGGTGGCGTTGAATTATGTCGATGTGCGTTCCTATCAAACTCGACTGAGCATTACCGAAAGCAATCTGGCGGCACAAACGGAAACCTATCAATTAACCCAATGGCGCCAGCAAGCGGGTCTGACGACGCAATTAGATGTCGAACAGGCCAGGCTGACGCTGGAAAACACCCGGGCCGAGCTGCCCAGTCTGAAGAGTTCTTTGGGACAGGCCAAACATAACTTGGCCTTGCTGGTGGGCCGGGAACCCGTCGCATTGACAGCGATATTGGCTGCCCGCGGCGACATTCCGCTCGCCTCGGCCGACGTGGCCGTCGGCATCCCGGCCGATCTGCTACGACGGCGCCCCGACCTGCGGCGAGCGGAACGCCAATTGGCTGCGCAAACCGCACAAATCGGCGTCGCCGAGGGCGAACGTTATCCCGATCTGACCTTGTCCGGGTCCATCGGCTTGAAATCGCTGGAGTACGCCAGTCTTTATAGCGCCGGCGCCAGAGCCAGCGAAATCGCCGCTAGAACCGTGCTGACTCTGCTCGATTTCGGCCGCATCAGCAGCAATGTCGCGATACAAAAGGCATTGCGTGAGCAAGCCCTGGGCTTGTATCAACAACCGCATTGCGCGACGTCGAAAACGCGCTGACGGCTTATGTCGAGGAGCGTAAGCGGCTCGCCGCCCTGCAAAAGGCGGAAGCCGCCGCCCGGGAGGCCCGGCAATTGGCCGATAGCCAATATGCCGCCGGCCTGATCGATTTTCAGCCGGTGCTGGACTCGCAGCGTTCGCTGTTGAGCGCCCAAACGGCTGTGGCTGTCAGCAAGACCGAAATCGCCGCCGACATCATCCGCTTATACAAAGCCCTTGGCGGTGGTTGGCGCAGCGAAGACAATCAGGAGCAAGACGAACATGAATAACAACAACGAACCCTCTCAACAACCGATCTCCGAGGTGCTCGGCCTCGATGCGAAAAGTCGTCGACAACCGGTTAAAAAATGGTTGTGGTACGTCGCCGTTATCGTTGCGCTCGTCATCGTCGTTTTTCTGCTATTCGCCGGCAATGGCCCGACCGTCCAATATCAAACAGACAAGGTGACTCGCGGCGATCTGCAGGTCACGGTCAGCGCGACCGGCACGCTGGCGCCGTTGAAGGAAGTCGACGTCGGTATCGAAGTCTCCGGCACGATCAAATCGGTGGAAGCAGATTATAACGACCGGGTCGAAGTCGGCCAGGTGTTGGCGATACTCGATACCACCCGGCTCGAGGCTCAGGCCTTGCAGTCCAAGGCGGCGCTGGCGTCGGCTCGCGCCAAGGTGCAACTCGCCCAGGCCACGGTCAGGGAAGCCAAAGCGCAACTGGCCAAGCAACGGCATGTCCATGAATTGAGCGGCGGCAAGGTGCCGTCGCAATACGATCTCGATGCCGCCAGAGCCACGCTGGATCGCGCACGCGCCGACCTGGCCGCGGCCAAAGCCGCGGTCACTCAGGCCCAAGGAACGCTGGACGTCAACCTGACCGACCTGACCAAGGCGGTGGTGAAGTCGCCGATCAACGGCGTGGTGCTGGCGCGCTCGGTAGAGCCGGGTCAGACCGTGGCTTCGCAATTCGAAGCCCCGGTGCTGTTCACGCTAGCCGAGGACCTGACTCAGATGGAATTGCAGGTCGATGTCGACGAAGCCGATGTCGGCCTGGTGAAACCCGGCCAACCGGCGCACTTTACCGTCGACGCCTATCCCGACCGCGATTTTCCGGCCGAAATCGTCCAGGTGCGTTACGGCTCGGAAACGGTCGACGGCGTAGTGACCTATAAAGCCGTGCTCAGAGTCGACAACGCTGAACTGACGTTGCGTCCGGGCATGACCGCGACCGCGCTGATCACGGTCGAGCAGAAAAACGATGTGCTGCTGGTCGCCAATCGCGTCTTGCGCTTCACCCCGCCGGTGCAAAAAGAAGCAAACGACAATGGCGGCCTTTTAGGTTCGTTGTTGCCGCATCCCCGCCGTTCCAGATCCAGCCGTCCTCCGCAAGCGTCGACGGGGAAAATGCAACAGGTATGGACCCTTCGTGACAGCGACTTGACACCGATCACGATCACTAAGGGGGCGACCAACGGCATCGTCACTGAAATCGTCGCCGGCGATATCGAGGTCGGCGCCGAGCTGGTTTCCGGACAGGCGAGCACACCATGAACGGCGAAAAACCCTTATTGGAACTGCAACAGGTCGCTAAGGTTTACGGTAGCGGCGCCGCCGAGATGTGGGCTCTGCGCGGCATCAGCCTGCGCATAGCGCCGGGGGAATTCGTCGCGGTGATGGGTCCTAGCGGCTCCGGCAAAAGCACCTGCATGAATATTATCGGTTGCATGGATCAACCTAGCTCGGGGACCTATCTGTTTCAAGACGTCGATGTCGGCAGCCTTAGTCGCGATCAACGCACCTTGCTGCGCCGTCATTATCTGGGTTTCGTCTTTCAAGGCTTCAACCTGCTGAACCGCACCTCGGCGCTGGAAAACGTCGAGCTGCCGCTGATTTACCGCGGCTTGCCCGCCGAAGAGCGCCACGCCGCCGCCTCTCGGGCCTTGGCTACCGTCGGTCTGCATGGTTGGGAGCAGCACATGCCCAACGAATTGTCGGGCGGCCAACAACAGCGAGTGGCGATCGCCCGCGCCATCGTCACCAAACCCCTGCTACTCTTGGCCGACGAGCCGACCGGCAATCTCGACACCCAAAGAAGCGAGGAAATCATGGCCTTATTGACGACCTTCAACCGCGATCACGGCATCACCATCGTCATGGTCACTCACGAGGCGGACATGGCCGCCTACGCCAAACGCATCGTACATTTTCGCGACGGCCTGATCGAAAGCGACCACCAACAAGCGGAACGCAGCTCATGTTAGGCGTGGCGTTTCGACTGGCTTTCCGTGAATTGCGCCGCAACCTGTTGCGCTCCATGCTGACCATGCTCGGCATCATCATTGGCGTGGCGGCGGTGATCGTGCTGGTTACGCTGGGCAGAGGCGCCACTCAACAAGTGACTGAGCGCATCGCCAGCCTGGGCAGCAACCTGTTGATGATTACGGTCGGTAAACGCATGGGGCCAGGGCAAAGGTCGACGGCGCCGGCCTTCAAATTGGCCGACGCCGAAGCCCTGGCGCGCGAGGTGTCGAATTTGGCCGCGGTAGCGCCGCAAGCCACCGCTTCATCCACCGCCATTTACGCCAACGAGAACTGGGGCACGACCGTTACCGGCGGCACCGTGGATTATTTCCCCGTCACCAACCGCCAAATCGCCGGAGGGCGTATTTTTACCGCCAGCGAAGCCCGTTCCGGCGCCGCCGTCTGCATCATCGGCGACACCGTTCGCCGCCAGCTGTTTGGTGCGCAAAACCCGCTCGGCATGCACATACGACTGCAAAAACTGTCCTGCGAAATCATCGGTTTGTTGCAGGCCAAGGGCCAATCGAGCATGGGCAGAGATCAGGATGACATCGTCATCGTCCCGTTGCGCACCTTTCAGCGCCGCATAGCCGGCAACAACGACGTCAGTCTGATCCAGGTCTCGGCCCGCGACGGCGTGTCGACCGAGGAGGTCGAACAGGATTTGCGACGAGTTTTGCGCGATCGGCGACATCTTTCCAGCGATGAAGAAGACGATTTCAATGTGATGGATATGAAAGAGATCGCCAACATGTTGTCCGGCACCACGCAAACGCTGACCGGGTTACTCGGCGCGGTCGCGGCGGTGAGCCTGTTAGTCGGCGGCATCGGCATCATGAATATCATGCTGGTTTCGGTCACCGAACGCACCCGCGAAATCGGCATCCGCCTGGCGATCGGTGCGCTGGAGAAGGAAATATTGTTACAGTTTCTGGTCGAAGCCGTGGTGTTGTCGTCGACTGGCGGCCTGATCGGCATCGTGCTGGCGCTGGTGACTTCAAGCATCCTAGCGACCGTGCTGCAGGTGCCCTGGGTGCTCGATCTACCGGTGATCGTCGAGGCATTCGTATTTTCGGCCGGGGTCGGCGTCATCTTTGGCTACGTACCGGCTCGCAAGGCGGCGCGCATGGACCCGATCGAGGCGTTGCGGCATGAGTGAGCAATTTGCCCCCAACATTTTAATCATCGATGATGATGCAGAGCTGTAACTGTTTACTTTAAAAATATGTAACTATTCAGTATCTTTCAGGGTTTAGGGAGTAGACCATTGATTTCTCGGGACGCGTTCACCCAGCACCTAAATACCCTAGGTTATTGGCTATGATTAATAATCTTCGTTAATTTAGGTGCTGGGTGAATACTTCCATGTAAGCTCTGACTGCAACGTCCTGTTGCAGACAGCCCGATAAATCAATAGCCTACTCCCTCTGATAAAAATACGCTGAATAATTACAAAAATATTTTCTCAACACCAAGCTGAATAGTTACGCAGAACTTTCCGCATAGCCTCAAGCTAATCCTATCTTACCGATTCATTGACGCCTGCTCCGGATTCGGCAAACGCCATATCCCAATCGGACTCTACCGAATTAAGCCCATGAGTCTTCTGCTCATGCTTGGCGTCATTTGGCCGCAACCGCTCCTCCGGGCTTTTTTCGGCAGGCATCAGGATTAAATATTTATCCAGCAATAGGCACAAATTCTCATAAAAATCGCTCACGCCCGCCTGCTTCATTTGTTGCTCAAGAAACTGGGAGATAAACTGCTTTTCCGCCTCGACGAAGTCCGCGCTTAAATCATCCGCGATTTGATGAGGCAATTTTCGGCGGTCGGTCAAATAGTCGATCAAGCACGCCTTTCTCTGGTCCTCCTTTTCGACAACGTCATTCAGCAACTGTTGTAAGGCCCGATGATGATTTCTTTTACGCCTCCAATCGACAAACAAGAGCGTCAGCAATAACATCAATAGAATGAAGATAATCTCGGCCAACACAATCAACAATGCTTCATTCATGCCTGATCCTCCGCATCCTCGATTTCTTTGACTGACGAACGTATCGTGTTCTCGGCTTCCTGAAAAATCCGCAGCATTTTTTTACTGCTGTTTTCCAGCTCTAGTTCACTCTGTTTGCCGCTGAACACCCGGGTATATTCGGCTGAGATCTCGTCCATCGTTTTCATGGCCATCTGCAACTGTTCCGACAGCAGCACACCTTCTTTTTTCAAGCGACTAATTTGCGCCTTAGCCTCTTCCAATTCCTCGTTGTCGCCGGGCGTTGATGCGCTATTCGCATCCTGTATGACTTGACAATAGGGAATGGCCAGTTTGTTGATATAGCGATCTATTTCTTTCAACATCGCGACATCGCGTTTCAAAAATATTTGCAAAATCTGCTGGTACAAAGCCTGTTCGCAACGACCAATCTCTTTCAAAATATCCTTTAGCTTGTCATTGTCGATGACACAATTTTCCCTGATCAGCTGCCCCAGCTTCTTGCCGCGACTGATTTCCGCCTGCTCCAAGCGATTAATCAGTTCATTGGCCGCCGCATGCTCCCGACTTCTTCTTTTACCGTACATAATCAGCAATACGACAGCCAGCGCCAACAAGCCTACCAACACTTCCGTCATCAAAATAATCATGGCCGAATCGAGTTCTATCATTTCAGTCTACCCAGTAATTGCGCATGTTTGTTTGTTGTTCTTTTTCTTATCAACCGGTAGCCCAAAAAAGCGCCGCCTAGCAGCAACAAGTTCCCCCCGGCAACGAGCCCAATTAGCAGCGTCCACTCCCCTTGCCGCGTCGTTTCCGAGGCGTCGGCGTGGCTTTCCTCGATAGTGTGCCCGGAACCGACTATTTTATCCGCGCCTCCGTTCACATAATCTCGTCGATGCGAACTTAACGCGTCAGCTTCCTCGTTTCTTTCAGGGGGGGCTACGGCCGCCAATGCAGCATCTGGTGGATGCCGTGATTGTAATGCCGGTTCATCGATGATGACCGGCTTAAGGCTAGGCGTCATCGGCGTGCCGTCCAGTTTTTTTGCCATCACGGCAAAGTTGACGATGATTTTTTCGCCTTTTGCCGGCCAATCGAGGCTCAAACGCAAGCGTCCTTGCTGCTTTTGCATCGCAATCGTTTCAGCCGGTTTATCGGCGACATTGACGATGGCTTGAGCGGCCAGCATCGCCGGATCAATAATCTTGTCATTAGGCTGCAATTCCAACACCACGGCGCGCCGGTCGGCATCGACAAAACGATGGACAGTCAGCACCGATTCCACGATGTCTATCGTTTTTAGCAGTTTGCGCCGAAAACTCTTACCATCGGCGACAATCTTCAGTGTATGCCGGCCTTTGCCCAACGCGGCACCGAAACTGTGTTTGAATAATCCGTCTTGTCCCCTCTGTAACGCAACCTCGCTTTTGCCGTTCATTTCATCGACATGCAACAGCACGATGTTTATCAATTGTAAAAAATCATCACGCCGGATCACTTCACCCTGTTCGGTCAAATACGCCGTCAACTCAAGCTCTTCGCCTTCGACGATATGAGCGGCCAAATCGCTGGCCTGGAGCTTTAAATCTGTCATCACCATCACCTGATTATCGGGATCAACCTCCGCTTCGATTCGCCATAGACCGACCCTAGGCTGCTGAACGGTGATCAAGTCATAATGTTGATCATGAACCCAGGACAGTTTTTTTCTCCGGGTTTGGCGACTCAGTTTTTCACCATTTGGACCGATGAGTCGGGTCGGCGCAGCCCCTGCCTTCTTGAACACCAATAGCGAAAACTCCTTGACCGCATCATCGATGAGAAAACGATTATCCTTGATCGGCACGGTGTCCTGCGGCAGGGCCTTGTTAAACATCGTCAGCAAGGTTTTCTGCAATTGTTCGGCCGATTCGAGCGCTTCGGCCCAGCCGCCGGTGCCGAATGACAGCTTATCCAGCAATTCCCGATCAGCCTGATCGGATAGCGCGATGGTATGCACCTTGATGCGTTGCCGCTGCAGAACCGGAATCAAATCGCTGATTACCCGCTGTCGCGATTCCGCGCTTTGCATGATGTCGTCGGAGATATCGACCCTGCCATCGGTCAATAAAATCAGGTTATTACTCGATCCCGGCGCAATATCCTCCCTTAGCACGGTCTGAATGGCGCCTTCAATATCGGTTAGCAAGCCTCGGGAATGAATTTTATCGGCCAAGACCAGGGCTCGCTGCTTCCATTGTTTATCCACCGCGGCGGTTTTGAGCAGCAGATGGGTGTTTTGCGCAAATAGCCAGATAGCGGCCCGCGTGCCATCGGGCAATAAATTGATCAGCAGTTTGACGGCAGAAATGCGTTTATTGCCGGGATCGTTCCGTTTCATGCTGCCGGATACATCGATCAGCACATCAACTTCATAGCCACCGGCTTGGCCGTTTTGGGCCGTCGCGTTCGTCGCGCCGCATAACAGCAGACAGCCCAAGAAAATCGCTCTCGCCTTAGCCTTGATCAAAACCTTTCTACCTTAAGTTGATGTCATGACTTACAACTATAGCCTAATTAACGAGTTATTCGATGGATACTCCGAATACGCAGCAATTCCCAGTTTGAGTATTTTTGCGGGGTTTAGGGCATGGGGTGTGTCTGTCGAGGAGCGCCGTAAACCCATCCCTGGGGGCTTGACGGCAGCATCCTTGCTGCCGACATCCTCGCCAAACACACCCCATGCCCTTTTTGAACGCCAAAGTGGGAATTGCTGCCGAATACGAAAATTCCCCGACTCCAGTGAATCCCGATGTCATGGCTGGAAAGCTAAACAAGACTAGACAATGACAAGGCTTTATAATAGGGCCGAAATTTAACCCACAATCTCTGTTTTGAGGAAGATATATGTCTATAAAAAGAATGGTTGATCTGGATTTGTCCGGTAAACGCGTGTTAATCCGTCAGGATTTGAATGTGCCCGTCAAAGACGGCAAAGTCACCAGCGACCTGCGTATTCAAGCCAGCGTGCCAACCATCGAAAAAGCACTGGCGGGCGGTGCGGCCGTCATGCTGATGTCCCATCTGGGCCGTCCCGAAGAAGGCCAATACTCCGAAGAAGCCAGCCTGAAACCGGTTGCGGAAAGATTATCCGAACTGCTCGGCAAGCCGGTGCGTCTGGAAAGAGACTGGCTGGACGGCATCGAAATTGCCTCCGGCGAAGTCGTGTTATGCGAAAACGTCCGTTTCAACGTCGGCGAAAAGAAAAACGACGACGAACTGGGCAAAAAAATGGCCGCCCTGTGCGATATTTTTGTCATGGATGCGTTCGGCACCGCCCACCGCGCCCAGGCTTCCACGCACAGCGTCGCAAAACATGCCGCCGTGGCTTGCGCCGGCCCATTATTAAGCGCGGAACTGGATGCGTTAGGACAAGCGCTGGAACATCCGGCCAAACCGCTGGTCGCGATTGTCGGCGGCTCCAAGGTCTCCACTAAACTGACCGTGCTGGAATCACTGTCCACTAAAGTGGATCAATTAATCGTCGGCGGCGGCATCGCCAACACCTTTATCGCCGCCGCAGGCTATGGCGTCGGCAACTCGCTGTACGAGGAGGATCTGATCGAGGAAGCCAAAAAACTGATGGCGCAAGCCAAAGCCAATGGTTCCGATATCCCGGTGCCGGTTGATGTTGTCTGCGCGAAGGAATTTTCCGAAGACGCCGCGGCGACAATCAAAAATGTCGCCGATGTCGAATCCGATGACTTAATCCTGGATATCGGTCCGGAAACCGCCAAACAGTATGCAAAAATCCTCAAGTCAGCTGGCACCATCGTCTGGAACGGTCCGGTAGGCGTATTTGAAATCGACCAATTCGGCGAAGGAACCGAATCGATGTCGAAGGCGATTGCCAATAGCGCCGCATTTTCGATTGCAGGCGGTGGCGATACGCTGGCGGCCATCGACAAATACGGCATCGGTAACCGCGTGTCTTACACGTCGACCGGCGGAGGCGCCTTCCTGGAATTTTTGGAAGGCAAACAACTGCCCGCCGTCGCCATTTTGGAAGAGCGCGGTTAAACCCCGCTGGGTTCATGCCTTGTCGTAAACGTCAGACAGGGCATGAATAAATTTAAGCTCGCTGCTTATCGGCTGATAAGCAGCGAGACTGTCTAGCCCCAACAAGGAATTCATCGCGTTCGACGCCCTTCCTGCGCAAAAATACGGCAGCGCTGCATGCGGTTTGTTTATGGGCGTTTTTCTTTATATAATAATCAGTTCCTTTTTATTCATGTCGCCGCATCAGGCGCCTTATCATAGGTTTTAAAATGGCTAGAGTCACCGTTGAAGATTGCTTAGAAAATATCGAAAACCGTTTTAAACTGGTCTTGTTAGCCAGCAAAAGAGCGCGTCAACTTGAAAAAGGGGCCGATGAGTTTATGCTTCGCGAAAAAGACAAAAGCACGGTATTGGCGCTACGTGAAATCGCCGCCGGCCATGTCAGCGAACAAAACATTGACATCCTTTACAAAACGGGCGATGTTTCCGATACCAGCTTAGAACTTTAATTCCACAATATGCCAGGCATCGTCGTTGAACCGAAACAGCAGAAACCGGAAACTCCTGAAGACAAACTACTCAGGCGTTTATGTAAGGTTCTGAGCGACTACCTGGATCGAGAACATATTGACGACATTGTCCGGGCCTATCATTTTGGCGCCGAAGCGCATGCCGGACAATTCCGTAAAAGCGGTGAAGCCTATATTTGTCATCCGGTAACGGTGGCGATCACGCTGGCGGAAATGCGTATGGATACCCGCGGCATCATGGCCGCCATCCTACATGATGTCATCGAAGACACACCGGTCAGCAAAAAACAGTTAGGCGCCAAATTCAGCCCCGAGGTCGCCGAACTGGTCGACGGCGTCACCAAACTGACCAAACTGGATAACAAGTCCCGCGCCGAAGCGCAAGCGGAAAATGTCCGCAAGATGTTTTTGGCCATGGCCAAAGACCTGCGCGTGATCATGGTCAAGCTGGCCGACCGTCTGCATAATATGCAAACCCTGGGCGCTATGCCGCCGGCGGCGAAACGCCGCATCGCCAAGGAAACCCTGGAAATCTATGCGCCGATCGCCAATCGACTGGGCATGAACAAGATACGCCACCAACTGGAATCGCTGGGGTTCAAAGCTTTATACCCCCGTCGCCATGAGATTATCAACCAGGCGGTCAAGAAAGCGCGCGGCAACCGCAAGGAAATCATCGACACCATTCAAGGCTCGATTCAGAACCGCCTGATTCAGGCCGACATGGCTTGCACCGTCGCAGGCCGTGAAAAGAACGTCGCCAGCATTTATCAGAAAATGCTGCATAAAAAGATCCCCTTTTCCGATGTCTTCGATGTCTACGCTTTTCGCATTTACTGCAATGAAGTCGACGATTGCTATCGCGCCCTCGGCTGCGTGCATAATTTATACAAACCGATACCTGGGCGCTTTAAGGATTACATCGCCTTGCCGAAAGCTAATGGTTATCAGTCGCTGCATACCGTGTTAATCGGTCCTTACGGCGTACCGATCGAGATTCAGATCAGAACCCATGTGATGCATCGCATGTCCGAATCCGGCATCGCCGCTCATTGGCTGTACAAATCCGAGAACGAAAGCAACGAAACCGCCCAGGCCCGCGCCAACGAATGGCTGCGCGATTTGCTGGAAATTCAGAAATCGGCCGGCGATTCGATGGAATTCATCGATAACCTGAAGGTCGACTTGTTTCCTCAAGAGGTCTTTGTATTCACGCCCCAGGGCGGCATCATCAAGTTGCCGCGCGGCGCCACCGTCGTCGATTTTGCCTTTGCCGTCCATACCGACATCGGCAATTCCTGTGTCTCCGCCCGCATCGATAAAAAACTGGTGCCGCTGCAAACCCAGCTGGAAAACGGCATGACTGTTGAAGTCATCACCGCCTCCTGGGCGCGCCCGAATCCGTTATGGCTCAATTACGTCGCCACCGCCAAGGCCCGCAGCAGCATCCGTACCTACCTGAAACATTTCAAGCAACAGGAAGCGATCAATCTAGGCCGCCGCCTGCTGGAAAAAGAACTGCAAAGCCTGGATCTTCAGCTGGACGCGATCGATGAACATCGTATCCAGCAAGTACTGAGTGTGCTGAAAATGCAGTCACTCGATGAGTTGCTGGAGGATATCGGCCTCGGCAATAAAATGCCATTGCTGGTGGCCAAACGCATCGGCCAGGAGGACGTGCAGGCTGCGGTCAAACTGGACGACCATGAAAGCCGCAACGAAACGCCGCTGATTATCAAGGGCACCGAAGGCATGGTTGTGACCCTGGCCAAATGCTGCCGACCGATACCGGGAGACCCAATCATCGGCTTCTTCAACCCCGGCAAGGGCATCGTCGTTCATCATCATGAATGCCGTAACAGCAACGACGTCAGAAAAAAACAAACCAGTTGGCTGGATGTGGAATGGAGCGAAGAAGCGACAGGTGATTTCCCGGCCGAAATCAGGATCGAAATGCTGAACCAGCGCGGCACGTTGGCCACCATCGCCTCGATCATTTCCAGCATGGAATCGAACATCGAAAACGTCAAAGTTGTCGACCAAGATGAGCGTGTCTCGGTGGACTTGATCACGCTGACCGTTAAGGATCGCGTGCATCTCGCCAACATCATCCGCAAACTGAAGAAACTGAATATCGTTTTAAAATTAACCCGAGTCAAAGCCTAAGGAACTGAAAAAATGACTAAAGAAATCATCCATACCGACAAAGCGCCGGAAGCGATTGGCACCTATTCCCAGGCGGTCAAGGTCAACAGCACCGTCTATCTGTCCGGCCAGATCCCACTGGATCCGGCGACGATGGAAGTTGTCGATGGCGACATCTCGGTTCAGATCCGCCGCGTCTTCGATAATCTGAAAGCCGTTGCCGAGGCAGCCGGCGGAGATTTTTACGATATCGTCAAACTGAATGTCTTCTTGACCGATTTGGCGAATTTCCCGGTCGTCAACGAAATCATGGGCGAATATTTCGGCCAGCCATATCCTGCCCGCGCCGCGATCGGCGTCGCCGCCCTGCCTAAAGGCGTCGGCGTGGAAATGGATGCGGTCATGGAGTTAAGAGACAGCTATAGCATTTAAGGCAGACGTTCGGCTGACGGTCGCCGATCAAAGCAATGGATACCCCACAGCAATCGCTCAGCCGCTTAGCCGGCATCGGTCCCCAGTCCGTAGCCCGCTTGCAAAAACTGGGTATCCATTGCATTCAGGACCTATTGTTCCATCTCCCCCACCGCTACGAAGACCGCACCCGAATCCAGCCGATAGGCGCGCTGGCGCCCGGCATGACGGCGCTAATCGTCGGCGCCGTGGAATTGACCGACGTATTGTTAAGAGGCCGGCGCAGCTTGATCTGCCGAATCAGCGATCAAACCGGCTTTATCACACTGCGTTTTTTTCACTTTTCCGCCAATCAGCAGACCCAATTGAAGCCGGGCGCGCTGTTATGCTGTTTCGGAGAAATACGCCACGGTTACGCCGGACTGGAAATCATTCATCCGGAGTATAAAGTCGTCCATACTCGGGACAATCTCACCGAAGACAGCCTAACCCCTATCTATCCGCTGACCGAAGGGTTAAGACAAAACACCGTGCGCAAAGCGGTCAAACAGGCGCTAGCGCTGTGTCTGCATCAGTTGACCGATTGGTTGCCGGCGGCCATCCTGCATAGTCATCATTTTCCGACCTTGCAGCAAGCGCTGCAAACGCTACACAGTCCGCCAGCGCATCAATCTTCCCACGACATCCAGCAAAGCAGCGCGTTAAAGCGTCTGGTTTTCGAAGAATTTCTCGCCCATCATCTGCGCATGCTGCAAGGTAAAATGAGTCATAAACGCTGGCAAGCCCCGGTTTTCGAGGTCGACCCTGCCGTCAAAGCACGATTTCTTGCCGGCCTGCCGTTTCAATTGACCGGCGCCCAGCAACGAGTGATCGGGGAAATTGAAACGGACTGCGCGCAACACCACCCTATGCTGAGACTGGTGCAAGGAGATGTCGGTTCGGGCAAAACTGTCGTCGCCGCCTGCGCTGCGCTATCGGCCCTTTCCAGCGGTTTCCAGGTCGCCGTCATGGCGCCGACCGAACTGCTGGCCGAACAACATCTGCGCAATTTTAGCGCTTGGTTCGCCGGTTTCGACTGCGAACCGGTTTTCCTCACCGGCCAGTTAAAAGGCAAGGCCCGCCAACAGACCCTGCAGTCGCTTGCCGACGGTGGCGCCAGAATCGCGATCGGCACCCATGCGCTATTTCAGGACAGCGTCCATTTTGCCAACCTAGGTCTGATCATCATCGACGAACAACATCGCTTCGGCGTACATCAACGTCTGGCGTTGCGGGAGAAAAGCCAGGCGATCGGGCTGCGGCCTCATCAACTGGTCATGACGGCGACGCCGATTCCGCGCACTTTGGCGATGCTGCAATATTCCGACCTGGATATCTCGATTATCGACGAGCTGCCGCCGGGGCGTAAGCCGGTCACGACCAGCGTGATCCCGTCCGAACGCCGCGATGAGGTCATCGACAGAATACATCATTGGGTGGGCCAAAAACGCCAGGCTTACTGGGTCTGCACGCTGATCGAGGAATCAGAGGTCCTGCAATGCGAAGCGGCCGAGAAAACCGCCGAGTATCTGAGCGATGCCTTGCCGGAAATCCGCATCGCGTTGGTCCACGGTCGGATGAAGTCGGCCGACAAAGACGCCGTCATGCAAGCCTTCAAAAATCATCGCTATGATTTGCTGGTGGCGACGACGGTCATCGAAGTCGGCGTCGACGTGCCCAATGCCGGGCTGATGATCATCGAAAACCCGGAACGGCTGGGCTTGTCGCAATTACATCAGCTACGCGGCCGGGTCGGACGCGGCGATGTGGAGAGCTATTGCCTATTGTTGTATCAGTCGCCGCTGTCGGCGGCCGGCAAACAACGCCTGGGCATCTTACGGGAAAGCAACGACGGTTTCGTCATTGCCGAAAAAGACCTGCAGTTGCGCGGTCCCGGCGAAGTCATGGGCACCCGGCAAACCGGGCAGATG
Organism: Methylomarinum sp. Ch1-1; assembly: GCF_030717995.2. Classification (NCBI taxonomy): domain Bacteria; kingdom Pseudomonadati; phylum Pseudomonadota; class Gammaproteobacteria; order Methylococcales; family Methylococcaceae; genus Methylomarinum; species Methylomarinum roseum. The sequence continues at coordinate 1,454,918 of NZ_CP157743.1, read as the reverse complement.
CAGTTCAAGATCGCCGACCTGAATCGCGACAGCGAATTGCTGGAGCAGATCCCTGCCGCGGCCGAGATCATTTATAAACAACATCCTGAGGCTGTATCGGCGCTGATCGAGCGCTGGATAGGGGAGTCCGGTCAATATGCCGAGGTTTAAAGGCATAGGCCAGATAATAGTCTTTTGTTCGCCCCCCTTGCTTTGCAAGACAGAGCTGATGCCGACGAACCTAAACAGGACTATAAAAAGAAAACCCGCAAGTGTTTTCAGACTCGCTGCTAGGCGCGTTCTACCTGCTCGGACTCAAGATTAAACAACTTCTGAAACGGCGCAAAATCATGCAAGGGCCGCAATGCCGAATCATGGATAATTTCTTCGCGGTAACTGTCGGTGCGGGAAACCACCTCGGATAAATTGCGCACCGCCTCATCATAATTCGCCATTGCCGTATTGGCGCAGGCAAGTTGATAAAAGGCATGAATGTTATTCGGGTCGATCATTAAAGCCTGGTGACACAAATTGACCGCCCATTGCGGTTCACCCAGCTCCAGCACCGCATCGGCTTTATAGGTCAAAGCTTCACAATCATCGGCGCGCAATGTCAAGATCTGATCATAGATGGCAATTTTATTGGCGGGATTATGTTCCTGGGCCGCTCTCAGCCACAGCGACTGAGCCTCCCGGGTCAATTCAATTTCTTCGCGGTTTTCTTCGATATGCTGCGTTTTTTGGCTCAGTTGCTGCTCAATGAGCTGCAGGCGCTGTTCGTATTCATTGACGAGCTTGGATATTTCTTCATCGACCAAGGAGTGGGCTCGCTCTTTGATTTCTCGAATCGATGACCAGCCCACTAACAGCAATACCGAGGTTGCCCCTGCGATCAAATAGAAGAAATAACTGACGGTATCGGTTGCATAAGTCACCGCCCTGTCTACCGAGGTCAATTCCCTATCGACGATTTGCTGTATCAGCTCAGACTTTTGCGCGGCCATGTCGATACGCAGCTGTTTTAATTCATCCAACACATAGCGTTCGACAAACGGACTGTAAAGGGGCTTATCGAGAGCCGCCACTTTTTCGTCCGCCCGCTCCGGCGCCGTCTTCACCTCGGCAAAGGCTAATCCGCTCATCAACAACAGCGGAACGACTGTCGTTATGAGGCGAGGCATATCGCCTGTCCATGATCATGGACTTCAACCAAACAGCTATGCAAACTCTTGATGGCCTGGTCGAAATCATCCTCATTAATGACGAATTGCATATCGACCTGACGCATCGATTGGTGCAATGCCAAGACGCTGATATTGCTATCGGCCAATGCGCCTACGGTCTTGGCCAAGATGCCGGATATTTGCATGTCGCTGCCGATTGCAGAAACGATCGAGACTTTCTGTTGATTAATCTCGGCTTCGGCAAAACGCTCTTCCAATGCAATGCGGATCCGTCTAATCGTTTTCAGATTAGTCGCGATATAATGGGTGATGGTGTTGGCGTTAATGTCCTTGGAAATGATATGGGCCTTGAAGCGCTGAATCTCCGACAAGATGGAGGCGTCATACTGCTCGATATTTCCCGCCATGTCTTGATCAAACAGTTCTATCGCATAAACGCCTTTGCAACCGGCGATAATTTCCACGCAAGGCTTATCGCTGACGTAATCACCGGTAATCAGCGTACCCGCATGTTCGGGTTCGAAGGTGTTTTTGACCCGTAACGGAATATTATTCTGCCGCAATCCTTTCGCGGCCTTCGGATGTATCGCCTCCATGCCCAGGTTAGCCAATTGATCGGCGACATCATAATTGGTTCTCCCGATAGGCACGGCGTTGGCTTCGCCTACCAGCCGGGGATCGGCGCTACTCAAATGAAATTCTTTATGGATAATCGTTTCCTGCGCTTCCGTCAACACCGCGATTCGGCTAAAGGTCATTTCGCTATAACCGCGATCGAAGGTCGACATCAAGCCCTTTTCACTATGGGCATAGCCGGTCACGATCGGCAGTTGCGTTTTCAGGTCCAGATCTTTAAACGCCGTTTGAATCCTCTCATCCAGTGAAATATGTTTGCTGGACTGCCAGCCTGTTAAATCGATCAAGCATGCATTGACGCCGTCGCGTTGTAACAATGTCGCCGTATTCCAAGCGCTATGCACTTCGCCAATACTAGCCAGCATTTCCCTGACCGTCGCCAGGTGCGCTTCCAAAGCGAAATGACCGTGTCGGCAGAGACTCTGTAAATCTTTCAGACATTTATGGGCATTATCCAGACGTTGTCCGATAAAAATGTTCGCCTGCTCCAGCAACTCATCTTCGGCAAATAGCGATGCATTGATCGCAAACATCTCTTGTTTCAATGCCAACAATGCTTCCTGCCAACTCTCGTCATTCAGACCATTGGCGAACAAGGCAAAAACACCGGGCTGAGTGTTTTTCTTATGCTCCAACAACTGATCGGTGATGCCTCCATAAGCCGAAACAACAAAGATTCGCTGATAGAGCGTGTCTTCTCGCATCGGCTTCAGGATGATGTTATCCCGAACCGAAGTATAATCGCTCATGGAAGTGCCGCCGATTTTCTCGACGCTATGAAAATTCATTTTAATTACTCTCCTTTAGGTTCTGTACAGGCCGCACATAACCAGGTATCGGGCGCTGTTTCAAGTCTGGCATAAGAAATTTCGCCACCGCAACGTTCGCACGCACCGCCCTCTTCGCTATCGAGCCATTGCAGATTCAATTTTAAACGAGTCAATTCGCGTTCAGTATTGCCAACTATTTCCGATTCAACGCTGGAATCGCTGATATCGAGATGGGCGGACTCAACTTCCTCCGGATGTTTCCTGGAGGTTATCGTTCCAATGTCGCCGAGCACTTCTTCCAACAAAGCGATTCGTGCGCGAATTAAGCGCTTGAGTTTTAAGCGCTGCTGATCATTCATAAGTCGTGTAATGATGAGTTTGAGGCGTTATCGGCTTGCAATGTGTTCTGGCGCCGAGATATTCAGGACGAGGAGGATTGCCGCCATAAGGTTCGACAACCCGATTACTGATCGCGTTGTAAACAAAAAAAGCATTGGAACGAGGCAATGGCGTAATATTACTGTTAGAGCCGTGCATGACATTGCAATCAAATACGATCACACTCCCCGGCTTTCCGGTCGCCGTGACTATCCCACCCAGGTCAACCAACTGCTGCAAACATCCATCGTCCGGAACTCCACATTCCTGCTTCTTTAACGAAAACCTGTAATGCTCGGCAGGCGTCTCGCCCTCGCATACGGCATAGTATCGATGAGAGCCCGGAATCAACATCAGCGGGCCATTATAGCTATGGTTTGCTGTCAAAGTGATCGACATGCTTAAGGCCCGCATCCGGGGCATGCCATCCTCCACATGCCAAGTTTCAAAATCGGAATGCCAATAGAACTCCTTGCCTCTAAACCCCGGCTTGTAATTAACCCTGGACTGGTGAATATAGACATTGTCGGCCAACAGATATTGCGCCAATCCCGCTAAACGCACATCGGAAGCAAGCTTGTTAAATACCGAACTGATTTCGTGTATTTTAAAGACGGAGCGAATATCTCCGCTTCCAGCCTCGGTAATAGTGCCTTCGGCCCACCTTAGTTCATCGATCTTTCTCAGGCGTTCGAGCTCCTGACGAAAATAGCCGACCTCACTGTCATTGAAGACATTCTCCAGCACCAAAAAACCCTGCTCTTCGTATTGACTGACCAAGGCGTCATCAATAGGACTGTTATCGACATTTTTAGCGTAAAGAACTGGATCCTGTCGTTCAATCAATTGCGCTTTCCTACCGCCGCGAGACGGATAGACATCGCTGCTCTCGTTCAGCGTAAATTTTTCCTTAACGATCATAGCTGGTTAAGTCCTCCTCTATGCTTCTGATGCTTGCGATCCGAAAACAGCTTCCTTGCGGGGTTTTCGTTATGGGCGAATGCGAAAGTCTCCTTTTATCTATTGCTAACCTGAATTCGGGTTAAGAAACCAGCCTGTTATCAGATAGCTCTTCCAGAAGACGCCATGAACCCAGCATTTAAATAAACGAAGATGATTTATCGCAGCCATTAGCCTATGGAATTTAGGTGCTGGGTGAATACGTCCATGCAGGCTTGAGCGGACACCTCCTTGTTCCGCCTTATTTTTAGGATTTGCTTGCAATGACGCGTTACTCTTCGATGGGATCCGCTTCTAATTCGTAAGCGCCCTCAGCATTGTGCACCTCCTTACCGGTAACCGGAGGATTGAATACGCATGCCATTTTCATTTCCTTGAACGCTCGTAAAATATGTTTATCATGCTTATCCAAAACATAAAGCGTGCCCGGCGTTATCGGATATTTCTTGCCGTCTTCCAAGGTTTCCACTTCGCCCTCCCCGGCCATACAGTAAACCGATTCCAGATGATTTTTATAATGCATCTGAAAATCAGCTCCTGCGTAGATGGTCGTGATATGGAACGAAAACCCCATATTGTCATCCTTTAACAGCATCCGAGTGCTTTCCCAGTTACCATCTGGCGAGACGATTCGGCGTCCCGTTTTTTCTTCATCTTGTAAGTTTCTAACTATCATGCTTATTTATTCTCTTATTAGCGGATTGAATCCGCGCTTAAATGCAAAAACAACCGTCAACTCGTAAAACGGTCGTCTGTTAACACCCCAGGTTACAGTCGCTGTTCACACCATCAGTGCGAAAATTTTAATGCTCCCCTGCGGCATATACATTTTACTGACTTTTTTGATCAGAAGATGTTTCAGCCGGCCAGCTTTGACCGGCTTTAACCTCCGATATGCCGCTTTTAACTGGCCAATTTTTGATTGTCAAAATAGTCTTTTTCTTCTGGGATGGAATCCTCTTTGCCGCAGACTTCCTTGATCGCCTGCTCGACGATATCCATGCCCTTTTTCAGGTTTTCATCATCGATAACCAGAGGACATAAAAACTTGACAACATGATCCTCAGCCCCGCTGGTTTCGATAATCAAATTATGTTTAAAGGCCCTGCGAGTAATCTTACCCGCCAGATCGCCATTGACACAGTTAATGCCCTGGAACATGCCGCGTCCTCGAGTGGTGAAATTGCCTTCGCCATACTTTTCGATGATCGCTTCCAGGCGGCTAGAAATATAATCGCCTTTCCGCTTAATCTCTTTTGACAACTTATCGTCCGACCAGTAATGATCGATAGCGGCCTTGGCAGTCACAAAGGCAAAGTTATTCCCCCTGAACGTGCCGTTATGCTCACCCGGCTTCCATAGATCCAGCTCAGGACGAAAAAGCACGACGGCAAAAGGCAAACCATAACCGCCTAATGATTTTGACATCGTCACGATATCCGGATAGATACCCGCCTCTTCAAAACTAAAATAAGTCCCGGTGCGGCCGCAACCCGCTTGAATGTCATCAACAATCAACAGCACCTCATGTTTTCTGCACACTGTCTGCAGATTCTTCAACCATTCGAAACTGGCCGCATTGATGCCACCTTCCCCCTGCACGGTTTCGACAATCACCGCTGCCGGCAGATCGACGCCGCTGCTGGAGTCTGAAAGCACTTTATCCAGATAAGCGGTAGTATCGATGTCTTCACCCAGATAACCATCAAAAGGAATACGGCTGGTTCCGCTCAGACTGACGCCGGCGGCGCCGCGGTGATGGGAATTACCGGTGGCGGCCAATGAACCCAAACTGACGCCATGAAAACCATTGGTAAAAGCAATAATATTCTCGCGCCCCGTCACGTTTCTGGCTAATTTCAAGGCCGCTTCAACGGCATTGGTGCCAGTCGGCCCGGTAAACTGAACGACATAATCCAATTCCCGTGGCTTCAGAATTTTTTCGTTGAAAGTTTCCAGAAACTCACCTTTGGCCTTGGTATGCAAATCCAGCCCATGAGTAATGCCATCATTATGAATATAGTCGAGCAGTTTTTCCTTGAAAATAGGGTTGTTGTGGCCATAATTCAAGGTGCCGGCGCCGGCCAGGAAGTCTAGATATTCATTGCCCTCCTCATCATAAAGGAACACGCCTTTTGCTTTATTAAACACACGCGGAAATGAACGCGCGTAACTTTGTACTTCTGATTCTATTTCTTCAAAAATTTTCATTTTCTATACTCTATTTGTTGTTAAACGGAAATAACTTTGAAATTTGTTCGTTATCGTCAGGAGAAATTGTCGGGTTGGCGCAAGCCAGCCGATCCAACTGGCGACTTACCAAGGTCTGCGTTTGACTTGATCGCCTACGATGGCGCGGTCAATTAGTTTTTTAGCAACGGCCAATCATCTTAACGGGCCAAGCTTGACTAACATTTCCGTGTCATGTGCATGGTCAAAATGTTTTCCCCGATCAAACATCACCGACGACTGGAGTTCCGTTTGCAACTTGTTTGCAAGCCCCTGAAACAAAGCCCACGAAGCCTGATTAGCCTCTGTAATGGTGGTTTCAATATGCGTGACATTGCGGCACTGAGGTCTAGCCAGGATATTCTGCGCCATGCTTGACGCCAAACCTTGACCTCGAGCTTGTTCTGCGACAGCCACCTGCCAGATAAACAGCGTGTCAGGGCGCTCGGGAATGAGATAGCCGGAAATAAACCCCACCAGTTCTCCATCGAGCAAAGCGGCAACCGAAGTCGCGGCGAAATGACTGCTCTGCAATAAATTACAATACATGGAGTTGATGTCCAATGGCGGGCACCGTTCGACCAACTTAAATACTGATGCGCCATCTTCCGGCAAAGGCGGACGTAATTCTATTGTTAACTGTTTGGTTTCCGATTCACTCATATAGGTTTATAAAATAACGATTATTTATGACACTAAATATTTATTGCTTAAGACAGAAAACATCAAATCAATAACGCATTGTATTTGCTGGCAGTATATTTTTTCTCTAGCGGACTATCTAGCGGATTAATTATATTGTACACTAAACATTTTATTTGTCCAGATCACAAAATCTAGCCGATATCAATAGGGCCTAGAAAAAATATCGGAAAAAAATCATCGTTTTGCCGTAACCCGACAAACCTAACCCGGTCCAAATGATCGACTTGGCGATGTCTTCTAACGAAGCAGCAATCAAGGACACATCGAGCCTCCGGTTCACAAAACCGATGACTTGCAGCTCGCCTCTATGACGGCGCTTATTTAATCAGCACACCCTTACCCTCAACCGCGTAAAGGCCTTGTTTCTGATTAACCGAGACTGACGCATCGACAAGCAGACCCTCTAACCTTTGCCGAGCCCAGCAGCGGCCCGAGCACGTTATCAACCAGAGCAGAAATTGGTCGCAAGTGAGCTATCCAAGCTTTACAGCCTCTTCTCTCATCGTTAAACAATGAAGAAATATGAATAAAATTCTTAGCTTGTCATCCACACGGTTTATAATTAAGAGTTACTAATGTTAGAAAGGGATATACTTTTGGAGCGTATCGAAGAAGTACTGATTGCATTACGCCGCGTCATAAGAGCAACCGATCTTCACTCAAAATATCTTGCAAAGACCACAGGCCTGACTGCACCGCAAATCTTGTTACTGCAAACCATACGCGGGAAAGGCCAAGCGACTATCGGCGATTTAGCCAACGAAGTCAGCCTCAGCCAAGCGACCGTCACGACCATCCTGGACAGGTTGGAGAAGCGCAACTTAGTCTATCGAGAGCGCTCTCAAGAGGACAAACGGAAGGTCCACGCCCATTTGACGGCCCAAGGAATGGAAACCCTGAAAAACGCACCTATTCCACTGCAAGATCATTTTACCCGTCAGTTTGACACACTACAGGAATGGGAAAAGAGCATGATCATATCGGCCTTGCAACGGCTTGCCCAGATGATGGATGCTCAAGATATAGACGCTTCACCGGTACTGGATGTCGGCAAACTGGATAGACAAAGCCCATCTAGCGATGAAAACGAAGCCTTCCCCAAACCTCCTCTGTAGTGACGCTATCATCGATGACTTACCTCTTTCGGTGTAATTATTTGAATGCTGATTGATCAAGCCGCCTGCATTTCCACCGCCCCTGACAGCCAAATATTGCAATTTAAACTCACGCTGCCTCAGGATCTGCAAATGCCGTGCGAAACAGGACGTCGGAAACGGCCGTTGCACCAGGATTCGCATGCGCAACGACAGAAGCCGATAAATGAAAAACGAGGTACGACTCTTTTTTAGAAAATTATGCCGAATAGTGACGGTTCATTTACGGGAATCAAGCTAACAACCATTCTTAGTCGCAGCATCACCGTCATTCACCACCCGAACCCCATTATCAATCGCTGGTTAGGTCATGCCAGCCAACATACCGAGGTTTAACGCAAAAGTGCCCGCTAACAGTTTTTTATTCGAACAAGAACCCAATTGGAAAACTAATCGGCCCGGCCTACGTCACAGCCTGCCCGAAGACGTGAGCTCGTGGGTTTATGAAGCCGGCTCATTGACTCGACGGCTGCGTGGCTTTTATCGCAACAGCTTTGCCGTGAAAATATTATTTCATCAATGGAAGCCGGCTTTTTTAAGCGAAAGCCGACAACTACACCTACCCTACCAACAATACAACCTGATACGCGAGGTGTTATTACATGCGGACGGCAAGCCGCTGATATTGGCCCGCACCATTCTACCGAAAAAAACCATCAACATCGCCAAACGCAACCTTTCTCATTTAGGCACCCGTCCGCTGGGCGAGGTCATTTTTTCATACCCCGATCTGGAGCGCCTGCAGCTCGATATCAGCGCGGTACCCCCGGTTATCTGGCGCCCTCCATTGCGCGAACAAATCGATCTTAAGCACACCGTTTGGGGGCGCAGAACCATTTACGCCATCCAGAAACACCCCTTGTTGGTCAGCGAATTTTTTCTGCCAGGGGCGCTAGAGGTCGTCTAAATCACTTCAATAACGCACTAACTATTCAGCTTGGTCATGAGAAAAATATCCTCCCCCCTCTGATACAGGGCTACCTCATTAAATGAATGAGTGGCAAAGCAGAAAATTAACAACAAATACGCCAGGCAGGATGAAGATATGGACTCCTCTCCTTTCCAAGGTGTCGTATACAACGGTCATATTTAAACGGAATAAAACAGGGGCCCGACACGAATCATAACGTAGTGGATCTTGAGCGGGCCGGGGTTTGTAAGCCATACGCATCAAGCTAAGCGCAACGCCTCGCTTTTTGATGCGCTTCACGTTGTTCAGCACATCCTTCGAAGGCAAGGCTACATTGGCATCGCAACCGTAGAGAGGATTCGCCGCAGGGCAATCCGCCTGGATACGCACAACGGCCAATTTTGCCCCGGTGGCGGTTTTTGATGCGCTTCACGCTGTTCAACATCCGAAGGCAAGACGGTGCTTTGCGTAGGAGCGCTGCCCTCGGCGCGAAAAGAGCCATTCGGCCCGAGGGCGGGCCTCCTACGGGCAGACTTTGGCGGAATCGCGGCGCAAGTAGCAAGTAGCCGCATGTCGCTATGCAGGTCAACGAGGTCCTGAACGATTCAACCGACCGTGACTAGAGTAAGTTAAACGTTTGGGGCGGGTTAAATAACCCGCCCCGCCTAGAGGGATAACGCGATATTAACCAATGTGTTGGTTCAGGTATTTTTTAATGAGGGAGCCCTGCCCTCTGATAAAAGTACGTTGAATAATTACAATTCTAGAAAATTAGTAATTATTCAGCGTAGTTTTACTAAAAGGGAGTAGGTTATTGATTTATCGGGCTGTCTGCAACAGGACGTTGCAGTCAGAGCTTACATGGATGTATTCACGCATCCCGAGAAATCAATGACCTACTGCCTAAAACCCGAAAGATACTGAATAGTTACGAAAATTATTGCTGTTACTTCGGCCCCTGTCGCGTGGTTAATGAGGATGGATCGGCGCCGCAAAGAAATCAAAAAACATCCATAAAATCAGCGTCGACATCAACAGGGTCATGATCATCGCCGGGGTGCCTTTTTTGATCCAAAGACCAGGGGTAATCGCCAATTCCGGATTACCGGTGTCTTTAGCCAGGCGCTCCGACAAGGTCACAATAAACACATTGGCGGTAGACCCCAAATGCGTTCCATTACCTCCCATACCGACGCCGATGGCCAAACTCCACCACAGCGGGGCGACCGTAATCCCTTGCGCTTCCATGCTGAGGATAATCGGCACCATCGCTGCGGTAAACGGAATATTATCGATTAACGCCGACAATATGGCGGCAACCCACATCAGCACGATACTGGCCATCAACAAGTCTTTTTCGACAAAAGGCTTAATGAAAGAACCGAGGTATTCGAGAAAATGACTGTGCTCGACGCCCCCGACTAGAATGAACAATGAGATGAAGAAAATAAGCAGGGTCATTTCCAATGATTCAAAAGACTCATCGAGATCGACATCATTGGCAAAGAAAATCAGCACCGTGAGCCCTGTCGCCGCCACCATCCAGGCGCGCCAGCCCATTTCATGATGCAAAATAAACATGACCACCATCAAGGCCAGCACAATCAACGAAATTCGCCAGGTTTTAGGGTCCTTAATCCTACCCTTGTCGGCAAAATCCGAAATCGATGGCAGAACCGACAGCTCCTTGCGAAACAAAAACTTTAACGCATAAAGAACCGTCAACCAAGCCGCAAAGACGATGCCGCCCATATGCATTAAAAATGCATTAAAATCGATATGCGCCGCCGACCCGATCATTAAGTTAGGCGGGTCGCCAACCAATGTTGCGACACCTCCGGTATCGGAAAGCAGAGCCGCCGCCAACAAATAGGGAACCGGCGATACCTTTAAGGCCTGACAAATCAACACAATCAACGGCCCGAATATAACCACCGTGGTGACGTTATCCAGCAACAGCGATATCACCGTCACAGCCGTGCCCAATAACACCATCAATAAAAAAAGCCGCCCCCGGCTGAAATCGGCGATCCGATAGGCTAAGGCCTGAAAGCCGCCGGTGGGAATCATGATGCTGACGATGGTCATCATTGCACCCAATAGGAACACGACATTCCAATCGACCGCTTCCACGGCGAGCTCCGGACTATAAAACCCAAACCATTGCCCGGCAAATATCATTATGCCGGCGCCGAGCATCGCAAATTTGGTCCGATGAAAACCATGCACGCCCTCGGTAAAGATGCCAAGAAAAGTCACGATTAAAATGATCGCCGAGACCATCATCGAGGTGTTCCAAGCTAATGTTTCAGTCATGCGTCCTCCCTTGATCATTTGATGAATGGCGGTATTAATCGCTAAGCTACCCAACCCTTCGCTCAAGACTTATCGGCAGCCAGTCAAACATTGGGCGCCCCACATACGATAATACCAGGCACAATATTAGTATTTAATCGATATTATACTGTACACCATTAACGACTTGATTTCATATCTCCAGATAATTTCCTCATCATGTAACTATTCTGGTAACTATTCAGTATCTTTCAGGGTTTAGGGAGTAGATCATTGATTTCTCGGGACGCGTTCACCCAGCACCTAAATTCCATGGCTATTGGACTATATTTTACATTCCAGGATAATTTAGGTGCTGGGTGAACGGCGCTCCTCGACAGACACTCCCCATGCCCTAAACACCGCAAAAATACTCAAACGGGGAATGGCTGGCGCCTACCGAGCACCCGTCATATATAACGTAACTGAGTACTAGCGTTCCGTCAAAAAAACACGTCCGGCAATCACGATCACCAGCATCGGCATGGCAAAACTGATCAACATCACGAAAAACAGTAAACTGCCCAACTGGCTGTAATCAGCCGGAATGGTAACGACTCCGGTCGCAGCATCGCTGACTTCGCGTGTCACTAGGAACAACTGATTAAGCAATTTCGTAATCAGTTGCGATAACGACAAGGCCAAATTGACGAAAGCCGCCATGACCGCGAAATAGGTCGCCTTCAGATGCTCAGGCGCGGAATTGGCAATCCAGGCCAACATCGGAATCATCGCGATCTGGCCTAACGGCGATTCCAACGCTGTATCAAACAAGGCGATAAAGCGGGCATCCACTACCCCACCGGTATGCGCCGCCGTCCATTCGTGGAGACCGTAATATAGCCCCAGATTCGGCAGATAGAGCAGGCTCAAGGCGATCGTCAATACTGCGATGATATAGGTGATGGGGCGTTCAGCCATAAAACGGCGAAACAGAAACATGCCCAACAACGTCAGGCTGCTGGTCAGCAAGGATAACTTCGACAAAAACTGCTGATCGAAATCCAACTCATCGATCATCCACCAGGTTTCGCCGGCGCCGGTGGTCGGCACGGAGCGAAACGCAAAGATGACCAAGGCGGTCGCGTAGAGCTGGTTTCTAGCACGCCTGCCCAGTTCCCGAGTCAAGCGCCAAATCAGAAAAACGACGATGGCGAGAGAACCGACAAAGACAATTTCTTCATTATGAGCGATATCCACCACCCCCATCGTGACGGCAAACAGGACAAAGCCCAGCCCGCCGCCGAGGATCCACCAATTGATTTCCGTTTCCTGCTCCTGGGGACGGCCAAGAATAGCCTCGATATCCTCAAATTCATAACCACGAGCCGCCAGACGACAGGCCTGCTGGCGACGCAAATACGAGGCCAGCGCCACTCCCAGCACTGAAACGACAGGAATCCAAAGCGCCCAATGGTAGACGCTCAAATAAATCCGCGCCTTCTCCGCGGCATTCATCGTCGCCACACCGCTGAAGAGCTGAACATTGACGGCCGCCACCAACATTGAACCGCCGATGATCGCGACCCGACCCAATGTCTGCATCGTGGTATGCGCCAACATTATCTGCTGTTGGGGAATCGGTCTGCCTTGTTCGTCAAACCGCGGCACCGCCTCGACGGTCATCGCGTCGGCCACGGTATCCTGCATAACATAGCCGACCGGCGCCAGCAATGCCGCCAACACATACCAATTTTCCGCCGGCATGATACCTTCCATATAACCGGGGTCGGACAGCAGATTGCTCATGATCAGCAAACTGGCGGCAATCAACAACGCGCCCAGATAGATCAGCCTATGCTTGTACTGCCAAAGCAGATCGACCAAATGTCCAAGCGGCATTTTCAATGACCAAGGCAACATGGCCCAGAAGCTTAGAGATGCCAGGAATTCGGCCGACAACCCCAGATACTCCTTGACGAAAAAGGTGCCGACGATAGCGGTTAATCCCGAAATGCCGGCGGCCAAATAAACCATCAACGGCGGCAAATAACTCAAACGCATCTGCCGGCCCAAATCGAAAATATTACGATCCAGCCAAGACCGCCATTGCAGCGCTAATCCTGCGGCGCTTAACTTGTCCTTTCCGAGGGCGTTTTTCTGTCCGAACACGATCGACCTCCGCGATAGTAAAGTTAAACTGACATCTTCTTCCGACCATAAGCGGCAGACTTAATCACGGCCGTCAGGCTGATCGAGACCTTACCCATTAATCTGAGTTCGGGTTAAGAAACCAGCCTGTATCGGATAGCTCTTCCAGAAGACGCCATGAACCCAGCACCTAAATAAACGAAGATGATTTATCGCAGCCATTAACCTATGGAATTTAGGTGCTGGGTGAATATGTTCATGTAGGCTTGAGCGCGGCATCCAGAGCCACCTGGCGCGCCCTAACCCTTTGAAATATATGATTCTTTTATCCAAAACTGAGGTTAATTACTCAATACCGCTACCATTTTGGCACCTACACGGCTAAAAAACCCAGGCTGCATCAATGCCTTGGCCTGCCGGGTTTCGGCGGCATTCGGCACCAGTTCGCGCATACAATCATAGATGTATTGCGCCTTCTCCGTTTCGCCGATGGCCTTAAAATAAGCGCATAATACGCCGGCAAAGGCAGCATATTCATTGGCGTGAAACTGCTTTCTGCGGGGATACAGCGCCTTCAGATCGAATTTTTTCTCGAATATCCCCGGTATTTTGTCATACTGTTTTTCCCGTAAGCAAAGCTGCGCGTAATGGCAACGAGCAAATAGATAATTGGGGTTTTGTTGATAATTTTCTTGAATAGCCTGTTTTTGCCGAGCCAGATCGGTAAAGCCGTACGCCACCGACAAATAATTATAGATCAAGGGAATTTTCGGATATTGTTGTTTCAATGCCAGCAATCTGGGTATTGCCTTCTCGGCATCTTTGCGATTGTTTACCAGCAGCTCGTCAAGCTCTTTTTGCACCGGTTCCGGCAATTTTTGTATTTTCGGATCAACGATCGCCTGGTAAGTAATTTCATAGGGAACTTGCTCGCTGTCACCTAAGTTAGTTGCCAAATGTGGCTTCGTTCTTGCTCTTTTTGACATGTTTATTAAGCATTAAGATTAAAAAATAACCGAGGCCTGCGGCCGCATAAAACTCAGAATATCGAAGGCCTGAAAACTGGCTTCTTGTATTAGCGGCGCCAGGTTGTCTTCGTTTAATTGCAGATGTCTAAAAACCGGCGCGTCATAATCAAGCTCAGGCTCTTCGAAATCAATCTCCTGTTTGGCGCAGGGCTCTATCTTATCAGCAATGTGAGCCGCAATATAAAGGATGCAAGCATCATCAACCGATTCTGTCGACTTGAAAGGATCGAGCTGACTAGCGATCATCGCCCAAATCGTCGCGGGCAATTTCCATTGTTTTAACAGCTCGGTCCCTAGCTCGGCATGACTAAAACCGAAGGTCTCTTTTTCCTTCGCCGTCATCACCGCTTCTCCTTGATCCTTCAAACTGAGTATCAACGCCGATTGCTTGGGATAAACGCTAAAAAAGACTAGCTTGCCGATACTATGCAATAAGCCGGCAATAAAAAAACGCTCGCAATCCTGCCTATGGCATAGCTTTGCCAGTAAGCGCGCCAACACACCGCTGGTCACGCTGTGATACCAGAACGTATTCATATCGACCAAGTGTTCGGGAATCCCTTTAAAGCTCTCGGTGACGGTCGTCGCAACGACCAAGTTACGCAACGACTTCTGACCTATCATCGTGACCGCTCTTGAAATCGTGTCTATTTTGCCTGAAAACCCGAAATAGGCGCTGTTGACTATTTTTAGCAATTTTGCAGTTAAGGCCGGATCATGCTGAATCACGGCGACAAGATCGGCGTTATTGCATGTGTCTTCATTCAACAATTCGTTAACTCTAAGAGCCACATCCGGCAATGAAAACAAGGTGTTTACCTTTTCCGCCAACATTTTCGAAGTCATAGTAAACCCTTTTAATTTAACTGAAGAGCTTAAATTCTAGTATGTATAGTCCATTAAGGGAATGGAAGCCGGGAAGTCTGGCATTGAAACCTGGATTTGGTATTCCCACCATTCCTGGCGGTTAGTTGCTGAGTAAACGCTACGCCGCACATGGATGTGCAAGTGCCGCGTGAGACAGGGAGTCGGTAGCGGCCGACGCACATGGATGTGCAAGTGCCGCGTGAGACAGGGAGTCGGTAGCGGCCGACGCACATGGATGTGCAAGTGCCGCGTGAGACAGGGAGTCGGTAGCGGCCGACGCACATGGATGTGCAAGTGCCGCGTGAGACAGGGAGTCGGTAGCGGCGACCGCACATGAACATGTCAACGCAACGTGAAACAGAAGCTGTCAGTGGCCAGGAAAATATGTACACCGGGTCTTGAAGGCCTAACAAGAAAACAAGCGGCTATAAGATTAATGGCCCAAAAAAGAACGCTCCTGCTCTGATTGTAGAAAGGGAATTCAGCAAGTGCTTATTGTGTCAGCTTCAAATATTTCTGATACAAGCTGTCATGGTCTTCGACCACGTCGGGATCCTTGTCGATACAATCGACCGGACACACCTCGACACATTGCGGTGTATCGTGGTGACCGACGCATTCGGTACATAGATTGGGATCGATCACGTAAATCTCCTCCCCTTGTGAGATGGCGCCATTCGGACACTCGGGCTCACAAACATCACAGTTTATGCACTCATCATCGATTAAAAGAGACATCTTTACTCCTCTGCATATTTTTCGGTTAATCGTTGTTCGACGATCTCGGGAACAAAGCTGGAAACATCGCCGTGCAGCTTGGCAATCTCCCGGATCATACTGGAAGAAATAAATTCGTATTGTTCGGCCGGCGTCAAGAATACGGTTTCCAATTGCGGTGACAGCCGTCTGTTCATGCCGGCCAACTGAAATTCATATTCGAAATCGGATACGGCCCGCAAACCTCGCAGGATCACGTTGGCGCCCCGCTCTCTGGCGCAATCAACCAGCAGGTTGTTGAAACCGATCACCTCGACATTAAAATAGTCAACGGTGACGGCCTTCACCAAGGCCACTCTTTCCTGCACCGAAAACAACGGTTCTTTACCGCGATTTTCCGCGATGGCGACAATCACCCGATCATAAAGCTTCGATGCTCTGGCGACCAAATCCAGATGGCCATTGGTAATCGGATCAAATGTTCCGGGATAAATTGCGGTGATATTCATGGCACATGTTTAAAACAAAACGCGCAATTTTATACTATTTGGCATCAGTAATGCATCATTTCTCGGTTTGCCAGCAATTCTCAATTTGAGCGTTTTAGCAGTATTTAGGGCTTGGGGAGTGTTTGGCGAGGATGTCGGCGGCTGGAATAGCCGTTTTAACCAAGCTTACACGTAACTATTCAGTATCTTTCAGGTTTTAGGCAGTAGGTCATTGATTTCTCGGGACGCGTTCACCCAGCATCTAAATAAACGACGATTATAAATCATTGCCAATAGTCTATGGTATTTAGGTGCTGGGTGAATACTTCCCTGGCAGCTGACAGCATCCTGCTTCACGCTACACTTGCACTTCCTTGTGCGGCGTAAGCTCTGACTGCAACGTCCTGTTGCAGACAGCCCGATAAATCAATAACCTACTCCCTCTTAAAACTACGCTGAATAATTACGCTCAAACAAGTAATAATCGACCTCGCCGGCGCTTTTATTTTTCAGTTGCCGCCAATTGACTGGCATATCGTTCAACGGCAAGCCCTTTTCCACCTCGACATAGATTGTTGCCTGCGGCGCCAACCAGCCTTTGTCCTCGAGCCAATGACAGGTTTGCGAGGCCAACTGCTTGCCGAAAGGCGGGTCTAGGAAGACGAGATCAAACGGCTCGACATCGCCGGCCAGAAAACGAAAGACATCCTGTTGCACGATCTTGATCTGTTCAGCCCCCAACTTGACGCTATTCGCTTTCAGTTGACGACAGGCCTGAGCACTGCTCTCCACCTGCAACACGAACTTCGCCCCTCTGGATGCGGCTTCCACGCCCAAGGCGCCGCTGCCGGCGTAGAGATCCAGACAGCGGCTGCCTATTACCTGATGCTGTAACCAATTAAACAGCGTCTCCCGAACCCGCGCCGGCGTCGGCCTCAACCCAGGAGCATCATCGAATACCAACTGGCGGCTGCGCCATTCGCCACCGATGATGCGTAGCTTATTAGACATCGATTATTTTCCACCAACCGTCACTGTTTGTAACAGTTCCGGCTTAACTCGCCTTTGCAAAGCGTCCTTGATCTGCTCGACCGTGACCGCCTCTACTTTCTGAGGAAAAACTTCCAGATAGTTTAACGGCAAGCGGTAAAAACCGATCATGTTGGCATATTCGGCCAGCTCCCGGTTGGTATCAAAACGCAGCACGAAACCGCCGGTGATGTTTTTCTTGGCCGCGACCAATTCAGCCTCGGTCGGTCCGTTGGCGACAAAATCAGCCAGCGTCTTTTTCATGATTCTGACCGCCTTGCCGGTCTGGTCGTTGCGGGTCTGCAACCCCATCGTGAAGGGCCCCCGCCGGTACATCGGCGAAAAATAGCTATATGCGCTATAGGCCAAACCGCGTTTTTCCCTGACCTCTTCGAACAACTTCGAGACCAGGCCGCTGCCGCCCAGAATGTGATTGCCGACATAGAGAGGAAAATAATCCTCATCCTGGCGACGGACGCCCGGCAAGCCGGACAGCACATGGGTCTGGGTCGACGGAAACTCGATATGCTTAGTGCTGCCTTTGTCCGGCATCGTTATCTCGGGAATCGGCTGCGGCCGCTCGCCCACCTCGAGCCCGGCCAACAGCGATTCGGCGGTTTGCTCGGCCTGCTTTTTGCTGAGATCACCGACAATCACGACCATCGCATTGGCGGCCACGTAATAGCGTCGATAAAACTGGCGCAAATCGTCGACGCCGAAACCCGCGACGGTTTCAATCACCCCGGCGCGCGGATGGGCATAGGGATGGTCATGATAAAGAGCCTGATAAAAAGCGATGCTGGCTAACGCGCCTGGCGACTCCTCACGATGCTTTAACGCCGCCAACGTTCTCGTTTTTTTACGTTGAAAATCGGCCTCATCGAAGTTCGGATCGGCCAGTATCGCACGCAGCGTTGCAATGGATTGATCAAACAAAGGCTTTTCGGTTAATGTGCGCAACGACAGCCAGGCCATATCCCGCGATACGCCGGTGCTGAATTGAGCGCCGACGCTTTCAAAACGCTCGGCGATCTGATCGGCATCCCATTCACCGGCCCCGGCATCGAGCATCGCCGACGTGATCGCCGCCAGCCCATGCTGATAACCATCCCTGGCGCTGCCGGCATCGAAGGTGACGCGAATGTCGACCATCGGCAAGCCTTCCGTTTGCACATAATAAACCCGGCTGCCCTGCGGGGATTGCCAATGTTCTATCGTTGCCGCAGACCATGCCGTCTGCGTAAAAATCATTAACACTATCGTCAGCCAACTAATCCGCATTACGTCCTCCTGTCTTGCTTCCTGATTGCGCTTGTTCTTTAATCGGTTGCGGGTCGAGATAGGCAATGCTTAGCCTATCCTCAAGCAGATATTTACGCGCCACGGCACGCACCTGCTCGGCCGTCACCTGATTAACCTTGTCCACATATTCATCCGCTTTCTCCCAGCCTATGCCGACCGTTTCCAACATGCCCAATTGCATGGCTTGATAAAAGTTGGAATCGCGTTCATAGACGTCATTGGCCAGCACCTGCGCCTTGACACGCTGCAACTCCTCGTCACTGACCAATTCGTTTTTCAGCTCGAATATCTCCTCTTTCAAGGCATATTCGAGATCGTGAACGGTCTTGCCTTTTGCCGGCGTGGCGTCCAACATGAACAGGTCCGGCAAGCGCGAAATCAAGCCATAGCTGGCTCCGGCCGACACCGCAATCTGCTTGCCCCTGACCAATCTGCTCGACAACCTGGCGCTACTGCCACCATCCAGAATACCGGCCAACACCTCCAACGCATAAGCCTCCCATTCCGGTTGAGCAGTGGCCAAAACAGGCACCCTGTAACCCATGACCAAGTAAGGCAACTTGGCCGGCAGTTTGATCGTCATCTTGCGTACGCCAAGTTGCTCGACTTCTGTTTGCGGTTTCAGCGGCTCGATGTCGCTAGGTTTTAAACCGGCAAAATATTTTTCAGCCAGTTTAAACACTTCTTCCGGCCGCACATCGCCGGCGACCACCAGCGTAGCGTTATTGGGCGCATACCAGCGTTGATACCAAGCCTGTAAATCCTCGATCCGGTAATGGGCGATATCGGCGGGCCAACCGATAATCGGATTCTTATATGGGCTGTTGGAGAACGCCATCGCCATGAAATGCTCCTGGGTCTTGGCCCGCGGCTTGTCATCGACACGCATGCGACGTTCTTCGGTGACCACCTGCAATTCCTTTTTCAGCTCGTCGGCCAGCAAATTCAGATTGCGCATACGGTCGGCCTCTAACTCAAAACTGACTTCCAGACGCGATTTTTCCAAGGTCTGAAAATAGGCGGTATAATCTCGCCCGGTGAAGGCGTTTTCATTACCGCCATTTGCAGCGATGATACGGGAAAATTCGCCGGCCGGGTGGCGATCGGTACCTTTAAACATCATGTGCTCCAGCATATGGGAAATGCCGGTGATGCCGCCCGGTTCATAACTGGAACCGACCTTGTACCAGACCTGGGAAACTACGACCGGCGAACGATGATCTTCCTTAACCAGGACTTTCAAACCGTTCGTCAGCACTTTTTCCTGCACCTTCGGATCGCCAGCCTGCGCCAGCAACGGCAGGCACAACAACGTAATAACTATGGACCTAAACCTCATATCTCCCTCATTATTATTTTATGTTAGCGCGTCGGACTATTTCCATAATCAATAGTTCACTGTATTCTATACACAATTCACAAGCCGGTATTCATTCAAAACCTTAATGACAAATTCTACAGCTACACTAACCTGGCAAAATTATCTGGAACTGTGCAAACCCAAGGTCGTCGCCCTGATCGTGTTTACCGCCATCGTCGGCATGTTGCTAGCCGTGCCGGGCATGCCGCCGATGGATAATTTCATCTATGGCACCCTCGGCATCGCCCTCGCCGCCTCGTCGGCCGCGGCCATCAATCATTATATCGACCATAAAGCCGATGCGGAAATGGTCCGTACGCAAAACCGGCCCTTACCCAAAGGACACTTAAGCGCACGCAACGTGTTGATATTCGCCGGAACGATCGGTCTGATTTCGATGTTGCTGCTGATATTTCTGGTAAACCCGCTGACCGCGGTGTTGACCTTTCTGTCGCTGATCGGCTATGCCATTATTTATACCGTTTATTTAAAACGCATGACGCCACAGAATATCGTAATCGGCGGCGCCGCCGGGGCCGCCCCGCCGGTGCTTGGTTGGTGCGCGATTACCGGCGAAGTGCATCCTCACGCCTTGCTGTTGTTTCTGATCATCTTCGTCTGGACCCCTCCGCATTTTTGGGCGCTGGCCATCGCCCGGCGCGAAGAATACGCCAAGGTCGAAATTCCGATGCTGCCGGTCACTCATGGCAGCGAGTTCACCCGCCTGCATATCCTGCTGTACACGGTTTTGCTGCTGATCGTCACGCTGCTGCCCTATCTGACCGGCATGAGCGGACTGATCTATCTGTTCACCGCGATTCCGCTGGGAATCGGCTTTATTTATTTTGCCTTGCTGATGCGCCGCCACAAAGACAATAAAACGGCGATGAGAACCTTCGGCTATTCCATACTCTATCTGATGATTATATTCGCCGCGTTATTAATCGATCACTATATCCCGCTGTCACTGTCATGAATGAACATCCGTTTGCCGAATTTATAAAAATACTGGGCAAAGGTAAAAAAGGCTCGCGGCCTTTGACTCAGGATGAAGCCTATCGCGCGATGAAAATGATCATGGCCGATCAGGTTGAGCCGATGCAACTGGGCGCCTTCCTGATGCTGATGCGCATCAAGGAGGAAACGGCGGAGGAACTGGCGGGGTTTGTCGCCGCCGCGCGGGAAAGCTTTCAACCCGGCATGCCTGTCTCGCAGGTCGACCTCGATTGGTCTTCATACGCCGGCAAACGCCGGCATTTACCCTGGTTTCTACTGACAACGCTGTTATTGGCCGAAAACGATATCCGGGTATTCATGCACGGCGCCGAAGGCCATACCGCGGGTCGCATCTATACCCGCAATGTCTTAAAGGCACTCGGCATCGACTATGCGACCTCGGTAACACAAGCAGCCGAACAATTGCAGCAGCATCGGTTCAGCTACTTGTCGCTGGAGCATATCTGCCCGAAATTGTTCGACATGATCAATCTGCGCCCGCTGATGGGCTTACGCTCTCCCGTTCATACTCTGGTCAGATTGCTGAATCCGTTCAATGCCGAGCACAGCATCCAGGGTATCTTTCATCCCAGTTACCGCCAAGTGCATCAAAAAGCGGCTCTGTTACTGAATCAGCCTCATATGGCGGTATTGAAAGGCGAAGGCGGGGAAACGGAACGCAACCCGGACATGGACTGCCTAGTGCAAAGCGTCCATGACGATGAACTCAGCGAAGAGCATTGGCCCGCCCTGTTCCCCCGTCGCCATGTCAAACCAGCGGAGTTAAACCCGGAACAATTGGCCCAGCTGTGGCGGGGTGAAGACAACGATGAATTCGCCGAAGCCACCGTCATCGGCACCGCCGCCGTCGCCTTAAAGCTGCTGGGTAAGGCCGACAGCCAAGCGCAGGCGGAAGCGCTCGCCCAACGCTATTGGGCACAGCGCGACAAAAACAAGTTCGGCTCTAAATAGGGCACGGCTGCGCCTTTGCCCGTCTCACGTCATGACGCGTCGCGGCAACCTTGGCAGGATGGGCAAAGACCCCGTCGCGCGCATCACATTCGCTTTAATTGTAAAAGCGAGGAACACCCTTGATGGAATCTTTTTCCAGATGCAGGTATTCCAATCCGATCCATGTGCCCTGCTCGTCATGCTCTACCCAGACCACCTTGCTCTCGCCGGACAGCTCAAGACGCTTAAACTGATAACTGACCACCTCCTCGGGCTTGACATCGACTCTTTCGTCCAGCCGTATCATCATGCCGTCTACAGAGACATTTTCGGTATAGAAAGCATGGGCTTCTTGATTCAATACAATGCATCCTAAATCATTGATGTTTTTTCGATAAGCTCGGCGCGAATAAAGCAAATTGTCGATATCATAAGAGATATTACGAAACTCAAGCGCGAAATGCATGGAACCGTCAATTTTTTCCGACCGGACCACCTCGGCCTCGCCAATCAACCTCAATTCGGGTAAATAAATATCCACCAGCGGCGATACCCTGATAGCCTGAAAAAACTCTTTCACCTCATGCAACGGTTCACTGGCTTGTAGCCGCGCCAGCAAGCCGGTAATGGAAAGATTTTTAACCTCTATCTCCAATTCCTGCCCCCCGAGATAGACCAAACCCTTGGTCGCTAGATTCTTGCGATAGGGACGTTCTTCTGTCATCGTTTCAGCCTTTCATTTTTATGTTACAAATCGACTACAATTATAGTGCCTAACAAAAATTTATCTGGGTATGTGCGCAACTTCACCGTATTTGTATGAAAACACAACTCTTCATTGTCGCCAGCTTGATGATGATTTCCGCCTGCAGCACATCGCCGCCGAAAAACAGCAGCGATATCTGCGCTATTTTCCGGGAAAAAGACGACTGGTATGACGCGACTAAGGAAGCCTATCAACAATGGGGCGTGCCGATTCATGTGCAAATGGCCATCATGCAACAGGAATCCCGTTTTGTCGCCGATGCCCAGCCGCCGCGCCCTTGGCTACTGGGCATCATCCCTTGGTTCCGCTCCAGCAGCGCTTACGGCTACGCCCAGGCACAGGACGGAACGTGGGAAGACTATCTAAATAACGGCGGTAAATGGAGCGCAGACCGCGATGATTTTGCCGACAGCAGCGACTTTATCGGCTGGTATTGCGCCGTCAGCCAGCAAAGATTAGGCATATCGAAATGGGATACCCGCAATTTGTACTTGGCGTATCATGAGGGCCATGGTGGTTATCAACGAAAAAGTTACTTACAAAAGAAGTGGTTACTGAACACGGCGAACAAAGTCGCCCACAAAGCCAAACAATATCATAGCCAATTAACGGGCTGCAAAGAGGAATTAGAAAGCAAAGGTTGGTTTTTTTGGTAAACTAAAGGGCTTACTAAATAACAACGGGGAGAAGCTGTGAAAAACATTACACACCGCGTTACGGCAATTTTAACCGCATTTTTAATAGGATTTACCATGTTCTCGATCGCTAATGCCAATTCACCCGCAGAAAACAAAGCCGCCGGTGAGGCATTTCTCGCTGAAAACGGCAAAAAGGATGACGTTATCACCACGGTCAGCGGCCTACAGTACGAAATTATCGAACAAGGCGAAGGCGCCTCGCCTGCGGCCAGCGATAATGTCACGGTACACTACAAAGGCACCACAATTGACGGTAATGTTTTTGACAGCTCCTACGATCGCGGCGCACCGGCGACCTTTCCGTTGAACAGAGTGATCGCCGGCTGGACCGAAGGCCTGCAACTGATGAAAGAAGGGGCGAAATTTCGCTTCTATATTCCTGCGGAACTGGCTTACGGTGAACGCGGCGCCGGCAGAGAGATCGGCCCGAACTCGACACTGATTTTTGATGTTGAACTGATCAAGGTTCAATAAGCGCTTTATCGACACGGACGAGGATAAACGACGTTGCCCTTGACCGTGTCGCACAATCACTCGAACTCGCAATCTTCGCCCGGCAAATCGGGCGCCGACGCCAACCGATGAAAAAGCCCCCGGTAGTGCGATTGCACATTTGCGATGTCTATCTGCGCGATACCGGAGGAAAAGCCGAACCAGACATACAAACCGTTCAGGTCCTTGAACATCGGCGGCAAGTACCTAGGTGCGGTGACCAGACCGTCTAAAAAGTGCTCATACAAAATCGGCACATCATCCAACGTCACTTTCCCGACAAACAGCATGGGCAGAATCTCCGGCACCCCCTCCATCGTGACGCCGCGTATGAAATTGACCAACTCGATAAATCCCCTGACATAGGATAAGTCCTTGGTGAAGCAGGCCCCTCCCTCGACCATGCCGCCACGAAACACGCGCTGGGCAATGGTATAGCTATCATGAGGACTGATGCCCCGCTCACTGAAATGGCGATAAACATCAATAAAATCGGCGCCCTGCTCCGCCAAATCGATCGCGGTGACGCGATCGCTGATACGCCTGGCCCGGTTCGGAAACGAACTGAACGTCAGCGTCTCGATCAACACCGCCAATCCCTCCTGGGTCGCGGTAATACGCGGTGAACCAACACTGAGCCAGGTCAACCAGGGTTGTTCGCGGCCATTCAAGGTGGTGCCGACATGCACCCAACCCTCATGCACTTCCAACACCTGCAGGTCCAACTCTGAAAACACCGCTTTGTTATTGATTTTGATCTTGTCGCCGCCGGCCGAGGCATCGGAAACAATCCCATCATCGAGAATCACACTCAAGGCCGCTGGATCGAAGTAACGCCCCAGTCTTTCCATCAACCGGGCAACGGCTTGTTCGGCGGTAAAAATTTTTGGATGAATCTGGTTGAGATGTTTGGCGCCAGGCAACGAAAAAATCGCTCCCAAACGCTCCCCCAATTCCAGCAGGCTTTTATTGTCGCCTCTCAAATGATCCCGGGCGGAGCCATAAAGCGCCTGGCTGTGTAATAAAAAATCTGCCGTTCCGCGACTGCGCAATAAATCGATCACCCGCCGGTATTGCACGGCGGTATCCTGCAAAATCAAACCCAGCGCATCGTTCTGACCCAGTTCCCGAATGATGTCTCGGCGCAATGCCTCCAACGACCGTGCCGCGCCATCGAGGTCGAAGCCGGGACGCTGTTGTTGATAAAAAACACGATCGGCCGCCGGCAGCACACCGGCCTTCTTAGCGAAAAATTGCTCTCTGAATGCAAGCGGCCATTTAATACTGTCTAGGATCTGAATCGGCCTTTGAATTTCGATTAGACGATTAGACAACTTCAGCAGTCGTTGCCGGTAATCCGAATGCGCCACAAACACTCTCCAAAAGTCGGGAGCGTAGCTCAAATTCCCTGGCAAGGGAATTTATTTATCTGGCGACGATGTCCTTGTTTGCATTATGCGCTTTTGCATTAGGTGGGCAAACGGTAAATATTGCGGCCAGTGCCGAATGCAGTTTTGACGACGACAATACGCCTGTCGCCCAGTTGTTAAGGTAAAATAGACCTCCGATTATCGCAATGCAATTCTTTTCTTTATGACCAATTATTCGCTGTTCGCCACCACCCCGAAAGCCATGGAAGGCTTACTGGCCGAGGAAATCAAAAATCTTGGCGGTCAAGATATTCAGCCGACCCTTGCCGGCGTCTCGTTCCTGGGAGATCTGGAAACGGCTTACCGCGCCTGTTTATGGTCACGGACAGCCAACCGGATACTGCTGCAACTCGACAGCTTTGAAGTCGACTCGCAACAGGACCTCTATGATGGCGTCAAACGCATCAACTGGTTTGACCACCTGAAGCCGGATGACAGTTTTGCCGTGACCTTCAGCGCCAAAAACAGCAAGGTCATCAAACACACCCATTTCGGCGCGCTCAAAGTCAAAGACGCCATTGTGGATCAGATGCGCAGTAAATTTCATAAACGGCCCAATATCGTCATCGACCGGCCCGATATACGCGTCAACGTTTATCTAAACGGCAAACACGCCCAATTGAGCCTGGATTTATCCGGGGCCAGTTTGCATCAACGCGGCTACCGTGACGTCAGCATCGCCGCGCCGATCAAGGAAAACCTGGCGGCGGCGATGTTATTGCGCAGCGACTGGCCTAAGATCGCCGCACAAAACGGCGCCTTAATCGACCCGATGTGCGGCTCCGGCACCCTGTTGTTGGAAGGCGCGATGATTGCCGCCGATTATGCCCCCGGCCTGCTGAGAGATTATTTCGGTTTTATGGGCTGGAAAAAGCATGGCGCCGAATTATGGCGACAATTGCGCGAAGAAGCCGAGCAACGCAAGATAGAGGGACTGAACCGGTTACCGGTCATCGTCGGCTTCGACCAGAGCCGCCGAACCGTCGCGACAGCCTTGAAACACATCGAAAACGCCGGTCTGCAACACAAGATTCATGTCGAAAAACGGGATATCAGCTTGGCCGAGCCGGCCGAAAGCTGGCCCAAAGGCTTATTGATCTGTAATCCGCCTTATGGCGAGCGTCTGGGCGATGAAGAGCAAACCGCGGCGCTGTATCGTCAATTCGGCGAGCTCATGAAACGCCGGTTTTTAGGCTGGAAAGCGGCAATGATCATCAGCAATCCGGAACTGGGATTTCGCTTAGGGATTCGCTCACAAAAACCGATCACGCTGTATAACGGCGCGTTGGAGTGTAAACTATTGCGTTTCAACATCGAAGAACAAGCCTTCTTCACCCCAAAAAGCAAAACGCCACAAGACCGCGCCGAGCTAATCAAACACGACAGTCTCGAAGCCACGGCGGAAATGTTCGCGAATCGACTGAAAAAAAATCTGAAAAAATGGCGTAAATGGGCGAAACAGCAGCAAATTTCCTGTTATCGTGTCTACGACGCCGACCTACCGGAATACGCGGTCGCCATCGACGTGTACCAGGGCGAACAAACCTGGATCAATGTCCAGGAATACGAAGCGCCCAAATCGATCGACGAGGTGAAGGCCAACGCCCGTCTGGCCGGCGTGCTGGCGGAAATCCCGAAGGTCATGAACATCGCGCCCGAACAGGTATTTTTGAAAATCCGCCGTAAACAGAAAAGCGTGAGTCAGTACGAAAAACTGGGCGAACAAGGTCATTTTCATGTCGTGGAGGAAAGCGGCTGCCAGTTTCTGGTCAATTTCGAGGATTATCTAGACACCGGTTTATTTCTGGATCACCGCCCTATCCGTCTGCGGATTCAACAGGAAGCCCAGGGCAAACGCTTCCTGAATCTGTTCGCCTATACCGGCTCGGCGACGGTCCATGCGGCCAAAGGCGGCGCCGTGTCATCGACGACGGTGGATATGTCCAACACCTATCTGCAATGGGCCAAAAACAATCTCGCGCTCAATCAACTCGGAGACGAGCACAAGCTGGTGCGCGCTAATTGCATGACCTGGTTGGAAACGCAGGCCAACGCCAAGCACAGACCGCAGTTCGACCTGATTTTCCTCGATCCGCCCACCTTCTCGAACTCCAAACGCATGGATGAAGCCTTCGACATCCAGAACGATCATGTGCGCCTGATCAAAAACGCCGTAGCGTTGCTGGCGCCCGGCGGCGTGCTGTATTTTTCAACTAACTTCCGCCGCTTTAAAATGGCCACGGAACAACTGGCGAAGCTAAATATAAAAGACATCAGTCCCGAGACGGTGCCGCAAGACTACGCCAGAAACCCGAAAATTCATTATTGCTGGAGCATCCAAACATGACCGAGAGTGTACAAATCGTCATCAGCGGCCGGGTGCAAGGCGTGTATTTCCGCGCCTTTACGCAAAAGCAGGCCAAAAAACTGAATCTGACCGGCTACGCCAAGAACCTGAGCAACGGCGATGTCGAAATCATCGCCTGCGGCGAGAAAAGCCAATTGGAAAAATTGGTGCAATGGTGCCACAAAGGCCCGATCATGGCCAAGGTCAATTCGGTGCAAACGCGACCGTTGACCGATGCTCGGTCTTATCAAGGTTTCGATATTTTGTAGAACTTTTTGGAGGATCCGCTGCGCTCGATCCGCCCTACAGCTTAAACTCGATTGTAATTATTCAGCGTATTTTTATCAGAGGGAGTCGATTATTGATTTATCGGGCTGTCTGCAACAGGCAGATTTTTGCTCCTGCAAAATCTGCATTTCCATCGTCCCGAGAAGT
Organism: Methylomarinum sp. Ch1-1; assembly: GCF_030717995.2. Lineage (NCBI taxonomy): Bacteria > Pseudomonadati > Pseudomonadota > Gammaproteobacteria > Methylococcales > Methylococcaceae > Methylomarinum > Methylomarinum roseum. Next base: position 1,426,682 of record NZ_CP157743.1, on the reverse strand, counting down.
CAATGACCTACTCCCTAAACCCCTGAAAGATACTGAATAGTTACACTCGATTGAGGGAGTGGACGTTCTGAGGGACAAACGCCACCAGGAAAATATGACCCATACAATGCTAATGCATGGGTTATTAATACCTCTTTCAAAGTCCAAGGCCGCCTTTGTGGTATATCCGGGTTAACAATTTTCAAGCATAAAAAAGCCCCGGCTGCATCGCAACCGGGGCCTTGGCTCAAGCGACAGGCTTGGAGTCGACGATGATTACATCATGCCGCCCATGCCTCCCATACCGCCCATGCCTCCCATGCCGCCCATGTCAGGCATTGCATGGCCTTTGTCATCGCTAGGCTCGTCAGCGACCATCACTTCGGTGGTGATCATCAGAGCCGCAACGGAAGCGGCGTTTTGCAACGCGGAACGAGTGACCTTAGCAGGGTCCAGAATACCCATTTCGATCATATCGCCGTATTCACCGGTAGCGGCGTTATAACCGAAGCTGCCTTCGCCTTTAGCGACTTCGTTCAACACCACCGAAGACTCGGCGCCGGCGTTTTTGACGATTTGACGCAGAGGCTCTTCCATCGCACGACGCAGGATGTTGATGCCGACGTCTTGATCATGGTTGGCGCCCTTCAGGCCTTCCAGCGCTTTCAGCGCACGAACCAACGCGGTGCCACCGCCTGCTACGACGCCTTCTTCAACGGCGGCGCGAGTCGAATGCAGCGCATCTTCAACACGCGCTTTCTTCTCTTTCATTTCAACTTCGGTCGCTGCGCCGACTTTGATCACGGCAACACCGCCAGCCAGTTTGGCCAAACGTTCTTGCAGTTTCTCTTTATCGTAATCGGAACTCGCTTCATCGATTTGCGCACGAATTTGCGCCACTCGACCGGTAATATGATCTTCGGCGCCAGCGCCATCGATGATCGTGGTGTTTTCTTTGCTGATTTGAACTTTTTTCGCGGTACCCAATTGGTCGATTTCCGCTTTTTCCAAAGACAGACCCACTTCTTCGGAAATCACGGCGCCGCCGGTCAGAATGGCGATATCTTCCAGCATCGCCTTACGACGATCACCGAAACCAGGCGCTTTAACGGCCGCTACTTTGACGATGCCGCGCATGTTGTTGACCACCAGAGTCGCCAACGCTTCGCCTTCGACATCTTCGGCGATAATCAGCAATGGACGGCTAGCCTTGGCAACCCCTTCCAGAATCGGCAATAAATCACGGATATTGGAGATTTTCTTGTCGAACAGCAGGATATAAGGATCTTCCAGTTCAACCGTCATGTTGTCCTGGTTATTGATGAAGTATGCAGACAGGTAGCCGCGGTCAAATTGCATGCCTTCGACGACATCCAAATGATTTTCCAGACCGGAACCTTCCTCCACGGTAATCACGCCTTCTTTACCGACTTTTTCCATCGCTTCGGCGATGATGGTGCCGACCGTCTCATCGGAGTTTGCCGAAATGGCGCCAACTTGAGCAATCGACTTGCTGTCCTCGCAAGGCGTCGCCGCCGCTTCGATCGCTTTAACCGCCGCGGAAACCGCTTGATCGATACCGCGCTTCAGGTCCATTGGGTTCATGCCCGCAGCGACCGATTTCAAGCCTTCGTTAACGATCGATTGCGCCAATACAGTCGCCGTCGTGGTGCCGTCACCGGCCACGTCAGAAGTTTGTGACGCAACTTCTTTGACCATTTGCGCGCCCATGTTTTCGAATTTATCGCTTAATTCGATTTCCTTGGCCACCGATACACCGTCTTTAGTGATGGTGGGGGCGCCGAAGCTTTTTTCCAAAACCGCATTACGGCCTTTAGGGCCCAGCGTGACTTTCACCGCGTTTGCTAGAATGTTTACGCCTGCCGCCATGAGTGCACGCGCATCGCCACCAAATTTTACTTCTTTTGCTGCCATTTTGTTTCCTAAATATTCTTTAATATGGTTAGTGATCGATTTTGGCTTAGCCTAAAATCCCCATGATGTCTTCTTCACGCATGACGATAACTTCTTCACCGTCTACCTTCACTTCCGTGCCGGAATATTTGCCGAACAGGACTCTGTCGCCCACTTTTACTTCCATGGCGCGAACTTGTCCATTGTCCAAAGTTTTGCCATTACCCACCGCTAAAACCTCACCTTCACTGGGTTTTTCGGCTGCGGATCCCGGCAAAACAATCCCTCCTGCAGTTTTTGTTTCTTCTGCAACACGTTTAACGATGACTCTGTCGTGTAACGGACGTATTTTCATCAATGTCTCCTAACAATTAAAAAATAAAGGTTTAAAAATTATTAGCACTCGCTAGTAATGAGTGCTAATAATAACCAGCTTTTGCACTCTGTCAAGTTCTTTGGCATCATCTGCCGCTCACTTTATTGCATCCAGATGACAAATGAATGACCAACAACTACTACGCTATAGCCGACAAATCATGCTGCCGCAAATCGATATCGAGGGACAGCAAAAACTGCTCGACGCCAAAGTTTTGATCATCGGCGCCGGCGGTCTCGGCTCTCCAGCCTCGATGTATCTGGCTGCGGCGGGCATCGGTCAAATCACACTCTATGACGACGACCAGGTCGATCTGTCAAATCTGCAAAGACAGATTGCCCATAACACTGACGATATAGGGATGGATAAGGTAATTTCAACCCGGAACACCTTGAAAAAGTTAAATCCGGATACGAAGGTTATCGTCCACCGTGAACGCTTGGTTGGAGAACGACTGGACAGGGAAGTCGAAAACGCCGATATCGTGTTGGACTGCAGCGACAATTTCAACACCCGTTTCGCCATTAATCGGGCTTGCGTGAACCATAGAACGGCTTTGATATCGGGCGCCGCAATTCGTTTTGAAGGTCAAGTCTCGGTGTTTACGCCGGGCTGCGACGACAGCCCTTGCTACAACTGTCTCTACAGCAGTGAAGGTGAAGAACTACAGCGCTGTTCGACAAACGGCGTCATCGCGCCGATTACCGGGATCATCGGCAGCATACAGGCCCTCGAGGCGATGAAGGTCATCATGACGATCGGAGCCCCTCTGACCGGGCGATTATTATTGCTGGACGGCCTGACGATGGAATGGCAAACGATGAAATTGAGGAAAAACCCAGCTTGCCCCACCTGCGGGACAGGCTAAGCCGGAAAGCTGTTTCCGGGTTAAAGCAGATGCACGACCCGGTTGCGCCCCGACTCCTTGGCGGCGTATAGCGCTTGATCGGCGCGGGCGACAAAACTTTCGACGCTGTCGTCGTTTTTTAGCGACGCCGCGCCTATCGACACCGTCACTTTACCGATAGATTGGCCGCTCTCCTTTTGTTTCAAGCGGCTGTTATCCAGCGCCGACCGGATCTGTTCGGCGATTGCCAGCGCCGTATCCATCGTAGTCTCGGGCATCACCACGGCGAGCTCCTCGCCACCAAAACGGGCGACATGATGATGTTCGCTGGCATGCTGTTTTAACAAGCCCGCCATATAGCGCAGCACCTTATCGCCAACCAGATGACCAAACCTGTCATTGATCTTTTTAAAATAATCCAGATCCAGAATTAATAAGCAGTGTGAGGATGCTAGCGGGCTGTCAATCAGCTTAACCAAGATCTCATCAAAAGCCCGTCTGTTCAACAAGCCGGTTAAGCCATCCGTCGTCGCCATCTCCCTGACCATGCTCAGCTCACTGCGCAACCTCGCCATCTCGTCATTGGCCTCATTGAGCTTGGTTTTTAGGATATTGCTGATTTTAAGTAATTCCCGGGTTTCCGCGACGATGCCTGACAGCACATTTTTAACATCGGATAGATTATCGATGCCCTCCAGCTTCAGCGAACTGGCCGACACATGCTCTCCGACACTGGCAACCTGAGTGCTTGAATCTTGCACCGTGTTAGCGGTATTTTCAATCAACGCCTGCAAGGCATAATTGATTTTTTCAAATGATTCAACCGAGGCGTTACAAATATAGTTCTTGTAGAGACTCAGGCTGGTTTCATCATCAAACGCCTGCTTGCTTTTCAGTAGCTCATCGATGGCTGCGGTCAGTTTGCCATTATTGCCGGCGACGTATTCATACCAAATGGCATAATTAATCGGATGCGTCGAAACTTGATGCTTCATCATCATCGGAATACTGCGCTGCAATAACCTGGCATTGTATTCCGGACAGGGGTCGTAGCTGGGCAAAAAGGTCGTGGTTCCGTTCATGGCGCGTCAATCCAGACATTAGCTTATAATCGTAAGCTTACCCTGACGCGCAAAAAATTCAACTTTTAATCTTGATTTTCTTTCAAGTAATTTCGAATCAATATTTGAACTGGTTCACTTTTTTTCGACAATTCGCGGCTTGCTTTGCACAAACCGCCGCCTAGATTTTCATCTTCTCCCCACCAAGAAATCCGGGCAAAAGTTCGCTAAAAAACCGGCGTTATTCCAGTTCTTTTGGCTCTATTCAGCTTCTATCGGCAGCGCCGAGCTGGATACCGAGCATCCTACGCCCGGTTCCACTAAACGAACAATGCTGAATTGCGACGGGTAGTTATTTTTTGGCAACGAGGCCTTTAACCGCACTAACGACCTTCTCCGCCATATTTAAAACGGCCGAGTCACTATCGCCATGCGGTTCGGTATCCCCAAACGGCTCGCCGTTTTTCATCGTATACATATAGATGAAGTATCCCAACGGCGCAAAAGCGACAATGGCGATCAGCAACATGAAAAAAACAAGCTCTACCACGACTCCCATAACCCCCTCCAATTGTTATTGTAATTATTTCGATAAGCCATTGCGCCTATCGCTCGGTTAAAATGGTGCGAACCGTAAATATAACCCTGTATTTAGTGAGGTACAAGCTAAAAGTGAACTCCATCCATCACTTTTAATCTATAAATGCTGATCGTAGTTGCCAAAAAAAAAACTTCATCGTATACTCTGAGGCAGCTTACTTGATCAAGCTAGCGTACAACTAAAAAAACTTCTGGAGGTATTTAATATGAAATGGGAAACACCAGCTTACACAGACCTGCGTTTCGGTTTCGAAGTCACTATGTACATTTATAACCGTTGATTGCTACGGTTTGAATCAAGAAAAAGGGGCTGTTCAGGCCCCTTTTTTTTGCCTGCAGCTTTTTAATCCCGTATCATTCAGGCCTTGTTTTACAACCAAACTAGCCCATCAATCATGAAGATCAGAGTTCTCGGTTCAGGCGCGGGGGGCGGATTTCCCCAATGGAACTGTAATTGCCATAATTGTCACCGTTTACGCCACAAGCAAATGAATGGCAAGGCCCGCACCCAGTCATCGATTGCGGTCAGCACCGACAACAGAAACTGGCTGCTGTTCAACACCTCGCCCGACATTCGCCAGCAACTGGAGGCGTTTCCGGCCATTCAGCCGCAGGAAGGCGTCCGCGACACCGGCATCAAGGCGATCATGTTGATCGACAGTCAGATCGACCACACCACCGGCATGCTGATGCTGCGCGAAGGCAAGCCGCTCGATGTTTACTGCACGGACATGGTGAAACAAGACCTGACCACCGGCTTCCCGCTGTTTACGATGCTGAAAGATTATTGCACCGTCAATCATCACCCGATCCCTTGTGACGGCAGCAGCTTCACGGTCCCCGGCATCGACGACTTACGTTTTTATACTCATGCCCTGAAGAGCAAGGCGCCGCCCTATTCGCCCCACCGGCACGACCCGCACGAAGGCGATAATGTCGGCGTCATCATCGAACAAATTTCCACCGGCAAAAAACTGTACTATTCGCCCGGCCTCGGAGAAATCGAGCCGCATGTGATGCAAGCGATGCAGGAGGTCGATTGCCTGATGGTGGACGGCACCTTCTGGACCGACGATGAAATGGTCAGCCAGCATATCAGTCATAAAAAGGCGCGGGAAATCGGCCATCTGCCGCAATCGGGACCAGGCGGCATGATCGAGGTGCTGAATCAGGTTGAAAATACCCGCAAAATATTGATTCATATCAACAACACCAACCCGATTCTGGACGAAGATTCGGAACAGCGCAAGACACTGGATGCCGCCGGCATCGAAGTTTCTTACGATGGTTTAGAAATCGACTTATAAAGGAACATCATGAGCTGCTGCGATAACAAACCCTGGAGCCGCGAGGAATTTGAAGCCAAGCTGCGCGGCATGGAAAAGTATTACCATATTCATCATCCTATGCACACGCTGATGAACGAAGGTAAACTGAACAAGGCCCAACTGCAGGGCTGGGTCGCCAACCGCTTTTATTATCAGATTATGATTCCGATCAAGGACGCCAACATCATGGCCAATTGCCCGGATCGCAAGACCCGCGCCATCTGGGTGCAACGGATATTGGATCATGACGGCCATCCCGACGACCCCGGCGGCATCGAGGCTTGGATACAGCTAGGCATCGCGGTCGGCATGACCCGCGAGGAAATTACCTCGTTGAAACATGTACTGCCCGGCGTGCGATTCGCCGTCGACGCCTATGTCAACTTCGCCCGTCGTTCGGAATGGCATGAAGCGGCCAGCTCCTCGCTGACCGAGTTGTTTGCGCCGAAAATTCATCAACAACGCCTGGATAACTGGCCGGAAATGTATCCGTGGGTCGAGCAGGAAGGTTATATTTATTTCCGCAAACGCCTGTCGGAAGCGCGACGCGACGTCGAGCACGGCCTGGAACTGACGCTGGACTGGTACAAGACCCGCGAACAACAGGAACGCATGCTGGATATCCTGAAATTCAAGCTGGATGTGTTGTGGACCATGGCCGATGCGATGTACATGGCCTATGTCAACGACATGCCGCCATATTTCAATATCGAGAAATAACATGATAAGTTGGACGCATCATTAAAGAACCGCCCTTAAACACAAGCATTTCGGTAACTATTCAGTTTGATACTGAGAAAATATTTCTTTTACTATCAATTGCTTGTGGAAGAAGTGTATGCGACAGGGATGTCGCATCCAAGCCTATAGGGACATATTTACCCAGCACCTAAATTCCATAGGCTAATGGCTGCGATAAATCATCTTCGTTTATTTAGGTGCTGGGTGAACGGCGTCTTCTGGGGCAAGCGACTGATAGTAAAAGCATTTTTATGCTGAATAGTTACGCATTTCGTAGGTTGGGTTGAGCGATAGCGAAGCCCAACATTTCCGGAACACCTAACTCGTTGAGCTTCATTTCATTCAGCCCAACCTACATATACAAATGAGCATCAATCCCAATCAAACGATCAGCTTCTCACCCATGCACCGCCTGCAATGGGAAGAAGCGCAACAAAAAGACGTCATCCTCTATCCGGAAGGCATGGTGGAGTTGAATCAAAGCTCCGCCGAAATTCTCAAACTTTGCGATGGCAAACGCAATTTGGAACAAATCGTTAACGAACTGGAACAAAAATTTTCCCAATCCGGTCTGAAGGACGATATCAACAACTTTCTCAATGTCGCATTACAAAATGGCTGGATCCAACAACCCTAACATCACGCCGCCGCGCTGGCTGCTGGCGGAACTCAGCTACAAATGTCCGCTGCAGTGTCCGTACTGCTCCAATCCATTGGATTACGCCAAGTATCCGGATGAATTGGGCACCGAAGACTGGAAACGCGTACTGAGCCAGGCACGGCAGATGGGCGCGGTACAACTGGGCTTTTCCGGCGGCGAACCATTAACCCGACGGGATTTACCCGAACTAGTCAGGCACGCCCGGGATTTGGGGTATTACTCCAATCTGATCACCTCCGGCTATGGCCTTACCGAAGCCAAGATCGTCGAATTAAAACAAGCCGGGCTGGATCATATCCAGGTCAGCATACAGGCCAGCACCCAGGAATTGAACGACCATATCGCCGGCACCGAGTCTTATCAACACAAGCAGGAAGTCGCCAAACTGGTCAAGAAGCATGGCTACCCGATGGTGCTGTGCGTCGTAATACACAGGGAGAATATCCACCAAATGCCAGAGATTTTGGCGATGGCCGAGGCATTGGGCGCCGATTATCTGGAACTGGCCAATACCCAGTATTACGGCTGGGCCCACGCCAACCGGGATTTATTATTGCCGACCCAGGAACAGTTCGAGGAAGCCGAAAAAATCGCCCAGGCCTATAAGGAAAAGGTCGCCGGCAAAATGAAAATCTATTACGTGATACCGGATTATTACGAAGACCGCCCCAAGGCCTGCATGAACGGCTGGGGCACCACCTTCCTGACCATCGCCCCGGACGGCGTCGCGCTGCCTTGTCATTCCGCCCGCGAACTACCGGGTCTGGACTGCCCCAATGTCAAAGATTACAGCATCGCGGAGATCTGGAACGAATCTAAAGCGTTCAACTTCTTCCGCGGCTATGACTGGATGAAGGAGCCTTGCCGCAGTTGCGACGAAAAGGAAAAAGATTTCGGCGGCTGCCGCTGCCAGGCCTACCTGATGACCGGAGACATGTATAACGCCGATCCGGTGTGCAGCAAATCGCCGCATCACCATGTCATTCAGGAAGCGATCGATTCGGCCAAAGAAACGGCCTTAGCGGCCGAAGAAAAGCCTTTGATTTTCCGCAACAGCAAGAATTCCAAGCGCTTTTAGCCGTAGACTGCGTAACATCGTATCTATTATATTCAGTATCTTTCAGGATTTAGGCAGTAGGTCATTAATTTCTCGGGACGCGTGAATACTTCCATGTAAGCTCTGACTGCAACGTCCTGTTGCAGACAGCCCGATAAATCAATAACCTACTCCCTCACATAAAACTACGCTGAATAATTACGTAACATCGATCATTCACCCCGAAGACCATGAAGCACACGAAGGATAGCATTCAATCTTCATACTCTTCAGGGTGATCTCTTCTGGTTTCCGAACTTGTACAGCCCCATACACTATTATTCTGTCGGCAATTGTAATTGTAGGCGCAAATTTAGCCGCGCAATTCGCATCTACCGCAGCAATTTCCAGTTTGGCGCTCAAAAAGGGCATGGGGTGTGTTTGGCGAGGATGCTCCTCGACAGACATACCCCATGCCCTAAACACAGCAAAATGCTCAACCTGGGAATTGCTGGCAGCTACCGAGCCCCCGTCATTTATAACATGACAGGCGCTAGAGCCCCTTCCATTCGCTGAACAGCCCGGCGTTTATGCCGTACATATCCAAGATGCGACCGACGCCCTCATCGACCATCGCCCTGACCGAATCCGACTTGTTGTAGAAAGCCGGCATCGGCGGATAAATAATCGCCCCCATCTCGGTGGCGGCCGCCATGTTGCGGATATGGGCCAGGTTCAACGGCGTTTCCCGCGGCATGATCACGACCTTGCGCCGCTCCTTCAACGCTACGTCGGCGGCGCGGGAAATCAGGTTATCGCCGAAGCCATGCGCGATCGCCGCCAACGTCTTCATTGAGCAGGGCGCGACGACCACCCCTTCGGTCTTGAACGAGCCGCTGGCGATACAAGAAGCGATGTCATCGATGCCATGAGTGACATCGGCCAAGGCTTGCAGCGCCGAACGCTCCATCTCCAGTTCGTATTTCAGGTTGACCAGACCGGCCTTGGAAATCACCAGATGCGATTCCCAATCCGGCTGCTCTCGCAGCACTTGCAGCATCCTGACTCCGTAAATCGCACCGGTCGCTCCGGTCATCGCGATGACCAAACGTTTTTTCTCGTTACTCAATGCATTTTCCGTTATTTCATACAGGGCAATATTCTATCAGTTGCCGACACCAAGGCGTCGATCATTTCCTTGCCCTGAGCGACGTGACCGGCAGCCGGCAATACGATATATTCCGCCTCCGGCAATGCATTGGCCAGACTGTAACCCGCCTCCATCGGACACACCAGGTCATTTCGACCATGCACGATCACCGTTGGAATGTTCTGCAACGCGGCGCAGCGCTCCAAAATCTGATTCTCAGCGATGAAATACCGGTTTTTTGCAAAATGCATTTCCATCTGCACCTGCCGCACCATGTTTTCCGTGATATGTTCGGGCCCGTCATCGGCCTGATAATCGGCGCCTAACGCCGTCTGCCCGCCCCAGGCCATCCAGGCCCGGGTCATGCGCCTCTTCGCGACTTCATCGGCGCCGAAGGCGGTATCGCACAGGCCCGCCAACAGATCCGCGCGTTGCGATTCCGGAATACTGCTGACCAGTGCTTGCCATTGCTCGGGATAGATCCGACCGGCGCCGTCTTTGATGAACCAGTCCAAATCCCGTTGTCGGGCCAAAAATACGCCGCGTATAACCATGCCGGCCACATGCCGGCGATGCTGTTGAGCATATAACAAGGCCAGTGCGCCGCCCCAGGAACCACCGAACAATAGCCAACGTTCTATATGCAAGCGCTGCCTAATCCGCTCCATATCGTCGATCAGCTCCTGAGTGGTATTGTCTTGCAATTCGCCGAACGGCTCGGAGCGACCGCAGCCGCGTTGGTCCATCAGGATGATGTGATAGCGTTCGGGATCGAAGAAGCGGCGGTGATCGGGTCTACAGCCGGAACAGGGACCGCCATGCAAAAAAATAACCGGAAAACCTTGCGCATTGCCGCACTGTTCGACATAAACTTGATGAACGGAATCGGTTTCGAGCAAAAAGGAATGGAAGGGTTCGATTTCGGGGTATAGCGATTTCATGCGTCAATAATATGCCAACAAGGTGCGGTGAATGTCTCTGCAATTCGTTTTTCATTATACCGTGAAAGCACCTATCGATGTCGGCGCGCGCCCTTATTCTTGAGCAGGCCGGGGTTTGTAACCCCGGCCTGAATCTTTCAATCCTATGCCAAACTAAAAACCAAAACATTCGGGGCGGGTTGAATAACCCGCCCCGCCCAGGCACCTTGCACCTAAATTATTTTAGCCATAAAAAAAGGGGAGGCTTAACGCCTCCCCTTTTCGGGTCTCGCCAAGATCTGAAGATCTTAGAAACGGAAACCGAGCGAGCCGCCCACGGTGAAGCCATCGGTGTCGACGCCGTCGACATCATCCGGTGACCAATGGTAGCGGCTGTCCGCGCCCAGCACGATGCCGTCCAGGATTTCGTATTCCGCACCGGCGCCGAACTGCATGCCGGTGTTCAATACGGTTACCGCATCAGACGGCGGACTGATGATGTTGATGTCCAGACCGGCTGGGATGATCCACGGTCTAAATTTGCTGCCGTGCATGAACTTGATCTTGGTCGCCGCGCTGATTCTCAGCATGTTGACGGTGACACGCTGCTGTAAATCAGTCCCTGCAGTGCCTGTAATGACACTTTGAAGGCCATTAACTTTATCATCGGTCAATTCGGCATATTCGATGCCCAATTCGATGATCGATGAGGTATCGTCCATCAGGCCGAACATGTCGTTATTCAGGTTGAAATCGATCGCGCCGCCATAATAGAACGCGTCGTCATCGGTATCGCTGGTCAATACATCTTGACCCAGACCCGAACCGGCTAGACCCGCAGTCGAACCCCGGTTATCGTCGAACTGCATCCAACCGCCGCGTACCGAGAAGGTGTGGTCTTTGCTGGCCACATGAACCGGCGCACTCTTAACTGACGACATCCATTGATCCAGTTCCTGAACCTTCGCCGCATTCACGGACGTGGCGTCGGTGGAAGCGGCCTTGACGCGATTCAGTTCGGCTTGCATCGCCTTCATCATCGCCGCCATTTGGTTAACTTGCATTTCCAAGGCTTCGGTTTTTTTCGCGGTCGCATCGGCGACGCGTTCCGCTTTCGAATGAGCAGCGGCTTGTGGAGAAACCATCGCACCGGCCATTGTTAATGTCGCTGCGGCCACGCCGAGCGCTACGTTAGTCTTTTTAAATGTCATTGATCCCCCCTCAAGAGGTTGTTGTTATTACACTGTATTTGCTCTAATACAACACAGATTTTTTTCACGGTCTTGATAATAGCAGCTAATCCCCCTCCTTACAAGTTCCTTACAACAATTAACCGCATTTCTTTTCTTTTCCCTATCCATTATTTATCAATAACATATAGCACATAAATAAACCAATACAAGAGCATGTCAAAAAAAAACAACATTGTTGTTGTCTTTTTTACCATAAGCCCACGAGAGCCCAGCACCTAAACTCCATGGCTACCGGACTATATTTTACATTCCAGGATAATTTAGGTGCTGGGTGAACGGCGTCCTGTCAAGCGAGTTACCGAACCTCCACAAAGCCTACTGTTTCGGGAAGTTATTTTGTGCATATTCCTAAACGCCTCTAAAACGCTCAAATTGGGAATTGCTGCGCTATAAGCGCGGGCATTTTCAATAAACCAGACATCGCCTATAATGGCTACGGCATTTTCAGGCCGCTCCGACCTCCAAGACTCGAGGAAACATCATCCAGCAGCAGCGGATATCAGTCTGATTTGCCATACGAAACAACCTCTCCCTATACATGAAACATTCTTCCGACATCACCATCATCGGTGGCGGCATCAACGGCCTGTTGACGGCCAAAGAACTGATGCAAGCCGGCCGCCAAGTCACCGTTCTGGACAAATCGCGGACCGGACAGGAATCCTCCTGGGCCGGCGGCGGCATACTGCTGCCGCTCTATCCGTGGCGACAGGCGCAGGCCATTACCGACTTGGTGAAGGTCAGCCTGGCAAAATATCCGCTTCTTTCTCGAGAATTATACGAAGCCACCGGCATCGATCCGGAATGGTATGACTGCGGCCTGCTGATCTGCAAAAATCCCGATTTCGCCCAGGCCCTCGACTGGTGCGTAAAGAACGACATCGCTTATCAGTCAGCCGACGAGCGGTTCTTTAGCGCGTTGCATACCGCCCCCGAACACCCGTTGTGGCTGCCGGAAATCGCTCAAGCCCGCAATCCGCGCTTGCTGAAATCGTTAAAGGCCTTCTTAATGACCGCCGGCGTGCGGTTCCTGGAGAACCGCGACATCACCAAGATCGCTATCCAGCACGACCGGGTCGCCTCCATTACGACGACCGAAGACGCAATCGACACCGATCAGCTAGTCATCGCGACCGGCGCCTGGACCGGTGAATTGCTGGCCAAACATTTCCCCGAACGGCAGCAAGCCGTCGATATCCAGCCGGTCAAAGGCGAAATGCTATTATTCGAGGCGCGGCCGGACACCTTGTCACATATGATCTTGGATGGCGACCAGTATTTGATTCCACGGCGAGACGGCCGCATCCTGGCCGGCAGCACCGTGGAACAAACCGGCTTCGTCAAGGAAACCAGCGCGCAGGCCAAAAACCGGCTGTACCAATTCGCCACGCAATTATTTCCGGCCTTGCTCGACTACCCGGTCATAGCCCACTGGGCCGGCCTCAGACCCGGCACCGCCGAGGGCGTGCCCTATATTGGCCGACATCCACAAGTCGACAATCTCTATATCAACGCCGGTCATTTCCGCAACGGCCTGGTCATGGGGCCCGCCTCGGCGACGCTATTGGCCGACCTGATGCTGAAACGCACACCGCCACTGGACCCGACGCCGTATCAAATCAACCGTTAACCCGACAAGCCACTGCCATGAATCTTTATCCGCTGCTCCGTCCCGCACTGTTTTCATTAGACCCGGAAACCGCGCATCATGTCACCCTAACACTGCTGCAACTGGCCCATCAAACCGGCTTGTCGGCACTGTCGCGCGCCAAGTCCAGCGACAAACCCGTCAGCGTCATGGGCTTGACGTTTAACAATCCGGTAGGATTGGCGGCCGGACTGGACAAAAACGGCGATTATATTGACGCCTTGGCGGATCTGGGCTTCGGCTTTATCGAGATCGGCACCGTCACCCCCAGGCCGCAACCGGGCAATCCCAAGCCCCGCCTGTTCAGACTGCCTGAACACCAGGCCATCATCAACCGCATGGGCTTCAATAATCTGGGCATCGATCATTTGCTGGAGCAAGTCCAGCGCTGCCGTTACCGCGGCGTGCTGGGCATCAACATAGGAAAGAATTTCGACACACCGATCGAAAACGCCGCCGACGATTACCTGATCGGCTTGCGCAAAAGCTATCCGCTGGCCGGCTATATCACGGTCAACATCTCTTCGCCGAACACCCAAAACCTGCGCCAATTGCAACAAGGCGATGAAATCAGGCGACTACTGTCGGCGCTGAAGGAAGAACATCAGAAGCTGCAAGGTCAATATGACAAACATGTCCCGCTGGTCGTCAAAATCGCCCCGGACCTGAGCGATGAGGAAATCAGTCATATTGCCGGACTATTGAAGGAATTCGCCATCGACGGCGTCATTGCCACCAATACCACGATCGCCAGAGACAAGATTCAAGGCCACCGTCATGCCGAAGAGGCCGGCGGTCTCAGCGGTGCGCCGGTCAAGGAAAGCTCTACCCGTGTGGTCAAGGCGCTGGCGGGAGAATTGAACGGGCAGCTGCCGATTATCGCCGCCGGCGGCATCCTCAGCGCCGCCGACGCCCAGGAAAAGCTGGACGCCGGCGCCAGCCTGGTGCAGATCTACAGCGGCCTGATCTATAAAGGACCGCAATTACTTGAGGATATATTGCAGAACCTTTGAATGAATTATCACCGCAGAGACACAGAGAAATTGCAATTATTCGGCATAGTTTTAAATGGCTATAAACTTACCGCAGCCTGTTTCAGGAAACAACCTGCGGTAAGTTAATCGCTATTAAAAACAATACCCGCGTAGGCTAAGAGCACTTTATTCCCAGAATCTCCGACTCTTGCGCCTCCGCGGTTTATGAAATCATTCCCCGGCCACCGACATCTGCTCGACCAAAATCGAGCCGGTGCGGATGTTGCCGCGATAATCGACATCGTTGCCGATCGCGACGATATGTTTGAACATATCTTTCAGATTGCCGGCGATGGTAATCTCCTGGACCGGATAGCTGATTTCGCCGTTTTCGACCCAGAAACCCGAGGCGCCGCGAGAATAATCGCCGGTCACCATGTTGACCCCTTGCCCCATCAATTCAGTCACCAGCAGACCGTCGCCCATTTGCTTCAGCATCGCAGCGAAGTCATTATCGCCCGCGTCGACGGTCAGGTTATGAACGCCGCCGGCATTGCCGGTGCTTTGCATGCCCAGTTTACGCGCCGAATAACTACTCAACAGATAAGACTGCAATATACCGTCGGTGACGATATCGCGTGCGCTAGTGGCCACCCCTTCGGCGTCATAATTGGCGCTGCCCAACGCGCCTTGCAGAAACGGCTGTTCATGGATACGGACAAATTCCGGCATGATCGGGGTGTCCAGCGCATCCAACAAAAACGACGACTTGCGATATAGATTGCCGCCGCTGATCGCGCCGGCCAACGAGCCGATCAAGCCGGTGGCCATTTCCGGCGCATAGAGCACTGGACACTGACGGGTCGACAGGCTGCGCGCGCCTTGTCTGCGCAAGGCGCGTTGCGCGGCTTTTTCACCGACGGCGACCACCGATTCCAGCTGACCGGGATCCCTGGACACGGTGTACCAGTAATCGCGCTGCATCCGCTCATCGCGTCCGGCCAACACCGAACAACTGACGGAGTGCCGGCTGGACCGATAGCCATGAAGAAACCCCAAGGAATTCCCTAAAACCCTCACCCCCTGGTGGCTGTTAACGCTGGCGCCTTCGGAATTACTGATATCGGCATGATAAGCGCGCGCGGCATTCTCGCATTGGACGGCGAGAGCGATCGCCTGCTCGGCATCCAACGACCAAGGATGGTTTAGATCCAGATCGCGAAATTCGGTCGCCAGCAACCGTTTTTCCGGCAAGCCGGCATAGGGGTCCTCGCTGGCGTAACGGGCGATGCTGCAGGCCGCCTTGACCGTTTCTTTCAAGGCTTCGGGCGATAAATCATTGCTGCTGGCGGAGCCTTTGCGCTGATCGAAATACACCGCGATGGCCAGCCCCTGATCGCAATGATATTCGATCGTTTCCACATCGCCCATCCGCGCCGTGACGGACAATCCGTTATCGACACTGAGGCCGGCTTCGGCGGCGCTGGCCCCCTGTCTTTCGGCCTCATTCAACAGATCCTGAACGATATTTTTTAGCTGATTAATTTGTTCCTGGTTTTGCACAATAAAGCCTTTTTAGCTGTTAAACGCTGGTTCCGCCGACGGTCAAGCCATCGATTTTCAAGGTAGGCTGTCCCACGCCGACCGGAACGCTCTGCCCTTCCTTGCCACAGGTGCCGACACCGCTGTCCAACTCCAGGTCGGTACCCACCATCGACACCCGGGTTAACACATCGGGACCGTTGCCGATCAATGTGGCGCCCTTGACAGGCCGGGTAAGCTTGCCATTTTCGATCATATAGGCCTCACTGGCCGAAAATACAAACTTGCCAGAGGTGATATCCACTTGTCCGCCGCCAAAATTACTCGCATACAAGCCTTTCTTGACCGATGCGATAATTTCTTCCGGATTATGCGGGCCGGGTTGCATATAGGTGTTGGTCATGCGCGGCATCGGCAAATGAGCATAGGACTCGCGCCGGCCGTTGCCGGTCGCCTTCACCCCCATCAAGCGGGCATTCAGCGTATCCTGCATATAGCCTTGCAAAATTCCGTTTTCAATCAACACGGTTTTTTCGCTCGGCGTGCCTTCGTCATCGATGCTCAAGGAACCTCGACGTCCGGGCAGGGTGCCGTCATCGACGACGGTGCATAAATCCGAGGCGACGCGCTGACCGAGCTTGCCGCTGAATGCGGAAGTGCCTTTGCGGTTAAAATCGCCCTCCAGCCCGTGACCGATGGCTTCGTGCAGCAGGATACCGGGCCATCCCGGACCCAATACGACCGTCATCGCGCCGGCCGGCGCATCACCGGCCTCTAAATTCACCTGGGCCTGCCTGACCGCTTCACGACCATAATCCCGCGCCCTATCCTGATCGAGAAAATAACCGTAATCGGCGCGCGCTCCGCCGCCCATGCTGCCGCGTTCGCGGCGTCCGTTTTCCTCGATGATGACGCTGACATTCATTCTGACCAACGGCCGAATATCGGCTGCCAGCGCTCCGTCCTGATTGGCGATCAGCACATTCTCGTAAACTCCGGCCAGGCTGACGATCACCTCCTCGATGCGCGGATCGAGCCGGCGGGTATAAGCGTCGACGTCTCGTAACAAATCGACTTTTTCCTGGTCCGGCAGCGAACTTAACGGATTCAACGGCGCATAAAACTGCGGCCAATTGCCGGATTCTTCGACCCGAGTTTGCCTGTTCTGTCCTTGCCGAACGATGGCTTTGACGTTATTGGCCGCCTCCAACAATATCGGCAGTTCAAGTCGATCACTGTAGGCAAAGCCGGTTTTCTCCCCGGAGACCACCCGCACCCCGGCGCCATGATCGATATTATGGCTGCCTTCCTTGATGATGCCGCCTTCCAGCACCCAGGACTCGAAATGACTGGTTTGAAAATAAATATCGGCCGCATCCACCGGCACGCTGAGCAGCTTCGCCATCACTTGATCGATATCGCCGGTCTGCATGCCATGCGGCGCCAGAATGGATTGAGTTACTTGATTTAATAATGCCATGAAAATTTCGAATCTTTTTAGAAAAATGGGGAGTCATCGCGAATGACGTCGTTATCGTCTACATCAGCGAAGAGCCGAGCATGAATTCGGCGCCTGAATTGTCTAAGCCTAATTTAGGTTTTATCGGGATAATGATTTTTTCCAGACCTTATTCGCTCAACTCGTCTCTGATCGCCTCATATAAGGCTTCGATCAGCTTCGCCGAACCGTCACCGAGCGCCTCGTCTTCATCGCCATTCTCCGTCGGTTCAACCTTTGTCGCCCTGACCTCGCATTCGGTCTCGCGCCAAACGATGCTGAGCTTGTACTCGGCCTCTTCGTATTCTTCTTCAAATATAAACAATGTGACGTTACCGAACACCCGAGTGCCTGAATCCTCGCTGGGATCGTATTTGACATAATAAACGCCTTGTTCGCGATTTTTATCGGTGACCTCGATTTTTTTTAAATCCAGCGCCTGACCGACGATATTCCAAGAACGGTCAAACAATTTTTTAATCTTCAAAACCGGCGGGGCTTCCGCATCATCGAGAGAGACGCTATCCCCGAGTCCTTTTGTTAGCCGATATTGTTCCTCGCTCGCCTGTCGCCTTGGCGCAGGCTCGCTGATGTCGAGTCTAGGCGGCATTTCCAGCTCCGACGTGTCGCGGTATTTATGTTCGACCTCTGAGCAGGCCGCCAGCATCAATAACAAAAACGCTGCTATCTTATGGCCCATGTTGTTAAGCGCAAAAAAATCGACGATGTTCCAATACAGGGAAAGATTTACGAGTTTTTTCCAGTCGATCCAGGTCAATGTCGGCGCTGACAAAACCGCTGCCGGTTTTATAACAATCCAGCAGCACTCCCCAAGGATCGACGATCATGCTGTGGCCGTAGGTTTGCCGGCCGTTGAGATGAAATCCCCCTTGATTGGGCGCGATGACATAGCACAAGTTTTCAATCGCCCGGGCGCGCAACAACACTTCCCAATGCGCCGCCCCAGTTTCCGCGGTAAAGGCCGCAGGAACGACGAGGACATCAAGCCCCCCCCGGGCCATCGTGCGGAAAAATTCCGGGAAACGCAAATCGTAACAGACCGCAACGCCCAGTCTTCCGAAAGGAGAATCGATCACCAGCGGCGCATCACCCGGCTCGATGGAATCCGATTCTCTATATTCCTCATCGCTGTCCGGGACGCTGACGTCAAACAAATGAACCTTGTCATAACGCGCGACGCGCTCCCCCAGATCATTGTAAACCAAACAGGCGGCCCTGACCCGATCATCATCATCGGCAACCAACGGAATGGTCCCGCCAATCAGCCAGACGGCGTATTTTTTTGCTGCTGCCGATAAAAAGTCCTGGATTCTACCGCTTCCATCTTGCTCACGAACTTTAACCTTGTCAAATTCATTGTTCCCCATGATGGCAAAATTTTCCGGCAAAGCAATCAGTTTGGCGCCCGCCTTCGCGGCTTCGCCAATCAATTTTTCTGCCTGCAGCAAATTGGAGCTGATATTGGGACTAGATGCCATTTGTATGGCGGCACATATACTCATGTGTATTCTCTTTCTTTGTTTTTTTCAGTAATCATTACCAACAAACGATGCGACACCGGAACAGCCTAATTGGCATCCGGCGACAGCCAGGGAAAATCGGTCAACTCGGTCCAGGTTTTCTTCAGTAAGCCGTCACGATCATGTAGCGGTGTAATTTCCGCATTTCCCCAGGTTCCTTCGACCTTATATTCCGAGCCGAAAAAATAACCTTCTTTATAATCGTCGGTTAAGGCCTGGGTAACGAGTGAGGCAACCCTATCGACAATTGTACCAGCAATGGGCAAGGCGTCTGAACTTTTAGGGAGCACCAAAACTCGGTAATCCAACGTTTCCTGCAACAAATCGGTCTCGCCGATAATTTTGACCCTGGCGGAAACCGCATCGATCAACAGATCATCGGTTAATCCCTTGCCTTCACTAACAATGAATTTTCCGGTGATACGGTTAAACGCCAGGCCCTTTTGATAAATATCTCTAAAATCCAGGGTGAAGCGTTTAACCCACTGCTCCATCGCTATCAGACCGAGCAACCGACCAAAACCCGGCTCGATACTGGAAATGCGCCCTCCTTTCAAATCCACCTGCATCTCCCCCTGCAGTCCCGCCAAGTCGAATTGATAGGGCGCGCCATTCCAGCCGCCGGAAAAATCGACCACCGCTTCGGTTTCATGCAAATCATCGTTATAACCCAACTCGCCCAAGAAACGGCCAAAATCGGCGCTGATTAATCGCCCGCGCAGCTCCGTGGCGTTTTCATCGCCCGAGCGCAACCAATCGGCTGTTAACTCAATCAGGCCATCTCGGCCACTCAACATGATTTTGTCAAAATGCACGCCCTGGCTCGTTCTTTCCGTTTCCAGCTCCAGCCGCCCCAAATCGACTCCCCGCCATAACAGCCGATCACTGACGATCGAAATCAACGGTATCCGCTCGCTGTTAATCGACGAAACCGGCAAATCCAGCCCGGCGATCCGGGTCAAATCCAGATAGTTCATCTGCAGCATGATTTTGTTGTCCGCCACCGAGGCGTCCGGCAAACGTATTCCTCCCCGCGCCAACGGGCTGCTTAAAGAGCCTTGCCAGTATTGGTCTAGCCGCTTCAGATCTAACGTCAGCTTGCCTAATCGTTGCCGCCCCCATTTCAGCTGAGCCAAATCGACATTGACTCGATCGAGCTTCGGCGCGTTAAAGGCCTGTTCCGCCTGATGATCGCCGATAAGCATCTGCCAGTCGGCGACATCTAACTCCGGCTGCTTGATATCCAGCCTCAAGCCGGCGTTTTTACGTACGCCAGGCTGCCCGGGACCATAGACGATATGTCCGGAATGCAATGTTTCGGTCTGCTTGTCGACCTGCAAAGCCAACTTCAGCACATCATCATAGTTAGCCGTTAACGGCAGCAAATCATTTCCCGCCAACGCGATGTTGATCTGCAATGGTTTTTTTTCTGCGGCTGATTTAGCCAGCGGCGCCGGCAAATCCACCGTCACCCCTTGCAAATTGCTGTCAATCTCCACAGACGACAGTCTATCGTCAACAAGCGCTAAATCGATTAAGACCGAATAAGGGAAGGCGCCTCGAACAAAGTTATTGCTCAAAAACGCAAACTGCTGATGCAAATGCGTCATATCGCTATCGCCGGAAACCGCGATGCGAACGCTCTCCTGATCGCTGGTGATAGCGGCTCTCGCCGGGAAGCCTAACACCTTGGCGTCGACACGCTCGCTAAACAGCCCTTGTTCGGTAAAACGCAGCTCTCCCTTCAGCTCATTGATTGGCAGGGCGATGGCCTTGACTTTCAAGCCAGCATCGTCGAGATGGACGACGCCTCCGACACGCGCAGGACCGTGATCATCCAGCGGAATGCGTAGCTTGAGCTCGACTTCCGTCTCCCCCTGAACCTCGGTTGTCGCCAGCACCCCATCGACGCGGCTATGTAACGGGGTTTGCTGCATAAAGCGCAAGCCAGCGTCGAGGCTGCCGCTCAATACGCCGTCCACCAGAAGCCTGTCGGCGACACTTAATTCCGGTATCTCGACATCAGCCCGCTTGATCGTCACGCCTTGCGCTTCCGCATGCCTGAGCTGGACGCGGAGACTGTCGGCGAAAAAATGAACACTGACATCCAATTGCTTCAATAACGGCCATTCTGGATGATATAGCAGTTCACCGTGATCGACATCGAAGCGCGCCTCGAATTTACCTTGCCCCGCTTCGAACGGAAACTGATCCAAATTGCCGGACAACAAAACCTCGCCGCGGTGAACACGACCGGCGATAAAAGCATGGTCCAGCCAATCGACCACTTCATCCCCCATGACTTTTACCGGCAAATAACGCGGCACCCGGGTGACATCGCTAACCCCTTCGAAAGCCATCTGCAGTTCCAAAAAAGGCGCTTGATCGCCCTGGGGAATGACGACGGAAAACTGCGCATGAGTACTGAGATCGGCATTGTTTACGACAAGATAGTCCGAACTCAGGCGTAAACCCCGAGGCTCTTGCAACCAGGCCACTTCCCCGCCCGCTCGATCAAAATCGATGGCCTGCCTAAACAATCCGGGAAATGCGATACTGCCTGAAGCGCTGGCCAGACTCAAGCGCCCCTGTTTTTGCGTCCCCAGCAAGTATCCGCTCAGTCCTCGTAGTTGCGGCATCGCATCGGACGATTCGGCCACAACTTCGGAAAAACCGCCATTCAACGCAAATTCCCGCCCATCGGCGGACACATAGAGCGCAAAATCCTGCAGCATCCCGGCCATCTTAAGGTCTTTCGGCAACCTGGCCGCCTGCTCGGCAGACAGAAAAAAAGGCGCCAAATAATCGGCTTCTTCTAGGTCCAGCCGAGGAATTAACGCCGAAAAATCACCATCGGCGGCCTTAGCCAGAAAAAACTCGGCAACCGGCCATTGTTGCCGTCCTGTGTTTAGCTTTAAATCGTGCGCACTAAAGCGCCAGCCTTGACGCGATAACTCCCAGTTAAGATGGCCGTCCACTTGCGCCAGAACCAGTTTTTTATCGCCTTCCCGCTCGATATTGATCGCTGTTCCATCAATATCGGCAGTCACCCGATAAGGCCTAGAGTCGCGCCAATCAGTCCACAACCGAAAACTACTCCGGCCCTCGTTGACTTTAATGTCGTAAGGCAAATCACCGGTCAGCAGCTCCACAAGCCGGATATCCCGCCCTTCCAGATAAAGCCGTCCGTTAATATGCTCGCCATCGGCGATACTGCCTTCGATATTGGCCGAGACTCTTAATGAATCGCCATATTGGCCGGGCAAATCGCTTAACAAGTGTATTTCGTGTCGGCCATCATCATTCTTGATCAATAAATCGAGGTTATTGAACACTACTGTTTCGCCATGGCGTTTTTTATCCAACCAACTAATTTCGCTTTGCAGTATTTCGTATTTCCCGCCTCTAGCCAGCCATAAAGGCTGCTGAGTATCGCCCGCGTTGAGACCTTTGATACTAAAACTGCCATCCTGTTGGCGTATCATGGACACCTTAGCGCCGACCAAGGTCAGCCAGCTCGAACCTAGCAAATCGCCGCTGAATAAAAATTGCAACACATCTAGCCCCAACCGCACTTCCTTCAAGGTCACGGCCGGCTGACCGATTTCATCGACCGACAGGATATCGATATCACGCAAAATGAATTCAGGATTAAAGCCGCGCGTACCGGCTCGCAACGAGCCTATCTGTAAATGAATCGCGGTAAGGTCATGAAATTTTTGTTGGAGTTCGGCTTTATAACCGTCCACACCGACCAAAAAGGCGCGCACGGCGGTCAGACTAATCGCGCCCGCAATTAACGACCAGAAAATGAATAGTCGCGTCGCCCGCGTTAGATGATGGATCACTGATGATTTCTAACTTATAGTAATACCACGTCGTACTGTTCCTGGTTATATTCAGTCTCGGTTCTGAATTTAATCGTAACGCCCAGAAACACTTCCAGTTCGGCCAGCATGGCCGCTTCTTCGTCCAACAACATGTCGACAACCTCGTTGGAAGCCAGCACCAGAATTTGTTGAACATTATACTGCCTTACTTCACGGATGATTTCGCGGAAAATTTCCAGACAAATCGTCTCCGCCGTCTTTAACACGCCTCGTCCGCCACATGCCGAGCAGGGTTCGCAAAGAATATGCTCCAGACTTTCACGAGTGCGTTTACGCGTCATTTCCACCAAGCCCAACGCCGACACTTCGGTAATTTTAGTTTTGGCATGATCCTTATCTAGATTACGCTGCAAGGCATTCAACACCTGTCTTTTATGCTCCTCGCTCTGCATATCGATAAAGTCAATGATGATGATCCCGCCCAGATTTCGTAACCTGAGTTGTCGGGAGATGGTCTGGGCCGCTTCCAGATTGGTTTTGAAGATGGTTTCTTCCAGATTTCTGCCGCCGACATAACCGCCGGTATTGACATCGACCGTGGTCATCGCCTCGGTTTGATCAAACACCAGATGGCCGCCTGACTTCAACTTGACTTTTCTTTCCAATGCCTTGGTGATCTCATCTTCGACATTGTATATGTCGAAGACCGGCCGCTCGCCGGAATAGTGTTCGATCACCGGCAC
The DNA here is from genome assembly GCF_030717995.2 of Methylomarinum sp. Ch1-1. NCBI lineage: Bacteria > Pseudomonadati > Pseudomonadota > Gammaproteobacteria > Methylococcales > Methylococcaceae > Methylomarinum > Methylomarinum roseum. Next base: position 1,403,040 of record NZ_CP157743.1, on the reverse strand, counting down.
GATCTCCGGCACGAACACTTCGGCGAATTCAAGCAGTTTCTGATAAGTTTCACGAGAATCGACCCGCACCTTTTCGATGCCGTCCTTGTAAAGGTCGCGCAAGGTCCTGATACTGAGCGGCAAATCCTCATGAATCAAGGTCTTGGCTTGGGCTTTTTGGGTTTTCTCCAGAATCGCTTCCCACAGCTTGATCAGGAAGGTCATATCGGAAAACAACACCGACTCCTCGACGCACTCGGCCGCCGTCCTCGCAATAAAACCGCCGCATTCGTTTTTTTGCTGGAAGGCATCAATGCAGGCCCGCAGTCGATTGCGTTCAGCCTCGCATTCGATGCGTTGCGACACGCCGGAATTGACGGCATAAGGCATATAAACCTGATAACGAGAAGGGATCGATATTTCGGTGGTCAATCGCGCGCCCTTACTGCCTATCGGATCCTTAGTGACCTGAACGATGATTTTTTGCCCTTCGCGCAAATAGTGTTCGATATTTTCCGAACCTTTTTTCTGTAGCTCCTGGCTGTTAAAATCGGACAAGTGTAAGAAGGCCGCCTTCGCCAGCCCGATATCGACAAACGCCGCCTGCATGCCCGGCAACACTCGACAGACTTCACCCTTATAAATATTTCCGACCAGACCTTTTTGTCTGAAACGTTCGATAATCAGTTCCTGCAAGACGCCATTCTCGATGACGGCGACCCGGATTTCAGGCGGCGTAACATTAATTAAAATTTCTTCACTCATGTGATTATTTTGATGCCCTGTCTTTCCAACAGCTGCGCGGTTTCAAATAATGGCAAACCGACGACCCCTGAAAAACTCCCCTTGATGGATTGGATGAATATACTGGCAAACCCCTGAATGGCATAGGCGCCCGCCTTATCCCGGGGCTCGCCGGTACGCCAATAAGCCTTGATTTCATTTCCGGTCAGCGCCCTGAATGTCACATCGGTGATACTGACGGCTTGCTCATGCCTATTGTCGCCTCTTACTGAAACCGCGCTGTAGACCTGATGGGTCTGGCCCGACAACAATTCCAACATCTGCCTGGCATGCTCGAAGTCTTGCGGTTTACCCATGATGCGCCCTTGCACAACGACCGCGGTATCGGCCGCCAACACCGGCTTGCCGACATTCAATTGTGAGCAGCAGGCTGCCGATTTTTCTGCCGCAATACGTGTGACATAAGCCCGCGGTAATTCGTTCAACAATGGCGTTTCATCGATATCAACCACATGCACACGATAGCTAACACCGATCTGATCCAACAACTCCCTGCGGCGCGGAGAAGCCGATGCCAGAACGATCTGTTTTGTCATCATTCAGCGATGATAGGGATGATGATTAAGAATAGACCAAGCCCGATAAATTTGTTCGGCGACGATAACCCTGACCAATGGATGCGGAAAAGTCAGCTTCGAGAGTCGCCACGATTCACGGGCCCGCTCCTTGATCAGCGGAGACAAGCCTTCCGGCCCGCCAATCATCAAGGCAATATGTCGACTGCTTTCCTGCCAACGCTGCATCGTTTCCGCCAACTGCTCGGTAGACCAGTCCTTGCCGACCAAATCCAGCGTGACCACATGCGCCTTATCCGGCAACACCGTCAGCATGCGCTCACCCTCTTCCCTGATGATCCTGCTGGTATCGCTGTTTTTCCCCCGTTTGCCAGGCGCTATTTCCTTCAACAGTAACTCGCATTCTCTCGGCAAGCGTTTGGCATATTCATGGTAGCCCTGCTGCACCCAGCCCGGCATTCGGTTCCCTATCGAAATTAGATGTATTTGCATGGGCAGCAGAATACACAGAAGCCTTTGCCGTTGCAACGAACAATAGCGGATTGGCATAGTCGTTGATCACGACCGGTGTAACTTTACAACAGTGGGTTGTTATATATCGAGGAGTCTACCACGGAGAACAAATACCGGGCGCTCCTGGGGAACCCTAAACATCGCTAAAACGCCAGCTATTTTCTGTTTGGCGTTCAAAAAGAGCATGGAGTGTGTTTTTGGCGAGGATGTCGGCAGCAAGGATGCTGCCGTCAAGCCCCCTGCACCTAAATTCCATGGCTACTGGACTATATTTTACATTCCAGAATTATTTAGGTGCTGGGTGAACGGCGCTCCTCGACAGACACATCCCATGCCCTAAACACAGCAAAAATGCTCAAACTGGGAATTGCTGCAAAAATGCTCAAACTGGGAATTACTGGCCATTTTATGCTATAAATTAAACGGATATTTGATAATATTTATCCACCCCCTTTAAAAAACAAAACTTCCATGGAAATCAAATCAAAGTTCTTAGGCGAACAGCAAGTCGACCCAGACACCATTATCACGTTTCCCAATGGCATCCCCGGCTTTGAAAATCAACATCGCTTTAAATTATTCCATCAGGAACACAGCAACATAGTCTACTGGCTGCAATCATTGGATGACGAGGCGCTGACGTTTTCGGTCACCCACCCCTCTCATTTCAATATCAATTACCGTTTCTCCCTCACCGACGACGAAGAAAAGCTGCTGGCGCTCGACAACAGCGAAGACTTATTGCTACTGATACTCTTACATAAAGACGAGCAGACTGAGGATGTCGATGGCCCCACCGTCAAAGGCTCGATTAAATCCCCGCTACTGATCAACAGCGCCAAACGCGTAGGTCTGCAGAAGTTTCTTGGCGAGGTGGAACAAAGCATTACGCTGATGGAAAAAAACAGCGAGATTAATCTCTCTGAAGCATAAGCCAGCGTTAACTTAGGCCCGCTAACGTGGATATTTCATGAAGGGAATGAAATTCTGGGAAATCGGGCAAGAAGGTTGGAGAAACATCACGAACGCCATAACAGGCTATGGCCTGGACGATTTTGTTCAAGATTCTAAGCCCGATTTTTCAACTAAAACAGGTTCGTAACTGCTCGCCCCACTTATCGAACGCGGCAGGGCATGTAGGGTGGATAAGCCTGAAGGGCGCATCCACCAAAGATGCCGACCCGGTGGATGCGCTCCGCTTATCCACCCTACGGAATGGGGGTGAGTAGTTACCCCGAAAAAATATAACCCAGATGTCACTATTCAGCTTGATACCGAGAAAATATTTCTTTTATACTGAATAGTTACACCCAATTAATCCTCATGCCTAGGTTGTTAATAGTTACCAGGCCCGCCTTTGTAAAATATTCGGATTAAGCCGCTTGCACCGGAATCGCGTGACTGGAATGGGTGATCTGATTGTTTTCATCGAAATAAACCAGTGTAGGCTTATAACTGGCCAGCTCTTTCTCATCCAGCAGCACAAAAGAACAGACGATAATCAAATCCCCCGGACAAGCCAGTCGGGCTGCCGCGCCATTGACGGAAAAAATGCCCGACCCCTCTTCGGCGCGAATCGCATAAGTCGTGAAGCGTTCGCCATTATTGACATTGTAGATTTGGATCTGCTCATATTCCCTGATGCCCGAAAAATCCAGAATCTTTCCATCAATCGCACAGGACCCTTCATAATCAAGCTCAGAATGCGTCACACTAGCTCGGTGCAACTTGGCTTTAAGCATTGTAGTTTGCATAATCAACAATCTCGAATTTTAGAGAACCCAGCATTATGCCTTAAAATCAGGTCACTATCAAACCCGATCCAGACAAAGTATTGATGGGAATAAGACATCATGCTCGCAAATTTAGATTTCATTTGCAACGCCCGACATGCTTTCAAGAAGCGAAGCCATCGGCATTTACGCGCAAAACTGACTCAGGACGTCGCCTCGACCTCATTCCTATGAATTCTAACCTCGGTCGGATAAGCAAATTGCAGGTTATTTTTCTGCAAGATCTCGGCAATCTTAAAGAGCACGTCTTCCTTGACCGCCAACCACTCCGCCCAATTGACCGTTTTGGAAAAACAATAAACCAAAATATCGATCGACGAATCATTATACTGGTCCATATACACCAGCTGAGTCGCCTTAATGCCTTTGACATCCTCCAACGACGACAATTTGAAGTGACGGTGGCCGGAAGCATGCTTTTGTTTCGGGTTGGCGATGCCGGAGTGGCTACGCAACATTTCCCGAATATCGACCAAGGCCTTGCGTATATCGTCCATATCGCTTTCATAGGTGACGCCGACATGCATCTTTATCCGTCGACCGACGACGCGTCGATTCCAGTTCATGACGCTGGATACCGAAACCTGCGCATTGGGAATGGTAATCAGGGCATTATCGAAGGTTCTGATGGTCGTACTGCGCAAACCTATTTCGGCTACCGTCCCCTCGACATCGCCGATTTTCACCCAATCGCCCATGCGAAAGACATTATCGAATAAGATGGTGATGCCGCCGAACAGGTTGGACAAGGTGTCTTTGGCCGCCAACGCAAACGCCAAACCGCCAATTCCCAACGTCGACATGATCGCGGTGATACTGATGCCGAAATGATTGAGGCCTATGGCCAACATTGAAACCAAAATGATTACCTTGGCCGTCTGCACGCCCAGATTAATCAATTCCTTGCGCAATTCGGTATTGGTCTGACTTAATTTATGCACCTGCGCCAACACCACGGTATCGAGAATCTTAAACAACAGCCAAACAAAAATCAGACTGTAAATGACGAAGGTGATATTCTCGATGGAGGGCCGATAATCGGTTTTATAGAAAAAGGCTATGGTCGCCAAATCAATGCCAAAAAATATCAACAGCGCTCGCGCCGGCTTTCTGATCTCATGATAAATCTGGGTCTGGCTTTCGGCGTCTTCATCGATGACATATTTCTTGATCAGCCAACTGGTAAATTTAAACAGAAATGGATAACTGAAATAGACCAGCAGCATGATCACCAGCGAAATGCCGATGCCACCGACATCGACCTTAAAAGGAATTAATTTATGATTGATCGGACGGAGAAAATCAAACTGATTCACATAGGAAATGATCGAAATCAACGAGAATTCCTGAAACCAATGCGTTGAAGCAATCAGACGCGGGTGATTAATGACATAGGTCAGGATATCCTGAAATGTGGTATTGACCCGCATGAACTCTTGCTGATTACGTTTGAAAGCGGCATAGATCTGCCCCTCCACGATCACATCCGACACCTCAAGGGAGGCGGCAAGCTGCTGGCTTTTCTCCAGCGCTTGTTGTGAGGCGTCGACGATTTCATCGATGCTGACATAATTATTGGACGCCCGGATCAAAAACTCCAGATAACCGCGTATGGCCTGACGTGTTTTGCCGGCCTCCAGCTCCGCCTTATCCCTCAACACCGCATACTTGTTGCCACGTTCCTTGTTGACCGCCATTCGCGACTGTAAAAAATTCAAGCGCTTATCGCTAATCGCTGCAGGCAAGCTTTCCACCGATGTCGTTCGCAGCTGCTTCAACAGGACTTCCAATTGGGCAGCCTGCTGTTCCAGCACCGCCGTGATCGCGTCTTCATCGTCCAGGCTCAACAAGCGCTCACTCGACGCTTCCAACTTTTCCACCTGTTCAATGATCTTCAATTGCCGCTGATTCGGCTTGGCGAAAACGGAAAAACTGAACACCAGCAATACGATAACTATCAATCGATGCAACATAAACTCGCTTACCTAGAGAAACATAAATTATCGATCAATCGAGTCCGCCCCAGCTTAGCGGCGGCCAAAATCACCAGATTGCGGTCATCCTCGGAAGCCTGCCGCAAATCCTCGATCCTGCTCACCGCCAGATAGTCGGGAAGAAAACCAGCCACGCGCAAACACTCCATTTGCTGCTCTGTCAGCGCATGAAAATCAGTCTGCCCCGCCAAAATGGCATCGCGGACACGACATAAACTCTGATAAAGCTTTGGCGCGATGGCGCGCTCTTCGGCCGTCAAATAACCATTGCGGGAACTCATCGCCAGGCCATCCGGCTCCCTGACGATCGGAACGGCGCAGATTTGCACCGGAAAATTAAGATCGACCACCATACGCCGAATGATGGCCAGCTGCTGGAAATCTTTTTCGCCGAAAAAGGCCAGATCAGGCTGAACCATATTGAAAAGCTTACACACCACGGTTGCGACACCGTTGAAATGCCCAGGCCGACTGCCGCCGCAATAATCGTCGGCCAAGCCGCCGACCGTGACACTCACTTGCGCGTCTTCAGGATAGATCTCCGCCACCGCCGGCAAAAACAATAAATCCGCCTGCGCCCGGTTTAATTTATCGGAATCCTGCTGTTCGGTGCGCGGATAAGCGGCGTAATCTTCCCCAGCGCCAAACTGGGTCGGATTGACAAAGATACTGACGACCACCTTATCAGCCCGCTGCCTGGCGGCGTTGACCAATGCTATATGACCGGCATGGAGGTTGCCCATCGTCGGCACCAAGGCGACCGCCAGTCCTTGTCGCCGCCATTGCTTAAGCGTCGCTCTTAATTCAGCAATGCGGGTTACAGTGTGCATCGGCATTCAATAACAATGTTCCGGGGCGGGGTATTGACAACTCTTCACCGCCTGATGATAAAGTCTGACCGCCTCTTCGACACCGTTGGCTTCGGCCATGAAATTCTTATAAAAGCGCGGCTTTTTGCCGGCCTCCAGATTCAAAATATCGTAAAGCACCAACACCTGGCCATCGCAGTCGACGCCGGCGCCGATTCCGATCACGGGAATACTCAGCTTGGCGCTGATGTTGGCGGCCAGGCTGGCCGGCACGCATTCAAGCACCAGCATACTCGCGCCCGCCTGTTCGACCTTGTCGGCATGCTCTAAAATTTGTTCGGCCACCAACGGCTCCTTACCTTGAACGCGATAAGCGCCGAGCTGATTAATCGACTGCGGCAGCAAACCCAAATGGGCGCAAACCGGCACACCTTGATCGACTAGAAAACGAATGACATCGAGGCGCGCGCCTTCTAATTTCACCATTTGCGCGCCCCCGGCCTGCAGCAAGCGCGCCGCGTTTAACAGCGCCATTTCAGGCGTCGCATAACTACCGAACGGCAAATCGGTGACGACAAAAGCGCGCGTCCTGACCCGAGTAACGCAGCGGCTGTGATAGACCATGTCATCCATGATGACCGGTACGGTGCTTTGCTGTCCCTGAATCACCATACCCAGCGAATCACCGACCAAGATCACATCGATGCCGACCCTATCCAACAAAGCGCTGAAGCTAGCGTCATAAGCGGTCAGACAACTGATTTTCTCGCCACCGCGCTTCATCGCCGCCAGATCGGTCACCGACAACGGTTTAACAACAGCCGGCGCACTATAGACACTCATGACGTCAACCTTTCCAAGCCGTCCGCCGGACACTGTTCCACTAAATCCTGCAGAAAGCCTTGCCCTGGAATATGCAGTTCCGGACCGGCTATTTCCAACAATGGATACAACACAAACGCCCGCTCGGCGAGACCGATATGCGGCACGATCAAATCAGGCACCTTTATTTGCTGTTCTCCAAATAACAATAAATCCAGATCCAGCGTTCTAGCCCCCCAGCGCTCCAGCCTTACCCGGCCATGCTGATTTTCGATCGTCTGCAATTGCCTGAGCAACCCCATCGCAGTCATACCGGTGCGCACCGCCATCGCCGCGTTGATATAGTCCGGCTGATCCTGAGGCCCCATCGGCGCACTGCGATACAAACTGGAAAACGCCGCTTCCTCAACACCCGGCAGCGCAGCGATAGCGCAGCGCGCCGAACGTATTTGCTCAACCGGATGATTTAGATTGCTGCCCAGACCTATATAAGCCAACACCGTGATTGTTCCTGTCTCATTCATGTCGCTTCGGTATTCGTCGATTTAGGCCGAGATTGCTTGGGGCGCCGTTTTTTTCGGCTTTTTTTGGCCGGACGCGTCATCCTTTTTTGCTCAGTCTCATCGGCGCGCTGAAATTGAGTCCACCATTCCGCTAACTCAGAGTCGGCATCGCCGGTCTGTGCTCTTAACAACAGAAAATCATAGGCCGCCCTGAAGCGGGGATGCGACAACAAGCGAAACGGGCGCGCACCGACTCGTTTAGAAAAACGTGATTGCAATAACCAGACCTCACGCATCGATTGGGTGATGCGTTTGGGTATCGAGGTCACTTTTATTTGTCGCTTTAACACTTGATTCGCGGCATTTTGATAGGCGAAGGTTTCATTTTCGCCTTGCTGCAGCTGCGTCTTGACTTCCAATTGCAAAGGCTCCCATAAAAAGGCCGCCAAAAGAAAGTAAGGGGTCACCGTTTTGCCTTCGGCAATGCGATTATCCGAGTTTTGTAACGCGGTCGCTACAAACAAGCGCGGAAAGTCATGATCTTCGGTCGCCAAGCAGCGATCCGAATCAGGAAATAAAACGGCAAACAAACCGTAATGTCTCAACAACTCGAAGGTCTGTAAGCCATAACCCGATAAAAACAGCTTCAAGGACTCATCGAACAATCGCGCGGCCGGAATGCTCCGCAATAATTCCGCCATGTCAAAAATTGGCTTTTCGGTATCGGGATGAATAGCGAAACCCAATTTGACGGCGAAGCGCACCGCCCTCAGCATCCTGACCGGGTCCTCCCGATAGCGGCTTTCCGGATCGCCAATCAACTTTAATATCGCCGCCCCATGATCTTCCATGCCGCCGGTATAATCGACGACGGAAAAGTCGCGGATATTATAATAGAGCGAATTGACAGTAAAATCGCGTCGCCAGACATCTTCTTCTATCGTGCCGAATACATTGTCCCGCAACAGCCGCCCGTCCTCATGCACTAATTGGCGTTCCGCGTCTTCGCTATCGGAACCACGAAAAGTCGCAACCTCGATGATTTCACGGCCAAAATACACATGCGCTAAACGAAAGCGGCGGCCGATCAGACGACAGTTGCGAAACGTGTTTTTCACCTGCTCCGGACTCGCGTTGGTCGCCACATCAAAGTCCTTGGGTTCGCGGCCCAATAACAGATCCCTGACGCAACCGCCCACTAAATAAGCCTCGAAACCGGCTTTTTTCAGCCGATAAAGCACCTTCAGGGCATTCTCGCTGATTTGAGAGCGGGAAATATTATGTTCCGGACGCGGATAGATTTTACAAGCCAGCGGCTTGGGAGCTCCCGGCCTCTCTGACGGACTCAAAATTTTTTTGAAAAAGTTTAAAATGACTGCTATTCCCTTCAATTTATGCAACTATTCAGTCAAGTTTCAACATCGATCTCGGATAATTGCGGATCTTTAGGTTCAATCGCGATAAAAACGCAACGGGCTGTGCGCCATGAGACCTACATACAATTGCCTCGCCAGGTAAAACATCTAGCGGCAAAAGTTCTATCATACCACTCCGCCCGATTCCAGCTCAATCAACAGCTTTCTTTTACATTCCCCTTTTCAATATAGTAAAATTCGCCAATACGTTAAATAATGCCACAGTAACTGCATTCATCCTGCCTAAAAACTAGGATTGACATGCTTTTTTCAAGCCCTTTGCTTTAAGTGTTTAGCCCCGGGGAAACTTATGTTTAAAAAGATTATCAACGGTTTAATAGACCATCCTTTACTGACCAGTATTTTTGTCGTGGACTTGTTCATCCTGTTATTGCATAAACCGCCTTTTTTATTCTCACTGCTGATGCTGGGCGGCTTGGTCGCCATCAGCATGTATCTGGGACAAAAACTGGCGCTGTTTAAAATCTAAACTTGCAAGCTCCTCAATCACCACAAAGACCCGGGCAACCGAATCAGGCGGCGCCGGGTTTTTGGCGGCGCATGGCTGCCGTCATTTACGACTCGCTGCTATTACTCGCCGTGTTATTTTTAGCCACCACCGTCGCCCTGCCCTTCAATGCCGGCGAAGCCTTTTCAGCCGACCAAGTCATTTACCCGCTCTATCTAGTTGCCGTCAGCTTTGTATTTTATGGTTGGTTCTGGACTCATGGCGGGCAAACCTTAGGCTTGCGTAGCTGGAAAATGCGTCTCGTTGACCGACACGACAATCGAGCCGTCGGTTGGCGACAAGCCCTGCTGCGTTATTTGGCGGCTGTGCTGTCCTGGCTCTGCCTGGGGATGGGATTTGTCTGGATATTAATCGATAAAAAAAATCTGGCTTGGCACGATTATTTGTCAGGAACACGGCTCATCCTGACTGAAAAAAAGGATTCTTGAAAACGCGGCCGACAAGACCGCGCCTTCTCGGCTCTGTTATCTGACTACGCGCTTACATCTGACTTTCACCTCTTTCATGTGGCAACGATATTTGCCCTCATAGCCGCCCCCACACTCATCACAGACGACCTCGCCCTCATCGACAATCGAATCTTTGGTCCAACCGTAGCCCTCCTCCTCACACAGCAATTTCGAATACTTATCGAATCGGCTATACCCTTGATAGGAATCGGGCTTCTTCATGACCTTTTCCATGGCTTCTTCCTTAGGCTTACAACCGGGACTAGGCTTCAAGTTGCCCGTCACCTCCATGTAATCCCACTCATCGACGTTGGTAGCAAAAGCAAAACCGGAAAAAGATAACAAAGCCACTAAAAAACTAATCGTCGTCAATTTCATTTTATTCACCTTCCATTCACCTTTGGTTGTTATTATTTTGACAAAATTTTACTCTATCATTTAAAACACCAAAAATAAAAGGCCTTATTGATACTCTCATCGTAGCAATTCCCAATTTAGATAACAAAGAGGGCTTGGGGGGGGGTGTTTGGCGAGGAACGCCGTTCACCCAGGCCCTAAACACCGCTAAAACGCTCAAACTGGGAATTGCTTCTCTTATCGGCCTTAATAGCTAGCGAAAGCCATTATGCTATAATAAAAAACCATCAATCCGCTATCAGAGGGGCTTTAAGCAATGAAAAAAATAACTAAAATTTTCTCCCTGGCTGCTATCTTTGCCGCGTCTTCGGTTAACGCCGAAATAATCAAACTGGAAGACAATTCCAAAATCCTTGGCAAATGGCATGTCGATGCCGCCGCCGCCGCGCTGCATAAAGAGAAGCGCACCCAAAACTCGACCTGGGATTTCAAAAAGGACGGCACCCTGGTTTCCGCGGGTAAAGACGTCGTCAGCGGCCGCACCGGCATGATGAAGATCAATCTTAAATATTCCATCGAGGACGGAAAGATCAAAAAACAAACCTCTCCGGGCAGAGAAAAATACGAAACTTGCGGCGTGGTTGAACTGACCGACAAAAAGATGACGCTGAAGTGCACCTATCTGTATTACTTCCTGACGAAAATGTAACTTTTACCTGACGCCACTGGTGTACCCGCTACACCAGTGACCTACCTCACCCGACTGACCGCATACGCCGCCCCACAAAACACCAGCACACTGGGCAAAATGGCCATCAGCATCGGATTGAAGCCGTAAACCAAGCCCAGATGACCGGCAATCTTATCGAAAATATTGAAGGTCATCCCGATGATAATGCCGATCATCATCCGCCCCCCGGCGCCTATACCGCGCCTGATGCCAATGACAAAGGGCGCCGACACCATCAGCATCACAAAAGTCACCAGCGGATTGATCAGCCGACTCCAAAACGCCAACTCAAAAGATTGGGATTTTTGGTTGTTTTCCTTTAAGAAGCCGATATACATATACAAATCATAGAGCGACAAATTATCCGCTTTGACCACAACGATATTCAACAAGTCAGGATCGATCGAGGTTTTCCAAAGCTCACTCGACGTCCGGCCCGCAAAAACTTGCCGGCTCGACACCTCCGACCAGCGAATTTTTTCCAAACGCCATTGATGCTGCCCCAAATATCGCGCCGTCTCGGCATGTTTCAGCAAGTCCAAGCGTAACTGCTCATTCAATTGGTAAATACTGATATCACCCAACAAGCCATCTTCGTGAATCTGTCGGACATTGATAAAATTATTCCCTTCCCTGAGCCACATGCCATAGCGGGAATGCATCACCACTTTTTCATTTTGCGCCGTCGTTCTGATCATTTGCGCGGTCCGCTCAGCCCACGGCGCCACAAACTCGCCCACCGCCAGCGAAATCAATACCAGAATCAGCCCCGCCAGCATGATCGCCCGGATCACCCAAAACACCGACAGACCGATCGCCCGCATCGCGATGATTTCCCGATTGTTAGCCATCGCACCGACCACGAACAAGCTGCCCAGTAAAGCCGACGAGGGGATCAGCTCGTAAAAGACTCGGGGCGATGTCAGCGCCAAATACAGCAGAATTTCCTTCAAGCCATAACTGCCCTTCCCCAAGTCCTTCAACTCATCGCTGAAAGTAAATAGATTGAACAAGGTTAACAACAGCAACAAGGCGATCAAAGAACCCTTGATGACTTCCTTGACTATATAGGCGGTCAACACATTCATCGCACGGCCTTCCCGGTCAGAGTCATTTCAACCCACTTCCATCCATACAATCGCACCAACAACGCCAACCCCAATATCAATAACAACAGATATATCCAGAAGTAGCCCATCCACACCGGAATTGTTGCATTGACCACCCAACTGTGACTCACTCTTTTTAAATTCCCATAAACAAAATAAATGGCAAAGGCGACCATTAAACTGCCATAAACACCGCCGCGCGGCGACAACTTAGCCAACGGCACCGCTAGAAAAGCCAAAAAAATAACGCCGAGTGGCGTCGACAGACGATTCTGCATTTCGGCAATATCTGGCAACTGCTCCGACCGCCATAGTTCCTTGGTCGGAACCGACTCCCGGTGCAGCCTGACGGCGCGGGTTTTCTTTTCGATGCGAACGCCATATTCTTCAAAGTTTTCCATGACGTAGTTTTTGCGTCCCGGAACCCCTTGAATACGCTCGCCTCGCTCCAAAACCAAATATAGACCGCCTGGACGGTACTCCATACGACCATGTTTCGCATTCACGACGCCCAACTGGCCATGCTCACGGTTTTGTACAAAGACATTATGCATGCGCCCATCGGCATCAACATCCTCGGCATAAAACACCAAATCTCCGCCACTGTATTCGGTGAAACGCCCCGCCGAGATCCCACGGACATCGGCAGAACTTTCGTCTTCACTCATCAATATCTGCATCCGCGCCTCGGCCCATGGCGCCGCCATCATCGACAAACCCGCCGCCGCTAGCGACAGCGGCAAGACCAGCAAAAACACCGCCCGATAAAGCGTCATGGCGCCACCCCCGGCCGAGGCAATAGCCGCCATTTCCTGGTCACGGTACATACGCCCTAACACCATTAACACCGCCATAAAAATTGAGGCCGGTAAAAAAGCCGCTGTCGCGACCACCGTCTTCAGTCCTAAGATGCTCAACACCGTTTCATTGGAAAGACTGCCCTCTATCGCCTTGGCTAACACCTTGATGAACTTGCGGCTGACGATGATGATGACTATCACCGATAATACGGCTAATACCGTTTTCAGCAAATCACTAAAAATCATTTTATCCAGCACCGTTACCAGTCGGTATGATTTGCCATTGCCTATTTTAACCGATCCCATGTTCAAACAACTTTCCCCACCATTCTCATGTATAATTTGTGCAGTATTCTACTGCAATCCGCAGTATGACAATCCTTTTAATGCTATGTAAAAAGATGACTGACATGGACTATTCTATAGAAACCCAACCCTTAGACAAACTGCGAAGTCATTGCCTGATTGCCGGCATCTACGAAAATCAACAACTCAGCGACGTCGCCAGCGCGCTTGATCGTTTGACCCAGGGAACGATCGACAAAGTCATCAAACGCGGCGATATCCAAGGAAAAATAGGAGAAACACTGCTGCTCAATGTGCTACCGGACGGCAATATCGAACGCATCCTGCTGGTCGGTCTCGGCGAAAAGGGCAAAGTCACGCGCAAACATTATCGCAAAGCCTTGGCCGCCGCGATCAAATCGATCAGGGACAGCAAACTGCAAGCGGTCACCAGCGCATTGCATGATATAGAGGTAACCGAGGCTGACGCGCAGTGGAAAACCCGGCAAACCGTTGAAGTTTTCAACGACGGCCTGTACCAGTACCAGTACACCAAAAATTGCGAAGACAATAAGGTAAAACTGCAATCAGTCGCCATAGTCGCCGACGACGGCGCCCTGGCCGAAACGGGACTGAAGCAGGGTCTGGCGATCGCTCAAGCGATGGATCTGTGCAAACAGCTCGCGGATCTACCCGGCAACATCTGCACTCCCACTTATTTGGCCGAAAAAGCCACCGAACTGGCGGCAGAGTTCGACAACCTGGACTGCGAAATCCTGGAAGAAAACCATATGGAAGCCTTAGGCATGGGCGCATTCTTGGCCGTGTCTCGGGGTAGCCGCCAGCCTGCCAAACTGATCACGCTGAATTATCAAGGCGCCGATGCCGACTCCAAACCGATCGTATTGGTCGGCAAGGGTCTGACCTTCGACGCCGGCGGCATCTCTCTGAAACCCGGCGCCGGCATGGATGAGATGAAATATGATATGTGCGGCGGCGCCACGGTCATCGGCGTCCTGCGGGCGGCTGCGCAAATGGCCCTGCCGCTGAACATCGTCGGCCTCGTTCCCTCTTCGGAAAACCTGCCGGATGGCGACGCCAACAAACCGGGCGATATTCTAACCAGCATGTCCGGAAAAACCATCGAAGTATTGAATACCGATGCCGAAGGCCGCCTGATTCTCTGCGATACGCTGACCTATGCGAAAAAATTCAATCCAGAGGTAGTCATCGACCTGGCCACATTGACAGGCGCCTGCATCGTATCTCTCGGACGCGTGCCCAGCGGCCTGCTGGGCAATGACGACGCCTTGTGCGAGGACCTGAGCAAAGCCAGCGAAAGCGCATGTGACAGCGTTTGGCGTTTGCCGTTATGGGAAGAATATCAGGAACAACTTAAATCCAATTTCGCCGACCTAGCCAATATCGGCGGTCCGGAAGCCGGCACGATTACCGCCGCCTGTTTCCTGTCTCGCTTTACCGAAGACTATCGCTGGGCTCATCTGGACATCGCCGGCACCGCGTGGCGCACCGGTCAGAACAAAGGCGCAACGGGTCGCCCTGTGGCGATGCTGACCCAGTATTTACTCAACCGGGCCAATGCCTGAGGTCAGTTTTTATATCTTGCCGTCCCAATCGCAACAGGAACGGCAGGCCTTTGCCTGCAAATTGATCGAAAAGGTTTATCGTAGCGGCCATTATTGTTATGTCTTGTCCGATTCGGAGCAACAAAGCCAGCAACTGGACGACCAGTTATGGACCTTTAGGCCTGGCAGTTTTGTCCCGCATCAACGACATCAAGGGCAGCTACCGGCTATTCGGCGCACTATCCTGATCGGCGGCGACCCCGTTCCCGAGCAATGGCGCGAGGTTGTCGTGAATCTGTCTGCGACCCCCCCTCAACAAAGCGAACATTGCGGCCGTATTCTGGAAATCCTGGATAACAGCGAAGCGACTAAACAGGTCGGCAGAAACCGCTATCGCTATTACCGAGAAGCCGGACTGGACATTACCACGCATCAGATGTAAGGCGATGCTTGTGCCCTTGAGTGTTTAGCGGGAACCGCGGGCCTGATTGCCCTAGCAACTGCAATGGCTGTTTTACGCCGACCCTTGCTTTCCCTCGACGCCGGCGAGGTATGGGTAGTGTTTGGCGAAGCGCTCCTAGACAGACGATCTCCAGGCCCTAAACACCGCTAAAATGCCCAAACTAGGAATTGCCGGAATTAGGGCAGCAATTCCCAGTTTGGCGTTCAAAAAGGGCATGGGGCGTGTTTGGCGAGGATGTCGGCAGCAAGGATGCTGCCGTCAAGCCCCCAGGGATGGGTTTACCCAGCACCTAAATTTCCATGGCTACTGGACTATATTTTACATTCCAGCATAATTTAGGTGCTGGGTGAACGGCGCTCCTCGACAGACACACCCCATGCCCTAAACACCGCAAAATACTCAACCTGGGAATTGCCGGAATTAGGGTAAAAAAGCACGACTCGCTCATTTTCCGGTTAAAATAATTTTATTTATCATCAAGAAAAATCTACAGAAATCCATGGAAAAAACCTACGCACCCCATTCAATTGAACAACGCTGGTACAACACCTGGGAAGAAAAAGGCTATTTTGCGGCAAAACAGGAAGGTGATTCCTATTGCATCATGATCCCTCCCCCCAACGTCACCGGTAGCTTGCATATGGGACATGCGTTTCAGGACACCATCATGGATGCGCTCACTCGCTATCATCGCATGAAAGGCTGCAGCACACTGTGGCAGCCGGGCACCGACCATGCCGGTATCGCCACGCAAATGGTCGTGGAAAGACTGATCAATGCCGAGGGCAAAACCCGTCATGATTACGGCCGCGAACAGTTCATCGAAAAAATCTGGGAATGGAAAGAACAATCCGGCGGCACCATCACTCGCCAACTGCGCCGCATGGGCTCTTCGCTGGACTGGGAAAAAGAACGCTTCACGATGGACGACGGCATGTCCAAAGCGGTCCGCGAGGTGTTCATCAAGCTCTACGAAGAGGGCCTGATTTACCGCGGCAAACGCCTGGTAAACTGGGATCCGGTGCTGCATACCGCGGTATCGGACCTGGAAGTACTATCCGAGGAAGAAAACGGCTCGATGTGGCACATGCGCTATCCGCTGGCAAACGGCAAAGGACATCTGATTGTCGCGACCACACGGCCGGAAACCCTGCTCGGCGATGCCGCTGTCGCGATTCATCCGGACGATGAGCGCTACAAACACCTGCTGGGTGAATTCGTCGAATTGCCGCTCACCGGCCGCCGCATTCCGATCATAGCCGACGACTATGTCGATCCAGAATTCGGCACCGGCTGCGTCAAGATCACACCAGCCCATGACTTCAACGATTACGAGGTTTGGCTTCGTCATCGCGACATGTCGGCAATCGCCGATCTACCGCACGGCGGCCTGATCAACGTGTTTACCGCCGATGCCAATATCCGCGAAAACGACGACGGCTTCGACATCATTCCGGCGCAATACATCGGCCTGGAACGCTTCGAGGCGCGCCAACGCATCGTCGCCGACCTGGACGCTCAGGGCCTATTGGAAAAAATCGAAGACCACAAGCTGATGGTGCCACGCGGCGACCGGACCGGCGCCGTGATCGAACCGTTTCTGACCGACCAGTGGTATGTCAAGATCGAGCCGCTGGCCAAACCGGCCATCGAGGCGGTCGAGCAAGGCGACATCAAATTTGTGCCCGACAACTGGAAAAACACCTATTTCGAATGGATGCGCAATATTCAAGATTGGTGCATTTCCCGACAAATCTGGTGGGGTCACCGCATCCCGGCCTGGTATGACGATCAAGGCAACATCTATGTCGGCCACTCTGAGCAGGAAATCCGCGACAAACATGAACTGGCGGACGATTATCCTCTGAAACAGGATGACGATGTCCTAGACACCTGGTTTTCATCAGCCTTGTGGCCATTCTCTACGCTGGGCTGGCCGGAACAAACGCCGGAACTGGCCAAGCATTACCCCACCAGCGTTTTGGTCACCGGTTTCGACATCATCTTCTTCTGGGTGGCGCGGATGATCATGATGGGCCTGAAGTTTCAAGGCCAAGCGCCTTTCAAGGAAATCTATATTCACGGCCTGGTGCGCGACGCCGAAGGGCAGAAGATGTCCAAGTCCAAAGGCAACGTGCTTGACCCGATCGATCTGATCGACGGCATCGATCTGGAGGCGTTGATCGAGAAACGCACATCGGGCATGATGCAACCGCATCTGGCCAAGAAGATCGAGCAAGCGACCCGCAAGCATTTCCCCGACGGCATACCTTCGTTCGGCACCGATGCGTTACGCTTCACCTTCGCCTCGATGGCTTCCACCGGCCGCGACATCCGCTTCGATCTGGCTCGCACCGAGGGTTACCGAAACTTCTGCAACAAGCTATGGAACGCGGCCCGCTATGTGCTGATGAATACCGAAGGGCAGGATAACGGCCTGTCCGATGCCGCTCTGGAATACTCACAGGCCGACTTATGGATCGTTTCGCGCCTAAATCAGGTCATCGCCCAAACCCGCGATGCGATCGAAAATTATCGTTTCGACCTGGCCTCGCAGACTCTTTATGAATTCATTTGGAATGAATATTGCGATTGGTATCTTGAGCTGTCGAAGATCTCTCTGCAATCCGATAACGCCGCCTTGCAACGAGGCACCCGTAAAACGCTGTTGCGAGTGCTGGAAAATATCCTGCGCATCGCCCACCCATTGATCCCCTTCATCACCGAGGAAATCTGGCAACGGGTCGCGCCACTGGCCGGCGTATCGGGCGAAACGATCATGTTGCAACCTTATCCTGAGGCCGATAACAGCCAGATCGATGAACAAGCCATCGGCGCCACCAACTGGCTGATGGCTTTTATCCTAGGCATACGCCGCATTCGCGGCGAAATGAATATCGCGCCGGGCAAACCCCTGAATGTGCTGTTACAACATGGCTCAGAGCATGATCGCGTGTTATTGCAAAGCAATCAAAGCTATCTATTGAAGCTAGGCCGTCTGGCGTCGATCAACTGGCTGGCGGAAAACGATCATGCCCCAGAATCGGCTATCGCTCTGGTCGGTGACATGAGAATACTGATTCCTATGGCCGGACTGATCGACAAGGAAGCGGAACTGGTCAGATTGAATAAGGAAATTCAGAAAATAGAAAAAGAATTGCCTCGCATCGAAGGAAAATTGAATAACTCGAATTTTATCGATAAGGCGCCAGCCGCGGTCATCGATAAAGAAAAAGGCAAACTAACAAGCTTACGCTCTTCACTGAACAACCTGAATGAACAGCTGAGTAAAATCAAAGCGCTTTAAATGAATGGCAGTAGCGTAACCCAGCCAATACAAACCAAGTCCATCGAGGAATGGACTGAGGTGCTGTGCGAGCAGGAAATGCCGATTTTTTCCAATACTGCCAATACTATTTATGCGACCCTGGATGACAAAAAGAAGGGCGCCATGGAACTGGCGTCCATCATCCTACAGGACCCCAACCTGACCGCAAAGCTGCTCAGGGTCAGCAACAGCAGCTACTACAACCCTTCCCGCCAACCGATCAACACCGTGTCCCGCGCCATCGTCATTCTCGGCGCCGCGACGATCCGCGAACTCACCCTGGCTTGTTCATTTTTTGAATCGATATTGTCTTCCGACAACAAAGAACGCGCTAACGAAGAAATCGCCCACGCCATTCATGCCGCCGTGCAGGCTAAGGCGCTGGCCGTCGCCAGCAATGATCCATCACCGGAAGGCGTATTCATTGCCGCCCTACTGCATAATATCGGCAAGATCGCCTTCTGGTGCTTCAGCGATAAACAGGCGCTGCAAATCAATGAGCTGATCGAATCAGGCGGCTACACGATCCGCGAAGCGGAAATAAAGGTCTTGGGTTTCAGCCTACAACAATTGAGCAAACGACTCAGTCAATCCTGGCATTTAGGCGGCTTGATCGAAGAGGCCATCCATCAGCCCGATGCCGACAACCCCCGCATACGGCTAGTCCAGCTAGGGCATGAAATCAGCCAGGCCAGCAAAGCCGGCGATGATTCGGCGGTGATGCAACAATGCCTAAAGAAACTAAGTCATGTCACCGGCCTGGCCAACGCCGAGCTGGAAACCCGAATCAAGCGCTGTACCGCGCAGGCCATAAAAACGGCGATACAATTTGGCGCTCATGATGCCTCCAAGTTTATAGACGCCAGTTCGAAACGGCGACTAACACCACCTGACAATAGCGACTCGGCAGTCGGCAACAAGGTGGATAAAAAACAAGTCCAGTTCCGCATCCTGGAGGAAATCAGCAGCCATATCAGTGGCGCGATCAATCTTAATATCCTGTTCGAATTGGTGCTCGAAGGCATACATCGGGGCGTCGGCATGGACAGAACGCTGTTTCTATTGTTGGGCGCCGACAAAAAATCATTGCACGAGAAATTCTACTTCGGCCGACCTGAGTCCGCCGGCAGCAAAATACAACTGCGCAACAACGGACGAGCAAATCTATTTTTTCATAGCCTGGAAACAGTCGAAGGCATTTGGGCGAATCCGCAACAACATCGCCAGCTCTACACCCCACAGATCATGGAATTGACCGGCCATAACGAATGTTTTGTCATTCCCGTCGCGACCGAACAAAAAGTCATCGGCATGATTTATTGCGACCGCGCCATCAGCCAGGCCTCTTTGAACCTCGATGACTTCGACGCCAGCAAGCATTTTGCCAAACAGGCTTGCATCGGCTTGACCTTATACCGGATGAGAAGCCTCTAACTATGGACCGCAAAGAATTCACCGATCTAAAAGTTTATCTTGTAGAACCCTCCCATACCCAACAACTGATTATTAAGCAACACCTGGGTGAATTCGGCATCGCCGACATCGTCACGCTAACGTCGGGAGCGCATACCTTGGACTCATTGCCCCATAATCAGCCCGATCTGATCATCAGCGCCATGTATTTACCGGACATGACTGGTGTTGACCTGGTTCATGCGATCAGGGAAGAGGAGGCCTCCTATGACATGGCGTTCTTGTTGATTTCCAGCGAAACCAACATCAAATACCTGGAGCCGATCAGACAAGCCGGCGCAATAGGCATACTGCCTAAGCCCTTCAGTCCGCAGGAACTCGATATCGCCCTTTCCGCAACCTTGGATTACTTGAATCCGAGCAAAGTCGAACTGGATCATTTCGATATCGAAGACCTGAACGTATTGCTGGTCGACGACAGCCAGCTCTCGCAACATTTCATCATCCGCATCCTCAACGACCTGGGCATCGAATTGGTCACGACGGCTGAAAATGGCAAACAGGCGATCAATATTTTGCGCCAACGCTATTTCGATTTAATCATTACCGACCTCAATATGCCGGAAATGGACGGCTTGGAATTGACCCGGCATATTCGCCATCAACCCGGCCAACAACTGACCCCGGTACTGATGGTCACCAGCGAACAAAATCAGAACCGACTCGCTGCGGTGGAAAAAGAAGGGGTTTCGGCGGTGCTGGACAAGCCCTTCGAACCATCCGGAATCAAAAAACTGATCCTGCAATTACTCAATTAGCCTTAGCTTCCAACGTAACCGGCCGCGAACCTAACGCAGCTAAATAATTAAAGCCTCCCCTGATGAATTATCCGGCCTGAAGTGGACAAAATCCTGATTTCATCTATATTTTCCTATACTGTAAATTTAAACATTCCCTTTCATGTCGACAGTAGTAAGTGATTTACAATTCAGCGGGTTGACCAAATGTCTGATAAGAAAAGGTCTGCTGACAGAAGAAAGCGCCCAAACCGCATTTCAAGAAGCCGATAAGCAAAAAATCTCGTTAATCAGCTACCTGGTTAATAACCAGCATCTAGACAGTAAAACGATTGCGTCCTTCGCCTCGCTGGAATTCGGTGTGCCGTTTTTCGATCTCGACGCCATAGACATCCGCTCGCTGCCGGTCAAACTGGTCGACGAAAAACTGATCAGGCACCATCATGCCCTGCCGCTGTTCAAGCGCGGCAATCGTTTATTTGTCGCCACCTCCGATCCGACCAATTTTCAGGCGCTGGACGAGATCAAATTCCACACCCGTCTCAACACCGAAAATATTCTGGTCGAAGAAGATAAGTTAGGCAAGGCGATCGAGGCTTCGCTGGAAGCGGCCGACACCTCGATGGCGGACCTGCTCGATGAAGACCTGGAAAACATCGACATCTCTGGCGGCGAACAAGAGACTCCGAAAGAAGAAAACACTTCCGATATCGATGACGCTCCGATTGTCCGTTTCGTTAACAAGATTCTGCTCGATTCGATTAAAAAAGGCGTATCCGATATCCACCTGGAGCCGTTCGAGAAGACTTTCCGCATCCGCTTCCGCGGCGACGGCATACTCTATGAAGCCGCCAGCCCGCCCGCCAATATCGCCAACCGGATTATTTCCCGCATCAAGGTCATGTCCAGAATGGACATCGCCGAGCGCCGCGTGCCTCAGGACGGACGCATCAAGATGCAATTATCCAAGAACCGCGCCATCGACTTTCGGGTCAATACGTGCCCTACCCTGTTCGGCGAGAAAGTGGTGCTGAGGATACTCGACCCGACCAGCGCCCAACTCGGCATCGAGAAACTGGGCTTTGAACCGGCGCAACAACAACTCTTTCTTAAAGCGATTCATCGGCCTTATGGCATGGTGCTGGTCACCGGGCCGACCGGCAGCGGGAAGACGGTGTCGCTCTACACCGGCCTGAATATATTGAACAGTATGGAACGGAACATTTCCACCGCCGAAGACCCGGTGGAAATTACCGTAGAAGGCATCAATCAGGTCAACGTCAACCCGAAAGCCGGCCTGACCTTCGCCGAGGCGCTGAAGGCCTTTTTACGTCAAGACCCCGATATCATCATGGTCGGTGAGATTCGCGACCTGGAAACCGCCAGCATCGCCGTAAAAGCCGCGCAAACCGGCCACCTCGTATTATCGACCCTGCACACCAACGATGCGCCGCAAACGATCAACCGCCTGATGCAAATGGGCATAGAGCCTTTCAATATCGTCTCCGCGGTCAATTTAATCATGGCGCAAAGGCTGGCCCGGCGCCTATGCGAGCACTGCAAACAACCGGCCGACTATCCGGACAACATCTACTTGGACGCAGGTTTCAATAAAGAAGAATTGGCCGGTCTACAAATTTATACCCATGTCGGCTGTGAGCATTGCAATGGCGGCTATAAAGGCCGGGTCGGCATTTATCAGGTCATGCCGATCAGCGAAGCCATGCGAGCCCTCATCCTACGCGGCGGCAATGCGATGGAAATGGCCGAGCTGTCGTTAAGCGAGGGCATCAACGATCTGAGGGCCTCCGGTCTGCTCAAGGTCAAGCAAGGCATCACCACGTTGGAAGAAATTGACAGGGTAACGAAGGAATAATCATGGCAGAAAAGAAAGAAGAACAGATCGACTTCATCTGGGAAGGCATCGATAAACAGCGCAATAAAACCAAGGGCGAAATCAGCGCCAAGAGCGAGACGATCGCCAGAACCGACCTGAGACGCATGGGGGTTCGCGTCATCAAAATCAAGCCCAAGCCCAAGCCGTTGTTTGGCGCCAAGGTGCAAAAAATCACGCCGGCCGATATCGCCGTATTCGCCCGTCAATTGGCCACGATGCTGGAAGCCGGCGTGCCACTGGTGCAGTCCTTCGACATCATCGGTAAAGGTCATGAAAACGCCAGCATGTCGGAAATGTTGTTGTCGATCAAGACCGATATCGAGGGCGGCGACACCCTGGCCCAGGCTTTGCGTAAAAAAAACCTGTACTTCGACGATTTGTTCTGCAATCTGGTCGAGGCCGGCGAACAGGCCGGGGTGTTGGAAACGTTGCTGGACAAGATTGCCACCTACAAGGAAAAAACCGAATCGCTGAAGAAAAAAATCAAAAAGGCCATGACCTATCCGATCGCCGTGCTGGTGGTCGCTTTCATCGTCACGGCGATATTGTTGATTTTCGTGGTGCCGGTATTCGAGGATTTATTCCAGAGTTTTGGCGCCGATCTGCCGTCATTCACAAAATTCGTCATCGGCTTATCGGAATGGGCCCAGCAATGGTGGTGGGCGGTGCTCGGCGTCATCGGCGTCACCATTTATGTGTTCGGTTATTTCAAGAAGCGTTCCCGCCCCTTCAATCAATTTCTCGACCGCACGCTGCTGAGACTCCCCGTCGTCGGCATGATTCTGCACAAGTCGGCAATCGCTCGTTTTGCCCGTACATTGTCGACGATGTCGGCCGCCGGCGTGCCGCTGGTCGAGGCGCTGGAATCGGTGGCCGGCGCCACCGGCAACATTATTTATCATGACGCGGTGATGAAGATGCGCGAGGATGTCTCGACCGGCCAGCAGCTGCAGTTTTCCATGTCACAGGTCAATTTGTTTCCACATATGGTCATACAGATGGTTGCGATCGGCGAGGAGTCGGGCTCGATAGACGCCATGCTCGACAAGGTGGCGGACTTCTATGAAGAGGAAGTCGACAATCTGGTCGACAACTTGAGCAGCCTGATGGAACCGATTATCATGGCTATCTTGGGGATTCTGGTCGGCGGCCTGATTGTCGCGATGTATCTACCGATCTTCAAGCTCGGTGCAGCGGTTGGCTAATTCGACGATTGCTCCCATATTTTATCAGCTACCCGCGCCCCTACATAGAACATGCAATTATTACTCGATACCCTGCAACATTCCTTGACCTTGTTAACGGCCGTCATTTTTGTGCTCGGCCTGATGATCGGCAGCTTCTTGAATGTCGTGATCTTCCGCC
Organism: Methylomarinum sp. Ch1-1; assembly: GCF_030717995.2. Classification (NCBI taxonomy): domain Bacteria; kingdom Pseudomonadati; phylum Pseudomonadota; class Gammaproteobacteria; order Methylococcales; family Methylococcaceae; genus Methylomarinum; species Methylomarinum roseum. The sequence goes on along the minus strand of NZ_CP157743.1, from coordinate 1,378,785 downwards.
TGCCGGTGATGATGACCCGGGACTGGCGGCGGGAATGTCGGGAATTTCTGGAATTGGAGGAAGAACCGCAAGCGGAAAGGTTCAACCTGCTCGTACCTCTGTCGCGTTGCCCACACTGCCAAACCGACATCAAGCCTTATCAAAATATCCCGGTCTTCAGCTATCTGTTTTTGCAAGGAAAATGTGCGCAATGCGGCAGCGCGATTTCTCCGCGTTACCCGTTGATCGAGGCTTTCACCGGCATTTGTTCGGCGATTGTCGCCTGGCATTTCGGCTACGGCGCCGAAATGCTGTTCGCTTTATTGCTGACCTGGTGTTTAATCGCCGCCAGCTTCATCGATATCGATCACCAATTGCTGCCTGATTCGATCACCCTACCGATGTTGTGGCTGGGATTGTTTTTAAGCTTGTTTTCGGTTTATACCGACCCCCAATCCAGCATCATCGGCGCCATTGCCGGTTATTTGAGCCTATGGACGATTTATCAGCTGTTTAAACTGCTGACCGGCAAGGAAGGCATGGGCTATGGCGACTTCAAGCTGCTCGCGTTGTTCGGCGCCTGGCTGGGATGGCAATATTTACCGCTGATCGTTCTGTTATCGTCGCTGGTTGGCAGCGTGATCGGCATCGCGATGGTTATCCTGGTCAAAAAAGACCGTAACACACCGATCCCTTTCGGGCCCTACCTGGCCGCCGCCGGCTGGCTGGCGCTGATCTGGGGGGACGAGATCAACCGCCTCTATCTGAATACCATCGGCTTATAACGGCAATGCTTAGAATCGGCCTGACCGGCGGCATAGGCTGCGGCAAGTCTACCGTTTCCAAACTCTTCCAGCAATTGGGGGCGCCGGTCATCGATGCCGATGTGATCGCCCATAGCCTGGTGACGACCGGGCAACCCGCTTTGCGACAATTGGAAAACGCATTCGGCAGTGAGATTATCAATGCCGATGGCTCGCTTGACAGAGCCGCACTGCGTGAGCGGGTCTTCGCCGAACCGGCGGAAAAGAAAAAACTGGAAAATATCCTTCATCCGCTGATCTATGCCCAGATCGAGGCGGAAATTCGACAATTGCGCGCCCCCTATTGCATCGTCAGCATACCGTTACTACTGGAAACCAACATGACCACGCGCATAGACCGAGTTTTGGTCATCGACTGTCCGGTGGAAACCCAAATAGCGCGCGTCAAACAGCGCGACGGTCTGTCCACCGAGCTGATTAATCGCATCATCGCCAGCCAGGTTAGTCGAGATACGCGTTTATCTCGCGCCGACGACATCATTGACAATTCAAAAACGCCCCGCCAACTTGCAGAACAAGTAAAAAAGCTTCACAATTTATATCTGAAATGGTCATAAATTTAACCTCGGTAGAAAATAATCCGCTTTAAAGCCATCCCGACCCAGTAAAAAGATGGCCTTAAGGATAAAAACCGAAATAAAATACTACCGATAGACCGCATTAATTCCTTTCGATCAGATAAACCTTAGGGCAAACCCGGCTTGAATACACAGACTACATATGAATTTCCGCTCAATGAACGGATTCGCGTCTTTATGCGATTGGAACAATTATTCCTGCAACTGAGTCATTTTAGCGCCGGTTCTACCATCTACGATAAACGCGCTGCCATTTCGGTACTGCTCGACATTCTGATGATTTTCCGCCGTAATGACTTGAAATCGGAACTGTTGAAAGAACTCGATCGTCATATCAAGGTGCTAAACCAGATTGGCAACAGCCAAGGCGTTGATACCGATAAATTGCAACAACTACTCACACAACTGAATCAAGTCAGTAAAAACCTATACAGCAGCAATGGCAAAATAGGCGTCAATGTCATGGAGAGCGACTTATTTCAGAGTATTTCGCAACGCAATGCCATACCCGGCGGCAGCTGTTCATTTGATTTACCGGCCTTTCATTATTGGTTGGAGCAAGAAGACGCCGAACAACAAAAAGACCTGGAACGCTGGACGAAGCCATTGATTGATATCCGCACGGCGATTGAATTGATCCTCAACTTCGTCAGACATAGCATGACACCGACTGATGAGATTGCGGAAGCCGGTTTTTTTCAGATGGCGCTGGACAGCAGTCACCCATTACAACTGCTCAGAGTGAGCATCGACGCCGAACTCCCTTGTTTTGCCGAAATCAGCGGCGGCAAGCACAGATTCACGATCCGTTTCATGAAACCTTCGAACGATGAAAACCGTCCGACTCAAAGTCAGGATGATATTCCCTTTTCGTTAACCCGCTGCATGTTCTAATGAGTAATCAAAAACCACTGACCGTCCATTGCCCAACCTGCAAAAAACCGGTGCAATGGAGCGAACAACAACGCTTCAGACCCTTTTGCTGCGAGCGCTGCAAACTGATCGACTTGGGGGAATGGGCGATGGAAGAAAAAAAGATCGCTGGCGAACCGGCTTTTATCGAGACGGCAGACGATTGTGACGGATTTTTACACTAACGTTACCGATGGCCTTAGCATGAAAAACCGTAACCATTCCGTATATTTCGGGTTTTAGGCACTCTGATAAAACTACGCTGAATAATAATGAAAACCCTTCATATTGTCTGCCCGCACTGCCATACAACCAACCGGATAGCCGCCGAGCGCTTGCAGCAGGCCCCAAAATGCGGCAAATGCAAACAGGCCATTTTCACCGCCCAGCCGCTGGCATTAACCGCCGCTCATTTTGCTCGCCACCTCCATGGCAACGACATCCCGGTTATCGTCGACTTCTGGGCCCCGTGGTGTGGACCCTGTAAGATGATGGCGCCGGCCTTCAGCGAGGCGGCCGCGCAACTGGAACCCCAGGTTCGTTTAGCCAAACTCAATACCGAACAGGAACAGGGGATTGCCGCTCAATACGGCATACGCAGCATTCCGACGCTGATCCTTTTTCGCAAGGGCCAGGAAGTCGCCCGCCAAGCCGGGGCGATGGGGGCAGCGGATATTATCCGCTGGATTCAGGCGGCTCTTTAACGTTGTCGAAACGTGCTGATGCCGGCGATCCCTTGCGCGCCGGCCATTAAGGCCCGGTCAAGATCGGCCTGCCTGAGTCCGCCCAACGCATAAACCGGCAATGAACATTGCGCTGTCAATTCGGCGAACTGTTGCCAACCCAACGGCGCGGCATCCGGGTGACTGCGTGTCTCCAATACCGGCGCCAACACGACAAAATCAGCCCCTATGTTTTCCGCCTGCCGCAATTCGATAAGATTATGACAGGAAGCAGCCAACCATCGACAGTGTTTCGGACGATCTCTACAGCGCATTAAGTCCTGGCTGGTCAAATGAACACCGGCGGTGTTGATGCCTGCAAGTCCTTGCAAACCGGAATTGGCCAAGAGCAGGACCCCATGACGACTGCATTCGGCGCTGATGTCCTGCAACAAACGCTTGGGAACCGCCCTTGTGAAGTTTTTCAGGCGCAACTGCACCAGCTTGACGCCCTGTTCAATAAGTGCGCCAAGATGGGTCAATACCGCCGTCTCATCACGGCCTTCCAGAATGGCGTAATGGCTGGGCAATCTTGCCGCACTGATAATCGGTCTGTTGGCGGCCGGAAACTGATAGTCCGACAGTTGCTCGGGTTTGACCCATTTCACCTCCTGCCCTTCGCGCCCCCTGACTTGTCCTGCAAACGCCTTGATCCGCCAAACATCCAACAGAACATCGAGCTCGGCATAGCGATGAGCGATCTTGATCAGCGGCTGCGCCTGCTTAAAGCGAATACCCAGCTCCTCATCCAGTTCGCGCGACAACGCCTGACGCACCGATTCTCCGGACTCGAGCTTGCCGCCGGGAAATTCCCACAGCCCCCCCTGATGCACATGATCTGGCCGTCTAGCGATCAGTATTTTTCCATCGACATCTTCAATCACGCCGACCGCGACATGCACCGCGAGACCCTGGTCTTGCCGTTGTTGATTAAGTCCGGTATTCGGCATTGATCCTGACATAATCATAGGAAAAATCGCAGGTTAATACCTGCTGGCACGCCCGCCCTCTTCCTAAAACCACGCGCACGCATATTTCCTCCTGGTTCATCACAGCCTGTCCTGCAGTCTCGGTATAAGCCGCGGCCCGACCGCCATGCGCGACGATACAAACATCATCGAGGTAGATTTCCACCTGCTCCAACTGGAGGTTTTCCAGACCGGCGCGGCCGACGGCGGCAAGAATCCGTCCCCAGTTCGGATCGCTGGCGAAAAAAGCCGTTTTCACCAACGGCGAATGGGCAATGGTTTTCGCCACCAAGACGGCTTCCGCATCGTTTTCCGCCTGCTCGACAATAATCCGGATCAGCTTAGTGGCGCCCTCGCCGTCTCTGACGATCGCCTCAGCCAATTGCTGGCAAACTGTCTGCACAGCCGCCGAAAAAACGGCATATTCCTCGCTATCCGGCATGATTTCAGGCGCCTCGGCACAGGCGCTGGCCAATAACACGCAGGCGTCGTTGGTCGAGGTATCGCCGTCGACGGTAATGCGGTTAAAAGACTGTTCCACGGCCGCCGATAAACAGCGCTGCAATAACGGCTGACTGATTTTTGCATCGGTGGCGACAAAAGCGAGCATCGTCGCCATATTCGGCTGAATCATACCCGAGCCCTTGGAGATGCCGGTAATCGTCACCGGCCGGCCGTTTATCTCGATCACTGTCGATGCGCCCTTGGCGACTGTATCGGTCGTCATGATCGCCTTAGCCGCCCGGCTCCAGTTCTCGCCGGCAAGCTGGGCTAGCGCCTTTGGCAGCGCCGCAGTCAGCTTATCGATAGGCAAATTTTCTCCAATCACACCGGTGGAAAAAGGCAACACCTGCGCGGCTTCACCGCCTGCAAGCGCGGCGAGTTCGCGGCAACTGCGCAAAGCGTCCTGCATGCCGCGCTCGCCGGTGCCGGCATTGGCATTGCCGGCATTGACCAACAGCCAACGCGGCTGCCGACCCAAATGCTTTTTAGCGACCGTCACCGGCGCCGCACAAAAGGCATTGCGGGTAAAGACCGCCGCACATTGACCGCCTTCGACCATTTCGATCAGCAGAATATCGTCCCGTTCGCTTTGTTTGATGCCCGCGTTGCAGGTTCCCAGCCGAATGCCGCTCACCTGATGCATAGGCGGAAAGATACATTTTCCTACAGCCATCTCAAAATCCACTCTAATTCTGTTGCCCGAACCTCAGGCTTTAAAAAACACATATATCTTGGCGACCTTATCGACCTTTTTTTCCAACAACGCACAGCGTTGTTTGATCTTTTCAACCTGCTGCTGCTGACTGAACAACATCGGCGGCAGCATCACTTCCAGCTCCAACAAACCATCCAAATAATGGACTCTGAATTCATCGATATACGGCCAAAACTCCCCCAGATAATGCTCCAAATGTGTTTGTATCTCCTTGCGGGTCAACAGAGGCTCGTTAACCTTCTTAAATTCATCGTCCTCTGGGTCGACATGAACCAACACATCGACGATATCATCGAACTCGCTTTTCAATTGATCCCTGACGATATCGCCGATCATATGACCTTCCGAAACGGTAATGCGCGGATCGACGACGATATGCGCATCGACATAGGCGTCCTCCCCCATTTGACGCGTACGCAATAAATGAATGCCCCGCACCCCGTCGGTGGTTTTAATTGCGCGCCGAATCTCGTTAACCAACGGTTCGGGCAACGAGGTATCGACCAGCTCATTGATACTCTCCAGCACCAGCGTCAAACCAATTTTAGCGACCATCAACGCGACGATGATCGCGGCGAAGGCATCGGCGGCTGGATAACCCAATAGCACCGCTGCAATGCCAAACAACACAATTACCGAAGAGATGGCGTCACTGCGGTGATGCCAGGCGTTGGCCAATAACAGTTTGGAGCGTGTTTGCTCTCCGATGCGGCGGGTGTATTGATACAGCCATTCATTGGCCAATATCGAAATCAACGCGATGCCCATCGTTTCCCGGCTGGGAATCAGCAACCGATCCGGATGCAATATCCGTTCGCTTACATCCCAGGCGATGCCGCCAGCGATGACGATCAAGCCCAGCCCCAGCAATACCGTGGCGATCGTTTCAAAACGGCGATGCCCATACGGATGCTCATAATCGGCTTCGCGACTGCCCATTTTTATTGCGACGATGACGAACAGATCGCTCAACAAGTCGGACAGCGAATGGACACCATCGGCGATCAACGCGGCCGACTGTCCGAAAACGCCGACACTGATTTTAATCAGCGTTAAAAAAACATTGACGGCCGCCGCAACATAAGAGACTCTGGTTTTCAGCTTGGCAAGCTGGTCTGCATCTTGGCTGACCACCACCTCAAGCCACCTCCAATACGATAATATATTCTCCCTCTTCGCTCCGGCTATCGATCACCCTGTGACCGTTGATTCGACACCAAGCCGGAATATCCTGCATGACGCCCGGGTCGGTACATACGACCGTCAGCTCATCGCCGCTGTTCAGGGTTTTGACCTTATCCTGGGTGCGAATCACCGGCAACGGACAGAGCAAGCGCCTGACATCCAGTACTTCCTTACTCATACAAACCACTCCTGCGGAATTTCGTCCGCCGCCAACGGTTTAACCCGGACGACGCGCTCGTCGCGGCCTTTTTCCCGTATCGCAATATCGACTAGCTCTGCATCGCGCCCCTGGCCATAGCGAGCCGTAATTCGCCCGGCCAGCAACAAATCCTCTTCGCTGGGCGCACCATCGATCAAAACTAGCGGGCCGCGATGACTGGCGCAGTTCATGTTGATATAGTCTTTCTTATACCCTTGCATGAAACGCGCCTCGCCGTCTTCCCGAGCGACGATCAATTTGAAGTTGCTTTTCGGGCGGATATGACGACCGACTTTCAACAACATCACGTCATCGAGATCATAGTCTTTTTCTCCTCGCGCTTGCCATAAATCAACCAGTTTCAGCGAATATTTTTCATCGGTCAGAAAACAGCAGCCGCCCGCCGGTTGAGCATAATCGTCAAAACCGTATTGTTTCGCCAACGCCATCTGCGGTTTGCGTGTGCGGCCGCTGAAATCAAACAGCTTTTCCCGGTCTACCCAGCCTTCTCTTTCGGGCAAGGTAGGCGGCAGATTTCTCGCACACAACGGCCGTAACAACAGGTCATCGGCGCCTGATTCCGCCGCGACAATCGGCATCGTTTCCTTTCGTTGCGACATCGGCCGCTGTCCTATCACTTCACCGGTGATAATGAAATCGAAACCATTTTCCTGTATCCACTGTTTGGCCTTGTTCACCATGAAAATCTTGCAGTCCAAGCAAGGATTCATATGAGCGCCATAGCCGTGCTTCGGATTGATCAGCACATCCTTGTATTCTTCGATAATATCGACGATGTGCAGTTTAATGCCCAGTTGCTCCGCCACCCAGAGAGAATTATTACGCTTAGGCTTGGCCTTATCCTTGTTACGGATGGCGTGGGTATGACCTTCGACGCAAAAACCGGTAAAAAAATTAATCCCTTCAACTTGTACGCCCTGCTCCATGACCGCTTTTGCCGCCAACATCGAATCCAGTCCTCCGGAAATCAATGCCACCGCTTTTCTTTGCTTATTCATAACATCTAAAAAAATTAACCAGTCAACCGACTATCGGAAAAAATGCTTGTTATTATACCTGTTTAATAGCCAGTCTGGCTTCCACTTGTCGCATTATTGACTAAACTCTAGCGTACTTGTAATTATTCAGCGTATTTTTATCAGAGGGAGTAGGCTATTGATTTATCGGGCTGTCTGCAACAGGACGTTGCAGTCAGAGCTTACATGGATGTATTCACGCGTCCCGAGAAATCAATGGTCTACTCCCTAAACCCTGAAAGATACTGAATAGTTACGCGTACTTAAAGCTAACAACAACTAATATTATGGAATTCAAAGATTACCTTAAGATTCTTGTGCATAAAGATGGTTCCGACCTTTACCTGACCGTCGGCGCGCCGCCGGCGGCGAAATTTCAGGGCGCCCTAAAACCGCTGGAGGCGACGGCGCTGAGCAAGGAGCGAATCAAGGCGATTGCCGACGACATCATGGATGCCGAACAGCGCGAGCAATTTGAGCATGTTCCGGAAATGAACCTGGCCATCGCCGAGCCAGGCATCGGCCGGTTTCGGGTTAATATCTTCAAACAACGCAACAGCCATGCGATGGTGATACGCAACATCAAGGTAGACATCCCCAACGCCGATGACCTAGGCCTGCCGCAGATACTGAAAAACAAGATTATGGAAAAACGCGGCTTGATCCTGTTCGTCGGCGGCACCGGTTCCGGGAAATCGACCTCGCTGGCCGCGCTGATCGACCATCGCAACAGCCATTCATCGGGCCATATCATCACGATAGAAGATCCGATTGAATATGTTCATCCGCATAAAAAATGCCTGGTCAACCAACGGGAAGTCGGCGTCGACACCTGCTCCTACGAAGACGCGCTGAAAAACACCTTGAGACAGGCCCCGGACGTCATCTTGATTGGCGAGATCCGCAGCCAGGAAACCATGGAGCACGCACTGGCCTTCGCCGAAACCGGTCACTTATGCCTTTCGACGCTGCATGCCAACAACGCCAACCAGGCCTTAGACAGAATCATCAATTTCTTTCCGGAAGAACGCCGCGGCCAATTATTGCTGGACTTATCACTGAACCTACAGGCATTTGTCTCGCAAAGGCTAATCCCGACCGTCGACGGCAAAAGAACCGCAGCAATCGAAATCCTGCTGGGCACACAGTTGGTCAGCGACCTGATTCATAAAGGCGAAATCCATTCCATCAAGGAGGCGATGGAAAAATCGGAAAACATCGGCATGCAAACCTTCGATAGCCATCTGCTAAAACTCTACAAAGCCGGAACCATTTCTCTGGAAGAAGCGCTCCGCAATGCGGATTCGCCAAACAACCTGAAATTAAAAATCAACCTGAGTGAAGGACGTGGCTCAGCGACAGCAGAAGAGACCGAAAAATCAAGTAAATCGGCCGGCTTGGCTAAACTGGCTTTACAGGAACTGGAAAAGGATGACGAAAGCGAGGAGGAGAATGAAAAATAAATAAAAAAGGCCTGCCGCGGCAGCGGCAGACCTTTTCCATCTATCGCTTAAAATTAAAGCTGAATAGAAGATGTAGCGCTTGAAACTTTTTGTTTAGAACCATCTGGATTATCCATGCAACCGGTCAGACCAGCAATCATTAAAGTCATAGCTAACAGAGACAATACTTTTTTCATAACATCCTCCAAAAAGGTTTTTTATATTTATTTTATGTACTATTGGTTAAGCACGGTCTAATTTATAACACGGCTAAATCATCAAATCAACAAATTGTTTGTCATAAAATATTGATGTCTTCTGGCAGTGTTATCTCGATCGTTTTCCCCTGCCAGCGCGCAGTCCCGATAGACCGCCATGAGCCGGACAAATTCTTATTCAATAAGTTCTCGCGCCAAGTAAAGGGCGCTTCGATCTTTTTCAATTTCACCAAAAAGGTCGTATCATCCAGCTCAAGCCCCGACTTGATACCCCAAAACGCGGTCACCTTCATAATGAATTTGCGTAAGCGCAGATCATCGATTTTTGGGGTCACAGCGATATTGGCCCACATCGAATGGACTCGCCCCCAATTGGGCGCAACCAACCGGCCTTGTTCATTGACGAAAGACAGCCATTGCTCGTCACCGTTCTGATCGAGATAGGTCAAGGCGATCAAATGATTATAGCCTTCAAAATGATCGTGTAGATAAAGGGCGTGCGGCGTGATTCCCCAAAAAGTCTGCGACAGCATAATCAGCGAATTACTGGCATTAGCCAAGGCCCGGGTCAGCGCATGCTGTTTGGTGTCGATATCCAGCCGATAAACGATGCCGTAGTGTATACTGCTATTCAATTGCAATAACAACAACAGCACCAGAATCTTACCGAGTCTAAGACTATGGCGTCTAGCGAGTTTAGTATCGGCGACGGTAAACAGCCGGCCATACCACATCGGCTCGATTTCCGCCGTTTGATAATCACAAGTTTGATCACAGCTTAATCTCGCTCGGTTATCGGCGATTTTTCGATAGTAAGCGCTGGCGCAGTGATAAACGCCGGGCAGGCGTAACAACAAACCGACCGGGAAGAGGTAACGCATATTCAGCAGAATCCGAATATAGGTGTCGAGTCCGGCATAGACTCGCCCATTATCATCCAGCGCATATAGATCGCTCATCAATTCGCTTTCGGCAATGCTATTCAACGCCGGGTACTGGCCGGCATAAGCTTGCGCCCCTTTGAATGCGATGCAATTGAAAACATCAAAATGATTCAGAACCAACACCGTTCGATTGCACAGCGGGCACTGCTCATCGTAAAAAACCGTTAATGTCGGCGCTTTAGCCTGCAACAGTCCGCCGATGGCCCGATACCACGAAAAAGGCGCAACCAAGGCATAGAAAATCAACATCCCCAGGCCAAAGGGATAAATATTGAACGTCAGCGTGATACCCAAATGTAGGCCGACCCCTATCACAAAATAAATCGGTCTTAGGGCGCGAACATGAAACAAAAAAATGAAGGTGAACTGAAAAACAATGATCGTGTAGCCGATAATTTTCTGCAGAATCTCGATGTTCAGCAACCAGGACATGTTTAGCGCCGATACATAATAAGGTATCGAAGAAGGCAGCCACGCCCCCAAACCATTGCGCCAATGCTCGGCAAACATCTTGTGGATCGCCGAGTCAAAATACAAAAAACCGAGACAAATCGCGACAGGCAAATAATAAGCCAGCACCGAAACCTCTGCTCTTGGGTAGCGCGAATAATGCACGAAAGGCCGGCTTAATTTTTTTCTCAATGCATCGATGGAGAACGCCTTGTCCGCCGGCATGAACAGTAGCATAAAATTCGCGCCGATCATGAACAGATCAAACCCGCCATCAAAATCACGCTGCATTGGCGTAAAATTAACGAAAATGATCCAAAAAACGTAGTTGGCGATCAGGGCCGTCTGACAGCGATAGCCGACCGTGACGCAAATAGCGACCACAGCCCACAGGCAAATAAAGAAATAAATCATCGGAAACTCAACATCCAAGTAAGGAATCGGGTCGAAAATCAGATGATTGAAATAGAGCAGAAAAAGCGTTTCCTGTAAGGTAACCAGGCCGAACAACAGGCGAAAAAGACCGACGCCTGTCGCCGGCGCCTGTTGCTGATAAAGACTGTAGATCCGCGCAGTTAGAAACTTGTACATGTTGATAAAGGGAATGCAAAAATGCACAAATTATAAGGTATTTATTGGCGTCGAGGCCATTTCTTCAGCAATTCCCACTTTGGCGTTCAAAAAGGGCATGGGGTGTGTTTGGCGAGGATGTCGGCAGCAAGGATGCTGCCGTCAAGCCCCCAGGGATGGGTTTACCCAGCACCTAAATTCCATGGCTACCGGACGATATTTTACATTCCAGGAAAATTTAGGTGCTGGGCTCCTAGACAGACACACCCCATGCCCTAAACCCTGCAAAAATACTTAAACTGGGGTAATTATTCAGCGTAGTTTTATCAGAGGGAGTAGGTTATTGATTTATCGGGCTGTCTGCAACAGGACGTTGCAGTCAGAGCTTACAGGGAAGTATTCACCCAGCACCTAAATTAACGAAGATTATTAATCATAGCCAATAATCTAGGGTATTTAGGTGCTGGGTGAACGCGTCCCGAGAAATCAATGGCCTACTCCCTAAACCCTGAAAGATACTGAATAGTTACAAACTGGGAATTGCTGCCATTCCTTAGACCACAAAAAAGGCCGTTACTGAATACAGTAACGGCCTTTTAACAGTATGGCTATTTCTAGCTTACTCTTCGTCGCTAGGTTCAGAGAAAACCCATTTTACGAAAAAATATCCTGCAGCGATAATTACAACCGCTCCAATCATACCAGCCGGCTCTTTTAACAGTTCTGTTAAGTCTAAGATCGCTCCCATGAGTGTCCTACCTTTAATGTTGTTGTAAATAAATGTGCCAAAAACAATGGCATCGGAAGGCGATATGTTACTTTAGATAGACATAAAGTCAAGCAATTGATCGGTTTTAAAAGCCAATCCAGGACTCTTCGCAGCACAAATGACCCTCCCGACCGCATCACTATATATCATCATTATAATGACTATAAACCTATTTTATACACCCATTCAGTTTCAACATAGGCTGACTTAGAGGCTAAGCTAAGCAAAACAGCCCCGCCTCAAATTTGTTGTTTGAGGAAACGTTGTATAAATCCATTCTTAGATTTCCCAACGATCGCAGATGGCGAAGCGGATTACCAAAAGCTATAAAAAATCAATATCTTGCAGACACTGAGCTCCACCTTTCATCCACACATTGGGGAAGCGCCGGTTTATTCAGCACTTTCTTAGCGGGCAGGCGTAAATAGCGACTCGTCTTGCGGCAAAATTCAGTCCGCCGATTTTTGCCGCAACAGATCATCTCTCAAATTGCCATATCGAGTGAATATGAGTAGTATGGGCCCTTGTTTATCTGCTTGTATAACTATATAAAAACAACTAAGAGGAATTAAAATGATTGGTGGTATAATAATGATATTGACAGCAATCTGGGTATACCAGGCTGTTTTAAAAATAAAAAAACCTCACGGTTTATTTTGGGTCGCCGGTTGCGCAGCCCTGTTCTTTGCAGTCCAATGGATATTCGTTCAACTTAACATCGTTATTATCGATACGTATCAAGGCGACGACATCGGAGCCGAGTATGACCGCTCGCTGGGCAGCGTCGGCGACCGCGCCACGAACGAAAAAGGGACCGGCGGCATATTTTTAAATATCCTTTATGAACTGCTGCCGCCCTTAGCCGGCTTTTTATCGGTCGCTCTGGTCCGCGCTAAATTCATTTTGAATGAATCCCTCACAGTTGCAACCCTGTTTGGCGGCATCAAAGAGATGTTTGTCAGCATCAAAGACAGCTTCAAGACCTCGGAGTAAGGCTGCCGCCAGCCGCCGACAAAAAAGCCCGGTACATGCCGGGCTTTTTTTTGTTAAAATCAATCGTTTGTTTTATTTCATGGCGTCACATTGGAGACGATGAAAACCAACGTCAGAATAAATAAAATGGTGGCGACAAAGCCGACAATGACATAGCTCGACAAAGAACCATGTTGAAAATCAATTTCGCGGTTTTTATTGCTTTGAACGCCTATGCCGGCGGCGACAACACTCTTTATGACTTGCAGGATGCCTGGTTTTGACATGAGAATCTCCCCTTCAAATATTAGTTATTTATAATATACTTTGGCGTAAGCCAAGGCAATAGCCAAACCTCGTTCTGAATCAAAAACAGCTTTCCACACTATCAATCAATATGAAAAATCACGAATTACTGAAACAGCAACTAACGCAGCGTATTTTGTTCCTAGATGGCGCCATGGGTACGATGATACAGAGTTATAAGCTGGAGGAAAACGATTATCGGGGGGAACGTTTTGCCGACTGGAGCTGCGATCTGCAAGGCAACAATGACTTGTTGTCACTAACGCAGCCGGAAATCATCAAGTCGATACATCGGGCATATCTGGACGTAGGCGCCGATATCATTGAGACCAACAGTTTCAATGCCACGAAGATTGCGATGGCCGATTATAAAATGGAATCGCTGGCTTATGAAATCAATCTCGAATCGGCGCGTTTGGCCAAACAGGCCGCCGCGGAAGTGAGCGCCCTGACCCCCGATAAGCCGCGCTTTGTCGCCGGCATCCTCGGACCCACCAACCGCACCGCCTCGATGTCCCCCGACGTCAACGACCCCGGTTTCAGAAATATCAGTTTCGACGACTTGGTTGAAGCCTACAGCGAAGCGGTCAAGGGACTGATCGATGGCGGCGTCGACATCCTCCTGATTGAGACGGTGTTCGACACGCTAAACGCCAAGGCGGCGGTGTTTGCGGTCGAACAATATTTCGAGCGAATCGGTTACAAACTGCCGATCATGATTTCCGGCACCATTACCGACGCCTCGGGCCGCACCTTGTCCGGCCAGACCGCCGCCGCCTTCTGGACCTCGCTGAGCCACGCCGAACCGATTTCGATCGGCTTCAACTGCGCCCTCGGCGCCAAAGAATTACGTCAATATATCGAAGAACTTTCACACATCGCCGACACCCATGTCTCCGCCCACCCTAACGCCGGCCTGCCCAATGAATTCGGCGAATATGATGAAACGCCGGAGGAAATGGCCAAGGAACTGGCAGACTGGGCGGCCAATGGTTACCTGAACATCATCGGTGGCTGCTGCGGCACCTCGCCGGCGCATATCGAGGCGATCATCAAGGCGGTCGAAAAACATCCGCCAAGGAAAGTCCCGGAGCTGGCAAAACAATGTCATCTCGCCGGCCTGGAACCGATGGCGATAGGACCGGACACGCTGTTTGTCAATGTCGGGGAACGCACCAACGTGACCGGCTCGGCTAGATTCAAACGGCTGATCGTCGAGGAAGACTATGAAACGGCGCTGGAAGTCGCCAAGCAGCAGGTGGAAAATGGCGCGCAGATCATCGACATCAACATGGACGAAGGCATGCTCGATTCCCAGCAAGCGATGACGCGCTTCCTGAACTTGATCGCCGCCGAGCCGGACATCGCCAAGGTGCCTATCATGCTCGATTCCTCGAAATGGGAGATTCTGGAAGCGGGCCTGAAATGCATACAGGGCAAGGGCGTCGTCAACTCGATTTCGTTGAAGGAAGGCGAGGAAGCCTTCATCCAACATGCCAAGCTAGTGCGTCGTTATGGCGCCGCGGTCATCGTCATGGCATTCGATGAACAAGGCCAGGCCGACACCTTCGAGCGCAAGGTCGAGATCTGTCAACGCGCCTATAAGATACTGACCGAACGAGTCGGTTTCCCAGCCGAAGACATTATTTTCGACCCCAACATCTTCGCCATCGCCACCGGCATCGAGGAACACAACAACTATGGCATGGACTTCATCGAGGCGACCCGCGAAATCAAACGCACGCTGCCACATGCGCTGATCTCCGGCGGCGTTTCCAATGTCTCGTTCTCGTTCCGCGGCAACAACCCGGTGCGGGAAGCCATACACGCGGTGTTCCTCTATCACGCGATCCATGCCGGCATGGATATGGGCATCGTCAACGCCGGACAACTGGCGATTTACGAAGACATCCCCGAAGAACTGCGCAATACCGTCGAAGACGTGGTGCTGAACCGCGATCCCGGCGCCACCGAAAAACTGCTGGAAATCGCCGAAAAATATCGCGGTGACGGAAGCACGAGCGCCAAACAAGAAGACCTGGAATGGCGCAGCTGGCCGGTCAACAAGCGTCTGGAGCATGCCTTGATCAAAGGGATTGCCGACTATATCGATGAAGATACCGAGCAAGCAAGGCAGGAAGCGGAAAAACCGTTGCTGGTCATCGAGGGACCGCTGATGGACGGCATGAATGTCGTCGGCGACTTGTTCGGCGCCGGCAAGATGTTTCTGCCGCAAGTGGTCAAATCCGCCCGGGTGATGAAGAAAGCGGTCGCCTATCTGATGCCGTTCATGGACGCCGAAAAAGACGGCGAGCGGGAAGCCAACGGCAAGGTGCTGATGGCGACGGTCAAAGGCGACGTGCATGATATCGGCAAAAATATTGTCGGCGTCGTGCTGCAATGCAATAACTATGACGTGTTAGACCTGGGCGTGATGGTGCCGGCGGAAAAAATCCTGAAAACGGCGCGTGAAGAAAAGGTCGACGTCATCGGCCTGAGCGGCCTGATAACGCCGTCATTGGATGAAATGGTGCACATGGCCAAGGAAATGGAACGCCAGGGCGTCGAAATCCCATTACTGATCGGCGGCGCGACGACCTCACGCGCCCATACCGCGGTCAAAATCGAGCCGAACTATCACGGCGCCACCGTTTATGTCGCCGACGCCTCGCGCAGCGTCGGCGTGGTCAGCGCCTTGTTAAGCAAGGATCAAAAAAATGCATTCATCGACAAGATACGAACCGAATACGAGCAAGTTCGGGAACACCATAAAGGCCGCAAAGCCAAAACCAAACAGCTGACGCTGGAGCAAGCCAGGGCCAATCGCTTCGTGTATGGCGATTATCAACCAATCAAACCGTCCTTTCTCGGCACCAAGGTCATCGACCGCTTCCCGCTGGAGACCCTGGTCTGGTATATCGACTGGACGCCGTTCTTCCATACCTGGGAGCTATCCGGACGTTATCCGGTCATCTTCGACGATAATATCATCGGTGACGAAGCCAGAAAACTGTTCGAGGACGCCCAGGCAATGCTGCATCAAATCATCTCAGAACAATGGTTGGAGGCGAAAGCCGTGATCGGCTTTTTCCCGGCCAACAGCGTTGACGAAGACATCATCCTTTATACCGATGAAAGTCGCAGCGAACAGCTGGAAATTCTCCATCATCTGCGTCAGCAGAACATCAAGGCGCCGGGCCGGCCCAATTACTGCTTATCCGACTTCGTCGCTCCGGTAGACAGCGGTAAAGCCGACTACGTCGGCGGCTTCGCGGTCACCACCGGCATCGGCATCGAGACCAAACTGAAGGAATTCGAACAAGATCATGACGATTACAGCGCCATCATGCTCAAGGCGCTGGCCGACAGACTGGCGGAAGCCTTCGCCGAATATCTGCACGAGGTGGTGAGAAAAAATTACTGGGGCTATGCCAAAGAAGAACGACATGACAGTAAGGAGCTGATTGCCGAAGCCTATCAGGGTATACGCCCGGCGCCCGGCTATCCGGCCTGCCCCGACCATACCGAAAAAGGCAAATTATTTGACTTGTTGAATGTCACGCCGACCACGACCATCGAACTAACCGAAAGTTATGCGATGACCCCGACCGCGGCGGTCAGCGGCTGGTATTTTTCCCATCCCGCATCGCAATATTTCAATGTCGGTAAAATCGACCAAAAACAATTGCAGGACTATGCCCAACGTAAAGGCATGCCCACTGAAGTGACTGAACGCTGGCTGTCGGCTCACTTGCACGATTGATGTCATCAGGTGATGCAAATATGACCATAAAATCCCTAATCGAACGATCAGTAGAGCGAACCATGTATGCGAGTCGCTGGCTGTTGGCGCCGATATATCTGGGACTCAGCCTGGCCTTACTGGCGCTGACGGTCAAGTTTTTCCAGGAAGTGTATCATTTCATGCCGCAGCTCCTGGAGATCGAGGAATCCGACATGATCTTGCAATTGTTGACCTTGATCGACCTGACCCTGGTCGGCAGCCTGACGGTTATCGTCATGTTCAGCGGTTATGAGAACTTCGTCTCACAAATGGATATCGCCCCCAACACCGAAAAACTGGGCTGGCTGGGCACCCATGATTACGGTTCGTTGAAAATAAAACTTGCTTCTTCGATCGTCGCCATTTCCTCGATTCATTTATTGAAAGTGTTCATGAACATACAGCACACCGACAATAGCAAGTTATTATGGTACGTGGTCATACACTTGACTCTGGTGATCTCGGCGCTATTGATGGGCTATCTGGACAAAATCACCAAGCATTGATGAGCGATTACTATTTATTCGGCACCGGCGGCTGCCATTTATGCGAACAGGCTGAGCAGTTACTTGGACAATCGGCTAACCTGATACGCTATGAAAAAAAGGATATCGCCGATAACGATGATTGGCTAGACCGGTACGCCGTTCGCATCCCGGTGCTTTTGCATCGGCCCAGCGGCGCGGAACTGAGCTGGCCATTCGATAACGCCGCATTACAACGGTTTATTGCCAAACATCGTTGGTAACTATTCAGTATCTTTCAGGGGTTAGGGAGCATTAACAATGAGCGTCATCCGCCAAAACCATTTCATCCAAAGCATCGCCGATGCGCTGCAGTACATCTCCTATTATCACCCGCCTGATTTTATCCAGGCCCTGCATCGCGCCTACGAACAGGAACAAAGTCCGGCCGCCCGAGATGCGATCGCCCAAATTCTGATCAACTCGCGCCTGTGCGCCGAGGGCCGAAGGCCGGTTTGCCAGGATACCGGCATCGTCACGGTCTTTTTGAGAATCGGTATGGCCGTCCAATGGGACGCCGACATCAGCATCGCCGATATGGTCAATGAAGGAGTGCGTAGAGCCTACACCGACCCGGACAACCGGCTGCGCGCCTCGGTGCTGACGGACCCGGCCGGCAAACGCCTCAACACCGGCGACAACACGCCCGCAGTGATTCATATGGAAGTAGTGCCCGGCGATAATGTCGACGTCGAAGTCGCGGCCAAGGGCGGCGGTTCCGAAGCCAAAGCCAAATTCGCCATGCTCAATCCTTCCGACAGCATCGTCGAATGGGTGCTGCAAACGGTGCCGACGATGGGCGCGGGTTGGTGTCCTCCCGGCATACTCGGCATCGGCATCGGCGGCACCGCGGAAAAAGCGATGCTGCTGGCCAAACAGGCCTGCATGGAATCGATCGACATTCAGCAACTACAAGCCCGCGGTCCGGCTAATGCGATAGAGGAACTGCGTCTTGAGCTGTATGACCAAGTCAATGCCCTAGGCATCGGCGCTCAAGGACTGGGCGGACTGACCACGGTGCTGGACGTCAAGATCAAGGACTATCCGACCCACGCCGCCAATAAACCGGTGGCGATCATCCCCAACTGCGCCGCGACGCGCCATGCGCATTTTACCCTGGACGGCTCCGGACCGGTACAGCTGCCGCCGCCGAAATTGGAGGACTGGCCAAAAATCAGCTGGGATGCCGGCGAAACTGCCCGCCACGTCAATCTCGATACGCTCAGCAAGGAGGATGTGGCCTCTTGGAAACCCGGCGAAACGCTATTGCTCAGCGGCGCCCTGCTGACCGGCCGGGATGCTGCCCATAAACGCATCGTCGACCTATTCGCGCGCGGAGAAGCCCTGCCGGAAAATGTCAACTTCAACAACAAGTTCATTTATTACGTCGGCCCGGTCGATCCGGTACGCGACGAAGTCGTCGGCCCCGCAGGGCCGACGACCGCAACCCGGATGGATAAATTCACCGAGACGATGTTGAAAAAAACCGGTTTATTGGGCATGATCGGCAAGGCCGAACGGGGACCGGCGGCCATCGAAGCAATAAAACGACATCGAGCGGTGTCTTTGATCGCTGTCGGCGGCGCCGCCTATTTGGTCTCGAAAGCGATTCGTCAGGCCCGCGTCGTCGCCTTCGCCGATCTCGGCATGGAAGCGATTCATGAGTTTGTCGTCGAGGATATGCCGGTGACCGTCGCCGTCGACAGCCGCGGCGACTCGGTACACCAGAGCGCGCCCAAGGTCTGGCAAGCGAAAATCGGCAAGATTTCGGTGGAATCGCAATGAATATCGCCAGCCGCGACCCATGAAAACTGTTCAGCACCCAAGCGACTCCCTCTGATAAAAGTACGCCGAATAATTACTATGAAGATTTAATTCTTCGTGTACTTCATGATCTTCATCGTGAATAATGTATTCTATAGGGCTTGTTCAGCGTAAAACGGTGCTGTCCCATATTTATCAACGTTCTTAAACGCCGCACTTGCCGACTTAATCGTTATTAAAGACCAGACGGTTCAATAATCATGGAAAAACTGACCTGCTTCAAAGCCTACGATATTCGTGGCCAACTGGGCGTAGAGCTTAACGAGGACATCGCCTACCGCATCGGCCGCGCCACCGGCGAGTATCTTCAAGCCCAAACCATCGCGGTCGGCGGCGATGTGCGACTGACTTCGGAATCATTGAAGAAGGCGCTGACCGAGGGCTTGTTGGATGCCGGCGTCGACGTCATCGACATCGGCATGACCGGAACCGAGGAAATCTATTATGCCGCTCAGGCTCTCGATGTCGACGGCGGCATCGAGGTGACCGCCAGCCACAATCCGATGGATTATAATGGTATGAAACTGGTCCGCGAGCAGGCCAAACCAATCAGCGGCGACAGCGGTCTGCATAATATCCAGCACCTTGCCGAAGCCAATGCCTTCGGCCCGGTTAAACGGCGAGGTACGCTCAGCAGACTGTCCCATCTGGACGCCTATGTCGATCACCTGATGACCTATATCGACATCGACAAGCTGAAAGCGCTGAAACTGGTGGTCAATGCCGGCAACGGCGCGGCCGGCCATGTGATCGATGCCTTGGAAGCGCGCCTGCAGGCCGCCGGCGCACCGCTCGAATTCATCAAGATACACCATCGACCGGACGGTAGCTTCCCCAACGGCATTCCCAATCCGTTATTGCCGGAATGCCGCCATGACACCAGCGAGGCCGTACTAAAACATCATGCCGCCATCGGCATCGCCTGGGACGGCGACTTCGATCGTTGTTTTTTATTCGATGAACAAGGCCGTTTCATCGAAGGCTACTACATCGTCGGCCTGTTGGCCGAGGCCTTTTTGCACAAGGTTCCGGGCAGCAAGATCATCCATGATCCCCGTCTAAGCTGGAACACCATCGATGTGGTCGAGGCCGCTGGCGGCATCCCGGTGATGTCGAAAACCGGCCATGCCTTCATCAAGGAACGCATGCGCAAGGAGGATGCGATCTACGGCGGGGAAATGAGCGCCCATCATTATTTCCGCGATTTCGCCTACTGCGACAGCGGCATGATTCCATGGCTGCTGGTGATCGAATTATTATCGGTTAAAGCTCAAAAACTGTCGGAAATGGTCGCCGAACGCATCGCCGCTTATCCGTCATCGGGTGAAATCAATGCCAAGCTGGCCGACCCGGCGGCGGCCATCGCCCGCGTCAGAACGCATTATCAAGCGGATGCCCTAGCGATCGATGAAACCGATGGCATCAGCTTGGAATTCGCCGATTGGCGTTTCAACCTGCGCTCGTCGAACACCGAACCGGTGGTCAGACTGAATGTCGAATCACGCGGCGATGTGCCGTTGATGGAACGGAAAACGGCTGAGATTCAGGCTTTACTTCGGCAATGACAATTGGTCATCATGACGTCAGTGGCGCTTAAACACCAGCAGGGTAATATCATCGGCAAATATTTCCTTGGCGCAAAAACGCTTTAATGCCTCCAGGATGGTATCAATGATCTGCTGGGGCGAGCGCTGGGCAATCTTGTTCAGCAACTGGCAGAGCCGCTCGACGCCAAAAAATTCGCCCTGAGGGTTTTCCGCTTCGATCACGCCGTCGGTATATAACAACACCGTATCACCGGACTTAATCGTCAGCGTTTTTTCTTCGAACCACACTTGCTTACGGATGCCCAGCACCAGTCCTTCGGCATCCAACTGCTGACAGCCGTCGTCATCGCCCCTGCTAATGAGCGCCGGTGGGTGCCCGGCATTGGCATAACTCAATTGCTGCTTTTCCGGATGATATTGCAGATAAGTCATGGTGATGAAATAGTCGGCGTTATTTAAGTCATCAAATAGAAAATCATTCAACGTCGTCAAGGCATGCGCCGGAGTACGACTCCAGTTGGCCTGGGCGCGCAGCGCGCTTCGGGTTGCCACCATGAACAGGCCGGGGCCGATCGCATGACCGGAGACATCGACGATGGTCATATCGAGGATGTCATGATCACGCAAAAAATAATCGAAATAATCCCCCCCTACCCGGGCGGCGGGCAGACAATAGCCGATAATTTCAAAATTGGCGGTCTTAATCGGCTTGGCGGGCAGCAGCGAAGTCTGAATCTGATGAGCGATCTTCATTTCATTCTCGGCAATGGCGAGGGAAACCTCCGCCTGACGAATTCTTTGCTCGCTTTCCTTGCGCTCGCTGATATCATGAATGAAACCGCTGAACTCATAGGCGTTCCCCAATTTTAACGGCGCCACACTGAACTCAACGGGGAATTCACTACCATCACGACGTATCGCGGTATGCTCAATCAATTGATTGAGTATCTTGCCTTTGCCGCTGCGCAGAAAGACCTGCAGCCCGCGGTAATGCTCTTTACGAAAACGCCTAGGAATTATCAGCTTGGCCAGGCGCTGACCAATAGCTTCATCGCGCGACCACCCGAACATCTTTTCCGCCTGCCGGTTCCAATCGGTGATGATCCCGTAGGAATCCATCGTCACCATCGCGTTGAGGGCGGTTTCCAGGATTAGACGTTTGCGTTTTTCGCTATCTAGCAGCGCATCCTGGAAATGTTTTCTGGCGGTGATATCGTGATCGACGCCCCGCCATTTAATCAACCTGCCATTTTCATCCTTGATTGGCAAACCGGTTGATTCGGTAAAAATCTCATGACCGTCACGATGCCGATAATGATTCATTAAGGCATAAAAAGGCTGTTCAATGGCCGTATTGCGCTGCAGCTCTGTTTTATCCTCAGCGGTCAACAATTCGGTATAGTGCTTGCCGATAATTTCTTCAGGCTGAAAACCGAGTATATCCTGTACCGCAATACTGCTATAGATGTAATAACCTTCGGGGTCTTGCTCCCACAACCATTCACCGGTCATCTGCGCCATCTGGCGGAAGCGTTGTTCGCTGTCGACCAGCGCCGATTCGACCTTCTTACGCGAACTGATATCTTCGGCTATCGCTAAGAAGTGGGTGATTTTCCCAGCCTTGTTGGTTATTGCGGTGATCGTCTCGTAGACCCAAAACAATTCGCCGCTCTTCTTCCGGTCCTTGATTTCGCCGCGCCACTCGCCGCTAGTCCTCAGCGCCTGCCTCATTTGTTGATAGTCGAGATCGGTGGTCTCGTCGGATTGTAATAATTTGGGCGTTTCCCCCAGCAATTCCTTCCGGGAGTAACCTGTCAATTCCGTATACTTCGGGTTGATATATTCGATCCGGCTATTTGCGTCGGTAATCATCACCGCGCTGGCGCTTTGCTCAACGGCCCGATGCATGACCCGCAATAGCTCGCTATCTTGTCGTTGCTCGGTGAAGTTTTTGCTCGTCATAACGCTTCCAGCAATCTCTCTAACTCTTGGTGCCAGACCAGGAAAGGCATCAATCGGCGCTGCAACGCCGGAGTCATGTCATGATAACTGCGCTGATAACGGTTCAGCAATGCCCGCCTTTGGCTGGCGGCAAAATAGTCTTGCGCGCTGGCGCAATCGGATTGCACGATTTTTTTAACCAATTGACTTTGCATCTGGGTGATTCCCTGTTGCAACTGGTTAAACATCTTGCGCTCCCAGCTGTCTTGCAGAGCGATGTGACCCAGCTGTTCCCGCACCAGCGCCAGAAACAATAATTGCGCCGTTTCCTCATAAAGGCTTACGATTTTATCGATATCGCTAGCCGTGTCGATCGTCATCTTGACGCAAGCGGGAAAATCTTTGATTTCATCCAAGCGTTGCAGCTGTTCGAGCAACTGTTTAGGAAGCTCCTTGCCATAAGCTGTCATCCTTGAGTCCTCACTCTGTTCTTGCCGCGCGGCGCAACGAATAAATTCCTGTAAATAATCTTGATAATCCGCAACCAAACTCGATTCAGGCTTTAAGCGGGCATTATTCGCGAAGCTCCAGAAGCTGAATTCGGCCAACCTAGCCTCTAATTTCAGCAACAGTTGATATTGCAGCGCGGCATCGATGTGATTGTCGAGCTCCACGAGTGACTTTCTAATCACGTCGCCCTGCAGGATTCGATCGAAGGCCAGATAACTGCTGATCAATGCGCAGATTTCCTGGTGCTGATTATCGACGGCGCGGGCGATGAAGGCGCAACCTGCCTGATTGATGACCAAATTGCTGATACAGGTCGCCTTGATCGCCGAAGCCAAGGGGTGGTTAGGAATATGTTGGACGAAACGTTCGACCAAGGGCGGGGGGAAATAAGCCAATAAATAATGATCACAACAGCGCGCCGAAACGAATTCCGACCGCTCCAGTAGTTGCTGAGTCAACCATCGCTTCGCCGATGAGACCAGCACCGCCAGTTCGGGGCGAGTCAGTTTGATTTTGTCTCGCGCCGACACCGTCTTGAACGATGGAAAAGCCTCATCGGCAAAATCCAAAAAGCCGGCCGCTTGCAGTCTTTCCGCCAACTCCATATACGGTTCTGCCTGTTCGTTACAACGAATTTGCTCCAACGACAAACACAGGGTTTGATGATAATTATCGGCAAGCACCGACTGACAAACCGGCTCCGCCAATTCATCGAACAACGTCTGGTAATCATCGATCAGGCCCTTCTTATGCAGTTCCCGCAACAATATTTTCAAATTCACTTCATGGTCTGAAGTATCGACGCCGGCGGAATTATCGATGGCATCGGTATTGATGCTGCCGCCGGTCAAGGCGAATTCAACCCGGGCCCGCCGAGTAAAACCGAGATTGGCCCCTTCTCCGACGACATCTGCCTTGACGGCGTCGGCGTCCACTCTGACATTATCGTTTTGCCGATCGCCCACCTCTTCGTGCTTTTCCGTACTGGCTTTGACATAGGTCCCGATCCCCCCTAGCCATAATAGTTCGACCGGCGCAGTCAACAGATAACGTATCAGCGTCTCGCCATCCAGCCGCTTATAACGGATATTCAACCACTGCCGGATCGCTTCCGAAATGGGGATGTCCTTGTCGTCGCGCCGATAAACCCCTCCCCCTTCGCTGAGCAGATTGCGTTGATAATCGTCCCAGCTGGAGCCCGGCAAATCGAACAAACGCCGACGCTCCAGTGAGGAGATACGCGGATCAGGCTCGGGGTCCAGAAAAATATGCCGCCCACTGATGGCGGCGCGTAGCTTGATGCAAGGCGACAACAACATGCCATTGCCGAACACGTCACCGTCCATGCTGCCTATGCCGACGACGGTGAAAGGATCTTCCTGGATGTTTTTGCCTCGTTCGCGAAAATGGCGTTTGATGCTCTCCCAGGCGCCCCGCGCGGTAATGCCTAGCTCTTTATGGTTATAGCCTTGAGAACCGCCACTGGCGAAGGCGTCGCCTAGCCAAAACCGGAATTCCGCCGCCACTGCATTGGCCAGGTCTGGAAACTGCGCCGTCCCCTTGTCCGCGGCAACGACCAGATAAGGGTCGGTATCGTCATAACGAACGATGCCAGGCAAGGTCTTGACCTTTTCTTCGACATAATTGTCGGTCAAGTCCAGTAACGCATGCATGAGCTGCAGATAGGCTCTTTTCCCGGATTCTCTGAAGCTCTCATTGGCCTGCTGCCTTTTGACCACAAAACCGCCTTTGGCGCCGGTTGGCACAATCAACGCATTTTTGCTCATTTGCGTCTGCATCAAGCCCAATATTTCCATCCTGAAGTCATCGGGGCGGTCAGACCAACGTATACCGCCCCGGGCGATTTTACCGCCGCGTAAATGGATGCCTTCCATATCGGCGGCATGGACATAGATTTCATAACTAGGCCTCGGGCTCGGCATATCGATGACGCCGAGGCTGTTAATCTTGATCGCGATGAAATAGTCCGCGTGTTCACGACGTATATGAAAATTACTGCGCACCGTCGAATCTATCAGGTTAAACAGAGTTCGGAGTATCCTGTCGTCATTCAGGTCGTCAACCGTTTCCATCTCTTGCAATAAGCGTAAGCGGATCGGAAACAGGGCCTGCTCTTCCCTGATCGCAAGATCTTCCCATTCAGGCGTCGGGCGAAATCGAACTTCGAAATACTGATAAAGTAATCTGACCAATTGCGGATTATTCAGCAGCGCCCGATGGAAGCTGGAAAGGGTGACATGAAAACCAAGTTGCAAACAATAATTGCGATAAGTCCTCAGCACATCGACGTCCTGCCAACTCATGCCGGTCAGGAGCACTAACTGATTCAAGCGGTCATTCTCAACCTTGCCTTTCAGCATGGCCTCAATGACGCCTAGCAGCAAAGGTTTGAGTTTTTGTAACGGTCGCCAGGGACTGCAAGCCGGCATCACCGTAAAACTCTTGATGAATAGCGTCGTCTCCTGCACTTTTACCGTGAATTGCACCTGGTCTATCAGTCTTAAATTAAGATTGTCCAGCACCGGAATGTATTCATCCAGATACTGTTCGGAAGTGCTGTGAAAATGCAGTCGAAAATGCTCCAGTCCATGGCAAGGCGTCAATAAATTAATGCCCAACCCGCCATTCGCTCCCGCCTTTTCAATCTGCACGATATCCTTGACCGCATAACGCGGAGGCAGCATCGCCTGATAATCCGCCGCGAAGCTGTCATGATATTGACACCACAATTTACCGCCGTCAGTTTTGCCGAAGGCTCTATCGAGCAATCTTCTTAATTGAACCGGCCAAGGCCTGCAATTGCGGTTCAGCCGTTTCTCCAGCCTGGCGATATCGATATGCAATTGCTGTTGTTGGCGCGGCCCCAGCGATAAATATAAAGCGCTGTAGCTTTCGCCATAGTTAATCATGCGAACATCGTCCGCCTGGCAACCCAATGCATCACAGATGATATTAACGACTGTGCTTGACAGGCTTTCCGTCAGAAACTCCTGTGGAATGATGACGAGAAAGGACAGGCGTAAAGGGCTAGGACTCGCCAGAAATAATAATTTCAGCGCATCGGGGCGATTCAGATAGCGGCATAACGACTGCCCCAATAAATAGAGCTGCTCCTCTCTGAGGAAAAACAGCTCAAGCTTAGGAAACAGGCTAAATATCTCCCGTAACTTGACATAGTCGTGACTTCCCTGAGTCACCCTGATCCTCGCCAACGTTTGTTCGATTTTTTCCTGTAATGGCGCAATATGATAGGCGCTATGATTGAGTTCAATATTCCTGATCAGTCCGATAAAAGCATGCTCTGTCTCGGTTTGCTTATGCTTTTCCCGCAGCCCTATATAAATCAGCGGCTGATTGCTGATCAGCGGGCTTTGAATCGCCAGTTTATGAACCACGGCTTCGCTATTGCTAGCCAACAAACGCCTGATTTCCTCACTCAATAACTGCGCCGCCCCCGCGTTGAATATATTGAGGCAGGCCGGAAAATCGATGCCGACATCCTCCGTTTCCTCCCGTTTGAAAGCGAACCCGCTGATATCCTTTATCGGCCGATACCATAGCGGAATAAAGACGTCGTGTTGCAGCCATGACACTAACGGCTGATAGGCGCTGATCCCGTTGAGTGTTTTAATATTTTCCAGTTGCTCCGTAAACGCCGAGGAAGCTTGAAAAGCCCGATAGACCTGAGTCAGTAATGTCCGACACTCCGCCTGTATGACCGGCAAGGCTGAATTGTCAATATTATCCAGCCGAATAAGGATAAATAATTCCCCGCATTCCCCTTCGACTTGATTCTCCAAATAAATAATGCCCTGATTTCTGCGTTTGATCGTCAGAGCGGGGTGGGCAATCAGACTAAATAAGGTGTGATATTTTTGTTGCAGCAACAACAGGGTCTCGACCAGATAAGGGGCGTTGGGCGCATTGATCAGCAACAGATGTTGATCGCCGTTAAGCAACGGAAGGACTTGCAAGTCGATGCGCTCGGCGCGGCCTTCAAGAAAATCATAAAATCTTATGATCAGTTTAGCCAATAACGCGGCGGGCAACGAGCTTAAAAAACTATCGGGAAAAACGACCACTTCCGCTAACGTCTTCAGAAAGCGCCGTTTTTGTATATTTTCATGACGGTCAAGCAGATACTGCACCTCATCTATTTTAAGGTGCTGACGACTTTTATCGGCCGACAAGTGGGAGGCTTCAAGATAGATTTTCAAGGGACTTTCGGATTGGGTTTTAATTTTTTTTTTATTTCCAACACATTAACATCCTCCCCCTTGCGATAGCTTACCGAATCCATCAACGAACGAATGAAGAAGATGCCCATCCCGCCCTCCTTGGGATGGTCTAGATCAGGGATAGGAATTTTTTCCAGATCGAAACCTTGGCCATGATCATAGACCTTGATAGTCAGCTCATCTTCGATGAATTGTATGGTAATCCTGACGGTTTCACTCGGATCATTATGACCGGAATAGCGAATAGCATTGGATGTCGCTTCCGTTAACACCAAGTTCAAATGATAAGCGAATGCCTCCCGATCGCCCGAATACTGTTGCAGCTCCCTGCCGATATGCTCGGCGATACTGCCGATCAAATCTAAATAGCGCGTTTGTGTGGGAATCACCACATCTATCTGTAGCTCGTCGTCGGACATAGATGACCTCTATAGTTGCTAATCGCTGTCGCTCAAAACATCGCTAATATCCGCATAAATTTCAAAAACTCGATTCAGCCGGGTCAGCTCGAACATCGAAAGAACTTGGTTTTGAATATTGCTCAACACCAACTTACCGGACCTGGCTGCGGCGTTTTTAAACCCGGACAGCAATGCCCCCAAACCGGAGCTATCGATGAAACGCACCTGATCTAATTTTACGACAATATTAATTTCTCCCTGTTCGATCAGTTTCAACACGGTTTCTTTCAACTCCACCGAGTTATGGGCATCGATGCGTTCCTCGCAAATTTGCAAAATCAGGTAGCCGTTTAATTTTTCATGCTTAAGATTCATCAGAAAACAATTTCGCTCGTGGTCAAGTTTATAGGGTCATGGCAGCAATTCCAATTTGGATGACTAAGAGCGCATGGGGTGTGTTTGGCGAGGATGTCGGCGGCAGGGATACCGCCGTCAAGCCCCCAAGCACAGGTTCACGGCGCTCCTCGACAGACACACCCCTCGCCCTAAACACCTTTAAGGAACGAGTATGAAATAACTTTTCCAAATGTCGTAAGAGGAATCGGTGGCTCGATTGACAGGTGTCGGCGGCAGGGATAGCCGCCGTCAAGCCTACATGGATGTATTCACGGCGTCCTGTCAAGCGAGTTACCGAACCTCCACAAAGCCTACTGTTTCGGGAAGTTATTTTGTGCATATTCCTAAAACGCTCAAACTGGGAATTGCTGGGATCATGGACCCGCATTCAGTTTTGGTTATCAGCAGTTTATTTGTAACAGATTGTTGATGATTACGCATTATCTTTTCCGACAATGGCTGGAATTTTTTGCCGAGCCAGATTGTCTCCCTGCATACCTGCTAACTTAGAGCAATAAAAAAGGCGCCATTAGCCAAATGACGCCTAGCTAGTCTCAGCCCGTCTTCACCAGCTAAGACGGGAGGGGCAGCATGGTCATTCGCCTTCCTTGGCGGCTTCTTCACTTTCCATGATGATGGCGGACATGCAGTTCATCACGCCCTCGGTGTAATTCGCATGGGCTTCGGCCAATTCCTTTGCGGAGCCAAAACTGCTGCGCAGCTCTTCCATCGTCTTCTGCGGGTCTTCCGACTTCGTCAACGTCAACATCTTCGCGTAGTTACGGTAAGCCGTCAGCCGCGTCGGGTCGAAAGGAAACAGCCCCGGCATCTTTTTCGACGTTAAATCGACGACGCAATCGGTCATATGTTGAGGATCGATCTTGTAATCCTTGATGTCCTTTTCGTTCTGCATGCGTTCCAATACCGCCTGCTCAAATTGATTTTTGTCTGCACAACCCACTAAAAACAGGGTGGATAGGCAAAATAACGCTAATTTTTTCATCATTATAAATAATATTGTGTTATGTGGATTGACTGATTTCGGCCATGGCCTGCGCTATCCAGGTCTCTGCCTCAGCATTGATCTCTTTGGCTTTTTTGCCTTCAGTTTGAATAACGGGACCAATTCTGACTTGAATAGTACCGGGGTATTTCAAAAAACTGTATCGTGGCCAGAACTCTCCGGCGTTATGCGCCAGCGGAATGACCGGATAAGCGGATTTTTGCGCCAGCATCGCCCCGCCGGCATTGAACTTTTTATTTTCCCCCGGGGCGGCGCGTGTGCCTTCCGGGAAGATCACGACAAACAAACCTTCCTTCAAGCGCGCCATTCCTTGTTCAATCAAGGCCTTTAACGCCTCGCGCTGATTTTCCCTGTCGATGGCGATAGGCTTTAAAGTCGCCAGCGCCCAACCGCCAATCGGTATCCAGAGCAGGGATCTTTTCAATAATGCGGTTTGCGGGGGCAAAAAAAGACGTAATGCGACCGTTTCCCAGGCTGACTGATGTTTGCTTAGCACAATACAGCTCTGATTCTTGGGTATATTTTCCAAGCCCCGAACTTCATAGGTTAAACCGCAAGTCGTTTTTAACACCCAGAATAAGGTTTTGATCCATAATTGCGCTATTTGATAGCGTATCGAGAACGGCAGCACGCTGGCCAGTAAAATAATCGGTCCGATGATTAACGTCGATATGACAATATAGGCGAATAATAGGCTGGAGCCGATATAAACTCTTAAATTATTTCTCTTTGACGATAAATTTTGCTGCATCATATAAATTCTCAAATACAGGTACGTTAAGATCCGGATTTGCGGCCAAGGTTTTGCATCCTTTGCCCGTTTTCACCAGCATGGGTCGCGCCGAGACGGCTTTGGCAGCCTCGATATCGCGCAACGAATCCCCGATAAAAGGCAGCGCCGTTAATGAAACCTGATAATCCTGGGAAAATTGGCGCAACATGCCGGCTTTGGGTTTACGACAACTACAATCGTCTTCGGGACCATGCGGGCAATAGTAAATCGCCTCGATATTGGCGCCATAGTCGGCCGCCAGATCTTGCATCTTGGCATGAATATTCTGCAACGCGACCTCATCAAACAGGCCGCGGGCCACGCCCGACTGATTACTGATGACCACGACTTTATAGCCGTGTTCATTCAGCAAGGCCAGAGCCTCTAAACTGCCGGGGATGGGCTGCCATTCCTGAGGAGATTTGATAAATTGATCTGAATCATAATTAATGACGCCGTCACGATCAAGCAAGACATAGCGCGGCGTCATGATTGCAGTTTTGAAACATCGGCGATTTTCAAAAATTGATCGGATAGCATCGCCAGCAACGCCAACCGGCTGCTGCGCAGTTCCTGGTCTTCGGTGTTGACCATGACATGATCGAAGAACGCATCGACTGGCTTTCTCAATTGCGCCAACCGATATAATGCCGCCTGATAATTTTTATTATTCAACAATGGCGTGATATCGGCTTCAGCGGCATTGGCGTCGGCCAGCAACTGTTTCTCCTGCGCTTCAACCAATGTGCCGATTTGCTTGGCAACATTACCGTCCGCTTTTTTCAAGATATTAATAATCCTCTTATTGGCTGCGGCGAGGCTTTCCGCTTCGGGCAATTGCCTAAAGTCTTTTACCGCTTGCAGACGCTGCATGAAATCCAGCGGTTTTCCAGGCTTAACACTGATCACCGCCTCAAATTCGTCGGCTCTATACCCCTTGTCCAGACAATAGCCTTTCAATCTGTCAAAGACAAAATCCGACAAGATTTGTCGAGTCGCCGATTTATCAAAGTCATGACTGAATTGAGCCAATGCAACATCGATCAAATCGATCACATCCAGATCGAGTTTATTCTCGATGATGATGCGAAGTATGCCCAGTGTCGCCCTCCTCAACGCATAGGGATCCTTATCCCCGGTCGGGATCAAGCCGGCGCTGAAGATGCCGCATAAGGTGTCGATTTTCTCCGCAATCGAGACGACTTGTCCGGTCTGCGTCGTCGGCGTCGCGCTGCCGGACTGTTTCGGGTAATACTGCTCCTCCAAGGCGACCGCGACCTCTTCCGGTTCTTGGTCGGCCAACGCATAATAACGCCCCATGATGCCTTGCAAACTGGTGAATTCACCGACCATATCGGTGAGCAAATCGGTCTTGGCCAGCATTGCCGCACGCTTAGCCAAACTGACATCGACCTGCATTTGGCCGGCAATATGTTCCGCTAGGAAGCTGACCCGTCTGGTTTTGTCTGCCAGCGTGCCGAGTTTTTTCTGGAAAACAATCGACTCCAGGCTTGCCACCCTGTCTTCCAGCTTCTGCTTTCTATCCTGATTCCAAAAAAATTCGGCATCGGCCAACCGCGGCATGATGACCCGTTCGTTGCCATGCTGGATCGATTCGGGCCGTGAACTCTCGATATTACTGAAGGTAATGAAATGCGGTAACAATCCGCCTTGAGCATTTTTTACCGGAAAATATTTCTGGTTCGTCTGCATCGTCGTGATCAACACTTCTACAGGCAAATCCAGGAAACGCGGATCGAAATTACCGGTTACCGGCACCGGCCACTCATTAATCGCGGCTATCTCTTCCAGTAAATCCTCCTCGATATGCGCGATGCCGTCGACCGCGGCAGCCGCCTCGTGGGCGCACTTGCGAATCATGTTTTTGCGTTGTTCAATGTCGGCGACGACCTTGCCTTTCTTCAACAAGCTGTCGACATAATCGCATGGCTGTTCGATATTAATGGGATCAGGCGCATGGAAGCGATGTCCACGGGTCGCTCTTCCTGTTTTCTGCCCGAGGATTTCGCAGTCTATCACCTGGTCGCCAAACAACAATAGGACCCAATGTACCGGACGGGCAAATTCCGTTTCCCCGCTGCCCCAACGCATACGCTTGGCGATCGGAAGCTGCTGTATGCTCTTTTGCAACAACTCGGGTATTAACGTCTCGGTAGGCTGGCCCTGCACATTCTGGTTAAAGGCCAACCACTCGCCTTTTTCCGTTTTCAGCCGTCCCAATTGCTCCACTGTCACACCACAACTGCGGGCGAAACCTTCGGCCGCCTTGCTAGGGCTACCATCGTCAGTAAATGCCGCTAGTATCGATGGGCCTCTTTTCTCGACGAGTTTATCCGCTTGTGAGGCACACAACTCGTCGATGATGACGGCCAGTCTCCGGGGGGTTGCATAAACCTTGACAGCAGCAAAATCCAAGTCGGCTTCTCGCAAGCCGGCCGTTATGTTGTTTCCCAGGCTGATGCTCAATTTCTGTAAAGACTTCGGCGGCAATTCCTCACAACCGATTTCAAATAACAAGGGTTTGGTGTCCGCCATCATTGCGCTCCCTGCTTGTTTAGAATTGGAAAACCTAGGGCTGCTCGTCTGTTGTAATAAGCTTCCGCGACCGATTTCGACATGTTGCGAACCCTGAGTATATAACGCTGTCTTTCGGTGACCGAGATCGCATGCCTGGCGTCAAGTAGGTTAAAGGCGTGCGATGCTTTTAGCACCATTTCATAGGCCGGCAAAGGCAGGTCTTTTTCGATCAATTGTTGACATTCGCGTTCATAGGTTTCAAAACACGAAAACAAAAACTCTACGTTCGCTTCATCAAAATTAAAAGCCGACATTTCCACTTCATTTTGATGAAAGACATCTCCATAGGTCACCGGCCCTTGGGGGCCGTGTGTCCAAACTAGATCGAAAACGCTCTCGACGCCCTGAATATACATGGCGATACGTTCGAGGCCATAAGTCAATTCTCCGGTGACTGGCTTACATTCCAGCCCGCCGACCTGTTGAAAATAAGTAAATTGCGATACTTCCATGCCATTCAACCAGACTTCCCAACCCAAGCCCCAGGCTCCAAGCGTCGGCGACTCCCAGTTATCTTCGACGAAACGTACATCGTGCTCCAGCAAATCCAGCCCTAAATGGCGTAACGAATTCAAATACAAGTCCTGTATGTCTGCCGGCGATGGTTTCAGTACGACCTGATATTGATAATAATGCTGCAGACGCATCGGATTTTCGCCAAAGCGTCCATCGGTAGGCCTTCTGGAAGGTTGTACATAGGCCGTATTCCATGGCTCCGGCCCTATCGCGCGCAAAAAAGTCGCCGGGTGGAAGGTTCCGGCTCCGACCTCCTGATCTAACGGTTGTAATAATACACAGCCCTGATTGGACCAGTATTCCTGCAAAGCCTGAATCAAGCCTTGAAATGTCGTTAATTGATAATTTTTGCTGGACACGGATAACAATTATTTCTCAATAAAAAGATGAATTATAACTGAAAAGCGCTTGATAAGCATATCGCCTCCCAAATATCCAGCAATCAGTTTGCGTTCAAAAAGGGCATGAGGTGTGTTTGGCGAGGATGTCGGCAGCAAGGATTCCGCCGTCAAGCCCCAAGATATGCCCTAAACATAACGTCAGTTCGGGATATAAGAATCATTCAATCTAAAGGGGTAAGACGGTATCAGGTAGCTCTGGAAGAAGTGTGTGCGGCAGGGTGAGATCGATATTGATGCAAAAAGACTCGAATTTGTCATATAAAAAAAGCCCCCGCCACCTTGCGGCGACGAGGGCTTTCATCCCTATTCTAAAAACTTATGTTTTCAGAAAGCTATCATTAGATGAAAGTTGGGATCAATGGTGCATCTACCTGTACCATTTGACGGTTGCCGTCTTCGTCGAAGAAGAACAACAGACCCGCGAAACGGCTGTCTGGATCGTAGATCAAGTCAGCTAAACGGTAAACTTCCCATGCAGCGTCAGAAGCTGTAACGTTAACAGTTCTAGTCTCACCTGGAGCCAGAGGGCTGTTATCAGAAACAGTCAGACCTTCTTCAGCCAACAGATCATCTGGATAACCAGTTTCATCTTCCAATACATCAGCGTCCAAGAAACGAACAGATGCAGTGTTGAATTCGCCTAAGCGAACTGCTGAATCACCGTTGTTAGTGATGGTCAGTGTCATTTGCATAGCACGACCAGGTACACGGTAAGAAGCGTCTTCAACTTTAACTGCAATAGTTGCTTCTGGCATTTCAATTGGTTTAATGCCACGCATCAAGCCTGCTTGCAGTGGAGTGGTCACTGGGTATTTTTCGTTAGTTGTGCCCATAGAAGCGGCAACGATAACCAAAGTACCAACTGCGAATGCAACACCCACTTTTTTGTCGCCAGCAGAGATCAATGTATCTGCTTTACCACCGCTAACAGCGATGTGACGTGGAATGAAGATAGGACGTTTGAACCAGAACACTAACCATGCCAAGCCTAACGCATACCAGAAAGCATGCCAGAAATAGATGTTATCTAAGGCATAGTCTTCCAGGTCGATAGTTTCGCCTGTCAGAGTAGTGATTGGGTTAACGAACTCGCCCATTGTGCCAGTAATAGTTACCCATTTACCTGGACCAATGATTGGACCACCACCTTCAACGTTCATCATAGTATGAACGTGCCAGTCACCTGGACGACGTGCTTTCAACAACACTTTGAAGTCATAAGTTTCGCCCAGTTCCAGAGTGATTGAACGAGGAACCAGTTGACCACCGATCCAAGAACCTGCACGAATGAAAACAGGACCAGGAATACCGATGTTCAAGAAAGAAACTTCGGGTTTATCAACAGTTTCAGGCCATCCAGCGAAAACGTGGAATTTACCAGAAATTGTCATAGTGTCGTTTACTGCAACTTCGTCTTTTGACCAGTTCAGATCAAACCAGTGAATAGTACGCATACGCATGAACGCAGCCTGTGACTTTTCACCATGTGCGGAAGCTGTAGGTGTGTAAAAAATCGCTGCTGTCATAGTAACCAGCAGTGCGACAAAGGATAGTTTAGCAACCTTGTCTTTTATTATTTTCATATACCCTCCTCTATTACTAGAGAATCTGTAATTTAAGACTTTCTGGCGATGAATCATCGCCAGCCTTCGTTTATTTTGTTGTTAGTTCTTCTTATGAAGCGTCGTCAGCGATGAAGTCTGTTTTAGAGAACCATCTGCCGAAGAAGTGCCACAAGAAGTAAATGATGATAGATACGAAAGCGGAGAAGAACGCTGATACTGGAGCAACGTCTTTACCGAAAGTTCTCAATGTACCTTTCTCAACCATTCTGATGTACTCAGGAGTACCAGTACGTACATAGTGGTAACCTTGTAAATCAGCCAAAGTAAACATCATACCGTTGTATTCAACAGGCACGTGCAATGGAGCGATGATTGGCCAGTTACCTGGGTAGAACAACAGACCGTAAGCCATACCACCGACAACAGCTGTCAGTGTCATAGAACCGCCCAACATCAATACTACGTCAAGAACGATAGCACCTGGGATCAGGTTTGATGGGAATACGAAGTTTACTGGGAAGTAAGTCCAACCCCAGAAGTTCATATAACGGTTGATCCACTCACCCAACAGCAGCGCTAATACAGAAACAGTAGCGCCTACTGGCAGACGGTATCTCCACCACAGACATGCTTGAACGGCAGCAGGGAAAGTGATTGAAACGATAGGTGCTACGGTTACCCATAAACGTCTATCTTTCCAGTCAGTCCAGAAATCCCAGTCACCGCCAGTCAACATGTAGTGAATGTGATAACCGCCGAGAACGGCCGTGAATAGTGTAAAAAGAATCATCCAGTCAAACGCACGGGAAACTTGTACCGCTTCCGCGCGAGATCGTACAGCTGATTGAGATGCGCTCATTGGCTTACCTCCTAAAAATTAAAATTATATTTTTTTATTTACCATCTTCTGATTCGCTCCGCCGCAAGCGGCGGAGCGACCGGAGATAGTATTATTACTTCAAAAGCTAGGCGATTAAGCCAGGTCTTTTTTCAGTAATTTTGTAATTGCCATTACTTCTGTGTTCAATACACCCAGGATACCCAGTGCCGCCCATCCAAAGAATACGAAACCGTAGTGCAATGGAGCAACGAACAGCTCTTCCATAAACCAGAAAGTGTGTCCCCACTCGTTCAGACCAACGTTTGGCAGAATCATGAAAGGACCAATTACGACAACCATATACATCAGGTGTAAACCTTCGTTATAAGTTGGCAGTCTGGTTTTGGCATACAGGAATGCAGCTACACCAGTGATGATGTAGATTGGGTATGACAGATAGAACTCGATGATGTGACTTGGAGTGAAGTCAGTATCGCGAACGATTGTTTGGTGCCATGTACCGTCTTGCTCTGTGAAGTAAGAAGCGCCCCAGTAAATAGCCCAACCGTAGCAAACCAACCATGTCCAGTGAGTAAAGTGTCTTCTCAACTCTTCACGTGGAGTGATGGACATAACTTTACGGTCACGTGATTTCCACAGATAGCCCCAAAGAGCCGCTGAAATCACTACTTCGAGAACCAGCTCGATATACAGCATATTCATCCAGTATGTTTCGAACTCTGGTGCGAATGAGTCCAGTCCTGCGGACCAACCATATACACCTTCGTACCAACGAATGAATGAATAGAAAACAAGATAAAGAGCAATACCTGCCCACAGATTTGTTTTATTTAATAGCGGTGCTTCCGCAGCATCAGCTTTAACTGACTCAGTTGTAGCAGCCATTTCTACCTCCTAAAAGATTATATAATCCCCGGTTTACCGGGAGTTCTTGTTCACATCCATTTACACCCTGCCTCAAATTCATGAAAGCAGCGCCACTCCTCCATAATGGTGTTTGAGAGTCTACCAGTTCGGCGGCCCATGTCAAGACAAATGCCTCTATTTTTTTCCGCCCTTCTTCTAATAGACTATAAACAATTGATTTCCTTTCTATTCATGCCTAGTTTTTGATAGAATTGCGCCATGACCCGCCTTGCAGAGATGGGTTTTATACCAACTATTAACGCACAATCCATCCAACTTGATACTCTGATAAAGCAATAATCCATTTAGATATTCATATTATAACTATTACAAATACCAAATATCATTATATTATTAAACAATGAAAACCAAATATAAAATTGTCCTTTTTGTCGTCTCCCTGACTGGGTTGATCGTACTTCAAGCAAAAGTCATATTACCCATCGTCTATGACGTCATTGCTTCCGACCTATTCCTGGAAGATAGCGGAGATGACGCTAATTATTACAACACGGCCGCAACCGACATGACCGGCTATGCCTTTGACCAATGTAATTTTTACATTGCTAACGACCTGGATTCGGACATAGTCGTCTCGTTTACCAGTCAGCCGGTGAATGCCTGGAACTTAGGTAATTTTCAATATGTCATTAACGCCGATATTGACATAATGCCTGAAAATGCGGCCGCCTTTACCCGCCGCTATGTCTGCCGCATTAAATACGACAACGGCAACGACCCTTCAGGCGCCGCCAACTCCGACAACTGGTCTATCGACGGCATCAGCGGCCTGGACGACCTATAGAACTTCTTGATTACTTATAATTCTCAGCTACTTGGCGAGTGTTCGGTGGCTTGATCTGCAAGTGTGTGAGGCATGACAAATTTTTGCTCCTTGCAAAATCTGCATTTCCACCATCCCTGGCGGTCAGATGCCGAACCCAAGCTTATAGGGATATATTCACCCAGCACCTAAATTCCATAGGCTAATGGCTAGCGATAAATCATCTCCGTTTATTTAGGTGCTGGGTGAACAGCGTCTTGCAGAGCGAGTTACCGAACGCTCGTTTTTCACCTATCTTAGCAAGCACCCTTAATGCAGTTAATAATTATTCTTTAAAGCTGGCGGGTAATTTATTCAGCGTAGTTTTACTAAGAGGGAGTAGGTCATTGATTTATCGGGCTGTCTGCAACAGGACGTTGCAGTCAGAGCTTACATGGATGTATTCACGCGTCCCGAGAAATCAATGACCTACTGCCTAAAACCCGAAAGATACTGAATAGTTACGCTGGCGGAAACTTATGGGATTAGGTCGCGTTTTAATATCAGACAAAAAAGGGGGCGCAAAGCCCCCTTTTTTATGCCCGCGCACTCGCTTTTTTATTTCAAAGCCCTGTAGCGCTCCATTAAACCCAAATCCTGAGCGACTTTTTCGCAGGTAATTTTGCCTCGATAGGTATTAATGGCTCTTGCGAACCCTTGATCTTCCAGCAACCGTTCGATGCCATTTTCAGCAATTTTCTCGACATAAGCGATCGTCGCGTCAGCCAATGCTATCGTCGATGTGCGTGGATACGCCCCCGGCATATTGGTTACGCAATAATGGATGACATCATGGACGACAAACACCGGATCTGAATGCGTCGTCGGCCTTGAGGTTTCAAAGCACCCCCCCTGGTCAATACTGACGTCGACCGCTACCGAGCCGGGAGGCATCGTTTTCACCATCGCCTCGGTCAAGACCTTCGGCGCCCTCGCCCCTCTGCTCAATACCGCTCCCACCACCAAATCGACTTCCGGCGCATGCGCCTGAATGCTCTCCGAACTGGACAATAAAAAACGTACATCGCCGATAATATCTGATTTTATGGCCTGAAATTTCTGTTCGTCGAGCCCAGCGACATAAACGGTCGCCCCCATCGCCGCCGCAACCTTAGCGGCATGCCGACCCACCACCCCATCGCCTATCACCAAGACCTTGCCGGAGCTCTTACCTAAGACGGTGGCTAACTGCATACCGCGCCCCCGATTAAAGGAAGCTAAATAATAGCTTCCCATCAGCACCGCCATATTGCCGGCCACCGCGCTCATCGGCGCCAGGATCGGTAATCCGCCCCGCGAGTCTTCCAGCGTTTCATAGGCGATCGCGGTCGTTTGTTTTTCCAACAACTCTTCGGTCAATGCGATATCCACGCCGCTTAAATGAAAAAACGTAAAGACCATCTGTTGATCAAGAAAACGGTATTCCGATGGCAGCGGCTCTTTGACTTTGACCACCAAATCGACCGACCAAGCGTCTGCAGCGGCAACCATTTCCGCTCCCGCCTGCCGATATTGATGATCCGAGAAACCCGAGCCATCCCCTGCGCCAAATTCCACCAGCAGCCGATGCCCTAATCCCACCAGCCTGGCGACGCCATCCGGCGTCATCGCCACCCGGCATTCCTTATCTTTGATTTCTTTCAGGACTCCGATACGCATAGATTTTATCCGCTTATTTGATTGCCAATTCAATACCGTTGGATTTTAGACCTCAATCATCGAGTCTAATAATCATCGAAGACTCGATAACGTCCTTCTTTATCGAAGGATATCACCTGATAAGGATCCTTTCTTCCGCCCATTTCCATGCCGGGTGTGCCCACGGGCATACCGGGAACCGATATGCCTACAACATCTGGCTTCATCTCTAACAAACGCTTAATGTCTCTGGCCGGCACATGCCCTTCTATGACATAACCATCAATGACGGCGGTATGGCAAGACGCCATCTCGCGCGGCACGCCATATTTGTCCTTGATCGCCTGCATGTCGTCGCTGACGACATCTTTAATTTTGAACCGCTGATCCCTTAGATGCTGGACCCATTTGCCGCAACAACCGCAAGTTGGGCTGCGATAAACGACGATTTCCGGCACTCCTCCCGCCATGTTTTGTGACTCCGAGTTAGCGACAAAACTGATGAACAGCAATAGCGAAAACAAAGTGATTTTAAAAATATTCATAGATCTTCCTCATTATTATTGGCCGTTCAATGTGACGATTAGCGTTCGCCCTCCAGCCCGATTGCGATGCTCGCATAAATAGATGCCCTGCCAGGCGCCCAAGGCCAGGCGTCCTGCGCGTATTGGAATGGTCAACCCGGTTCCGAGCAACACAGATTTGATATGCGCCGGCATATCATCGTCGCCTTCCAGCGTATGCCGGTAATAAGGCTCGTTTTCCGCGACCGCCCTGGAAAAATAGGCCTCCATATCATGTCGAACATCGGGATCGGCGTTTTCATTAATCGCCAACGAAGCCGAAGTATGCTGAATGAATAAATGCGCCAGGCCCACCTGCAT
Organism: Methylomarinum sp. Ch1-1; assembly: GCF_030717995.2. Classification (NCBI taxonomy): domain Bacteria; kingdom Pseudomonadati; phylum Pseudomonadota; class Gammaproteobacteria; order Methylococcales; family Methylococcaceae; genus Methylomarinum; species Methylomarinum roseum. The sequence continues at coordinate 1,338,337 of NZ_CP157743.1, read as the reverse complement.
TTTCTTGAGCTCCGGTATTTCGTCGACGATATGACGACTAATCAGATGGAAACCACGGCTCACCGCCGGTAATTTAATTTCTTTTTGTATCCACATAACAAAACACAAGGGTCATTATTCAGCGTAGTTTAATCAGAGTTTTTGAACGCCAAACTTGGAATTGCCGACAGAATAATATTGGCTATGTACTAGAATCCGCCACCCGCTCAGCGATGAAACTGTGGGCTGATTTCGTGTACCGCATCCACCATGGCCTTGACATGGTCTGGGTTCACATCCGGCAAGATGCCATGGCCCAGATTAAACACATGCCCAGATCCTTGACCATATTTTTCCAGGATCGTTCGCACCTTTTCTCGAATCACCTCGGGTTCCGCATATAAGGCGATAGGATCCATGTTACCCTGCAGCGCGACCTTGTCTCCGACCCGCGTCCTGGCTTGACCAATATCCGTCTGCCAATCCAGGCCCAGCGCCTCGTATCCCGAGTCCGCCATCGCTTCCAGCCATAAACCGCCGCCTTTGGTGAACAACAAAGTCGGTATCTGCCGGCCATCCACTTGCGTTTTTAACAATTGCCTGACTTTTCGGGCGTATTTTAACGAAAATTCGATATAATCTTCCGAACTCAGCATTCCCCCCCAGGTATCGAACACCATCACCGCTTCAGCGCCGGCTTCGATTTGCGCATTGAGATAGGCGGCAACCGCTTGCGCCAGCTTATCCAGCATTTGATGCATCAGTTGCGGTTGTTCATACATCATGCTTTTGACTTTTTGAAAACTCTTGCTCGAGCCTCCCTCGACCATATAGGTGGCCAATGTCCAAGGACTGCCGGAAAAGCCGATTAACGGCACCCGTCCCTGCAGGTTTTTTTTGATGAGACTGACCGCATCGACGACATAACGTAATTCAAGCATCGGGTCTGGAACAGCCAGTTTATCCACATCGGCCTTGCAGCGTATCGGATGCTTAAACTTCGGTCCTTCCCCTTCACTAAAATAAAGCCCCAACCCCATGGCATCGGGAATCGTCAAAATATCGGAAAACAAGATCGCCGCATCAAAGTCGAAACGCTCCAACGGCTGTAACGTGACCTCACAGGCCAGTTCCGGGTTAGTACACAGATTCATAAAGCTGCCTGCCTTTGCTCGCACCGCACGATATTCCGGCAAATAACGTCCCGCTTGTCTCATCATCCAGACCGGCGTCCTGTCTACAGGCTGTTTCAATAAGGTTTTTATAAAAATATCGTTTTTTAATGATGTCATTATCAAAAATAAGGAGTTGCTTTTAAAATATCCGCGCCAGAGCGTAACACCCGCCCTGGCGAGAGCGAGCCAAACAATGCAGCTTGCTTGATCTCTAGGCTATTGTCAAAAAGGACGCTCACGATTCGGCTAGCTGCCGCTGCAAGTCCTTGAATTTTCTAACCCAGGCTTTACGAAAAGGGGACGGCAAGTTTTTTCGGGTTTTAACGGCTTCGGACGAGCTTACAAAAGCCCCGTAGATCAGCACATATTGAGTCAGCCCCCGTTTATCCACTTTGAAATATTTAATCGAGCCACTGTATTGCGGATATTTCCGCAGTAATTCCTGCACCGACTGCTTCTTCGACAACACCATCAACTGCATCGTGTAATGTTCCTGATCCTGCCGTTTCACCCAGCCAGTGTCATCGTCATCCCGTCGCTTATCGTTGGGGCTGGCCTTCACCTCATCCGCAGCAACCGCGTTTTTTTCTTCAACGGCTGAAACAGCATTGACTTCCGTGGCGCCGGTTAGCTCTTCGTTTGGTTTTTCGTCGGCTTCCGTTTGCTGCGTGATGCCGCTGCCGTCATCAGCCGGCCCTAACGATGACTCGCCATCACCGGCTTGTTGCTCGACGATCGGTGGTTGTATCTTGACGGTAGCGGGATCTATTTCCTCTTCCTTGAACAACTGACGCGACGCCTCCGCGTTCGAAGTCACGACCGTATCCTGACTGTCCGAGTCGCTCGGGCGCTGCCGCCTAGCTGATCGCACCTGCTCTGAATCAGTTATTTTGGTCTGTTCGGCAGATTGCATCTTGACCATGGTCAGATTCTCTTGCTTAATCCGCGACGACGATATTTTCGGCGGCCGTGACGAATCGTCTTTATTGACGTAATACGTCGAGGCTACAATCAGCAACACAAACAACAGCGCCGCAGCGCCGCCCCACTTGGCGCCCCCCTTCGATTCATAATTGGATAAGCGCGGCAGTTCGGCCACAATTCTTCCTGGAATGCCATGAGTCTCGCCATAAAGATTATCCACCAAGACTTCGGTCACGGCATTAAACGAAATAGCCGCCCCGGGTTGCGCCGATAAATTCTGCAAGAATGTCATACACTGCTTCTTACTTAACGGTGGAATCTCGATGAAATGACAATCATTTATGAGGCTGTCGGAACTGCTCTTGACATGCAATTCATCATGGGTCAACGCCAGCACTAGACGTAAACAGCCATGGGCATTGGCGTATTGAATCAAGGACGAAACCAAACCCGGTACTAACCTACCGGCATCATCGATGATTAAAACGACTTTACGATTGCTCTTCTGGTAGCGACTCAAATTCGCCGACAAGTCGGTTCCGGAAAATTGTGCATCCAACTTCGCCAACTGCACGTTAAATTGCTCAACGATACGTTCAAAACTCAGGGAGGATGTCGCATTCAGCAGACAAATCGGCCAACGCTCGTTATTATGCTCGGCCAGCGTTTCCAACAGCTTAGTTTTACCAATCCCCTGGGGGCCACATACAACCAGGGACTGATTGAGATTGCTGATCAAGTGTATCAGCAAATCCAGCTTCTGCGCGCGTTCAAGTGTTATCAACGAGAGTGTCGACGACTTGCTTTGTGACGCGCTCGCCGCCTTCTGCTGATGAGTAAGGGAATCGCTACCCGGCATAGTTTTCTAGGGTTTGTTCTAATAAAGTCGGATCTACATTAACAGGCAGCGAAGCTTTACCCAAAGCCTCCAACAATATGACTCGGATTTTGCCATCGACATTCTTCTTATCGACGGACATCAAGTCGATATAGCGGTCCACCGTCATTGCCTTAGGAGGAATGACCGGCAACGCGGCCGCCTTAAATATCGCGCTGATTCTGGCGACATCGGCCTCGCCCAACCACCCCAAGCGATGCGACAAATCCGCGGCGAAACAGGTGCCGATCGCGACCGCTTCGCCGTGCAGATATTGCCCATATCCTACGCCGGTTTCGATCGCGTGCCCAAATGTGTGGCCTAGATTCAGCGTAGCCCTAACCCCCGACTCGTACTCGTCTTCGGCAACGACTTCCGCCTTGTTTTGACAAGAACGCTCAATGGCGTAAGCCAAGGCGTCATCGTCTCTATTCAGTAATAACGACATGTTCCGTTCCAACCATTCGAAAAAAGGCAGGTCTCTGATCAAGCCATATTTGATAACCTCAGCGATGCCCGCCGATAACTGCCTGTCGGGCAAGGTCTTCAGCACGCCGGTGTCGGCAATCACGCATTGCGGCTGATAGAAAGCGCCTATCATGTTTTTGCCGAGCGGATGGTTCACGCCGGTTTTACCGCCGACCGACGAATCCACTTGCGCCAGCAAGGTGGTTGGAACCTGAATAAAAGCGATGCCGCGCTGATAACAGGCGGCGGCAAACCCGCCCATATCGCCGATCACCCCACCTCCTAATGCGATCAGCGTGGCATTTCGACTAAATTTTTTTTCCAGCAGATGATCAAAAATCTTGCCAACATATTCCAGGGTCTTGTATTGCTCGCCATCGGGAATAATGACCGTTTCCTGCTGATAGCCGATCAAGGCGCGTTGCAACGCCGATAAATATAAAGGGGCTATCGTTTCATTGCTGACGATGACGACTTGTTTGGAATGGACATGGCGGGCCAGCAGATCCTGTTGTTGCAGCAAACTGGCGCCTATATATATAGGGTAACTTCTATCCTTTAAATCTACACGTAATTCTTTCATCTTGTTCAGCTTCTGTTTTGCGCCTTAAACTCTTTCAAAATATTTTTAACGACCAGCTTACTCGGCATTATGCCAGTATCTATTTTATAATCGGCGCAGCTCAAATACAGAGGCTCTCTCTCCGCATACAGCGTTTCTAAGCGCGCCCTTGGATTGTCGGTGTTCAATAGCGGCCTTTGATTGTCGCGCCGAGTTCTATGGAGAATTTTATCGACCGAACACTGCAAGTACACTACAAAGCCGTATTGTTGCAAAGCGATTCGATTCTGCTCCCTAATAATCGCCCCTCCACCGGTCGCCAAGACGATTCCTTCCAGCCTGGTCAACTGTTCGATCACCGCCATTTCACGGAGCCTAAAGCCTTCCTCTCCCTCATACTCGAAAATCGTAGGAATATTGACGCCGGTACTATCTTCAATCGCCTTGTCGCTATCATAAAAGTGCAGGCCTAACGCCTTTGCCAATTGCCTGCCGATGGTGGTCTTACCCGCCCCCATCAGCCCGACCAGATAGATATTTTTTGCTTGCTTCATGTACGGCGTCTTAAAAATCTACATAAAAAAAGGGGCATTATGCCCCTTTTTTTAGTGAAAGTGTAAATTGTTAATCTACCGATAAAGTGCTTTTGATGATTTTAGGCGTTATAAACATTAACAACTCTCTTTTAACGTCACTTTCGATGTTCTTCCTAAACAAGAACCCTACCCCCGGCAAATCGGAGAAAAAAGGCACCCTGAACACGTTTTTCCCGGAGTCTTCTTCATACACACCGCCGACAACTATCGTCTCTCCATCCTTGACCTGTACGGTGGTGGTAATTTCCCGGTTGGCGAAATCCACGGAATTAGGTATTTCATTGTCTTTCTTAATCAACAGATCCATAATGACTTCACCATTAGGCGTGATCTGAGGCGTCACTTCCAACTCCAGGACAACATCGACAAAGGCTTGGGTCGGAGGATTATTCGCCGACCCGGGCGTCGTGATTTGCTTCTGAATCCCTTGTTTGATGACCGCTTTAACTCTATCGGTCGTCATGATTCGAGGATTGGAAAGGATTTCGCCCCGATTCTCGTTCTCCAATGCCGAAAGCTCTAGGTTAAGAACATAATCGGCCGCCCTAGCCAACGTCATGCCTAAGGCTCCCGCAGGGTGACTGGCAATCGCCTGAGCGCCAAGATCGACAAGAGTGTCATTTATCGTGCCGATATTGCCTTCATCGTCGGCCTGGGCATTACTGTTTGAAGCGGTGCCGGACCCGCCAATCGCAAATGTCTTACCGCTGCCGATGCTGGCCATTTTGGCCACACCAAATTTCACGCCCAGCTCCTGGGCAAAGTTTTTATCGGCGATCACAATTCTCGACTCAATCAGCACCTGTCTGACCGGAATATCCAACAGATTAATCAGCTTGCGTATCTCCTCCAATTGCTTGGCGGTGTCCCTGACTATCAGCGTGTTGGTTCTAGGATCGACGATGACCGTGCCCCTTCTGGACACCAATCTTAATTCATCTTGATCAATACCTCTTACCCCGCCGGACGACAACGGTGCAGATTGAGCAACTGAGCCCATACCGCTTCTGCCGCCCTGACCGGTTTGCCCCCTGGATAACAGCATATTGCGAAAATCCTCGGCCTTGGCGTAATTGATCTGAATATATTCGGTAACCAAAGGCTCCAGCTTCTGCACCACTTTTTTGGCGGCTAACTCTTCTTCTTCCATCTTGGTGATTTCAGTCGCCGGCGCGACGAAAATGACATTGCCGCTTTCTCTTTTCGCCAAGCCTTTGGATTTCAGCACCAATGCCAAGGCCTGATCCCAGGGCACATCATTCAATCTCAAGGTCACCGAACCGCCTACCGAATCCGAGGCGATGATATTGAGCTCGGTGAAATCCGCCAAAATCTGCAACACCGACCTGACTTCAATATCCTGAAAATTCAGTGATAATTTATCGCCGCTATAAGGGAACTTTTCCTTTAACTTAGCCGCTTTTTCTTCGACGCTAAGAGGGGTGAATTCTACCGTCAGCAAGCCTTCTGACTGAAAAGACGAGTAGTCATAATTCGCATCGATAGTCGATACGGTGACATTTACGCCATTGCCGCGAGGGCTGGCATCGACTCTCTGTACCGGGGTAGCAAAATCGGTTACATCATAACTCTTGGCCAGGGCATCGGGAATCTTGGTATTCAAAAAGTTCAATATGACTTTCCCGCCCCTTTCTTTCACATCGACAACGGTATTGGGATTGGACAATGACAGCATTAAGCGCCCTTCGCCTTGGGGCCCCCTTCTGAAATCGACGCCCTTAATGAGCTGTTGCGGAATCAATTTACTGACGCTGCTTTGCTTCAGCTGCTTCTTGACGACGTTGTTACTCGCAGCGACGGATTTGGCCGCATTTAGCACGAGTAACAACTTGTTGTCGACAATCTTGGTTTCATAGTCGACCGCTTCAAGCAGATTCACGACCACCCGAGTCCGACCGCCGGCCTCGACGACATAAACGGTCTTTGCCGCTCCCTGATTGATGGGAAAACTTTTTTTCGCCAAATGGCTCACGACACCGACAAAGTCCAGGGCGATTCTAGCCGGGTTGTCGGTTTGAAATATCTTCGGCTCACTCACCGCTGTATTCATTTGCAACTGCAACTGAACTCTATTTCCAGCCAACGAGGAAAACTGTAATGATTCGATTGCTTTTTCACTAGCGGAGATGGAATGGGCTTGTAACAACAAAACCAAAGCTGCCGCCAACCAGCTAAGTTTCAACTGGTCCGGTAAATTCCAAAAATATTTTTTTTGCTTAGTATTCATATTCAACCCTTAATATTACTCCGCTAATGCTAATGAGGCCTGCTGTTCCCGCCATAATCCCGGCTTGCTATCCGGAACAATTTCCATCAGTTCGATTTTGTCTTCCTGAATACGGACGATTTTTCCGTAGTTTTTGCCCATATGATGCCCGACCCGCACTCGATGAATCGTTCCATCGCGGGCCTTGATCAAGCCCCACAAGCCTTTATCCATCGTCACTGTCCCCACCATTCTCAATGTATCCAACGAATAGGACTCCAGCTCCTCTTTCCGCCTGTTGACATCGGGCCTAATACCGCTGCCCTCGGCGACATCCAGACTCTCGGCCACCGCCGCGACTTCCACCGGCTTAAATGGATCGCGCAAACCATCGGGCTTAAAGATGAACGGCTCCACGACTTTTATTTCCGGTAGCGGCTCTATAGCGCCCTTAGGCCGAGCCTTGACGTCGGCGATATAGCGACTCAGATCACTGAAATCCTCGTCACTGCAACCGGTTAGATTGATCATCAAGAAAACGCTTAGGGAAAATACGCACTTGCCCGACTTCATCAAGTTAGACCTGGGTTTCATTTTCTTCTCCGTCTCCGTTTCTTTTTATTGGGCGCCTGTTTTTGTTCACCTTCATTATAGGTTTTAACCGTGGCTTTCATGATCATGTTGTCGCCGGAAGGCTGCATATTGACATTGTGCACGGTTACAATTCGAGGCAAAGACGCCAAACCGCTGACGAACAAGCCCAGCTCTTCGTACTGACCTATTACTTCAATGCTGATCGGCAGTTCCGAGTAGAATTCTTTTCTGACCTCACCACTGGGCTTGAACAATTTGAACTCCAGCCCGCTGGCCAAGCCGGTTTGAGAGATATCGACCAATAAGTTGGCCACTTCGGCCTTAGTCGGCATTTGTCTGATCATATCCCCTAGCGAGGCTTCGATTTGCTGCAGTTGCTCGCGGTAATCCTGTAAATTCACCGCTTTTTTCTGCTTAGTCTCGAACGAGCTTTTCAGCGACTGCTCATCGGCCTCCAAAGATTCCAGCTCTACAAGCTGATCCATCGTGATGTAGTAATAATTAGCCCCAGCCACCAGTATGCAAACGATCAATACCGCAGCGACTTTGATCGGAAAGGGCCAGGTGCCGGCGGCATTAAAGTCCCAATTGACTTCGGATAAGTTCATTTTTTGCCCTCCTCCTTCTTCTTATCTTTTTCCTGGCCCTGTTGCGCCATCATCGTGAAATCATTCGGCGAACCTTTTTGCCCTTGTCTTTTGATGACGCTTAACTTCGGATTCATCAGCCAAGGCGAAGCCTCGATGGCGCGCATATAGGCCGAAACCCTAGCGTTCGATTGCGCCATGCCGGTCAACGTTAACGAGGAACCCGATTGAACAAACTTTTTCAAATGAACGCCATCCGGCGTCACCTTAGCCAGCTCATCGAACAAATGCACAATTTCCGGCCGGCTTTCCTGTAATTTTTGAATCACATCAATTTTGGTTAACAGCTGATTCTTCTTTTCTTCGATGTCTTTAATCTCTTTGATTTTGCGGTTAACTATCGAGATCTCATTCTTTAACATCTGATTTCTATGCTGTTGATATTCCTTTAAGCCTTCGATGTACATATAGACTCCCGCAAGAATCAGACAAGTAATGACTACGGCTATGCCTATCCCGGTCAAGAAATCCTGCTGCTTCTGTTTGCGCAGTTCTTCGCGCCAGGGCAGTAAATTAATTCTAGCCATTAATCGAAACTCCTTAACGCCAGACCACAAGCGATCATCATGGCCGGTGTATCGTTACTTAAACTTTGCGGCTTCACCTTATTGGAGAGGGCCATATTGATGAATGGATTGGCCACGAAAGAAGGAATACCAAGATCGTGCTCCACCATTTTTTCCAGACCGGGAATCGACGAACAACCGCCCGCCAGTATAAGGCTGTCGACGCCACGATTGGCGCTGGACGACACGAAAAACTGCAAGGATCTGGCGATCTGCTGCACCATGGCTTTCTTGAAAGGCTCTAACACATCGGTGGCATAGTTATCGGGCAAGCCGCCATGCTTTTTTGCCAACCCCGCCTCTTCATAAGACAGCCCATAGCGGCGCTGAATTTCTTCGGTCAATTGTTTGCCGCCAAAGCCCTGCTCCCGCGTATATACGGTCTTACCGTTATGTAATACATTCAATGTCGCCATCGTTGCGCCGATATCGGCAATAGCCACGGTCTGATTTTCAACGGAGTCCGGCAACTGGTCGGACAATAAAGCGAAAGCGTTCTCCATCGCAAACGCCTCGACATCGACTATCGAGGTTTTTAAACCGGCGATGCTCAAAGCCTCGATCCTGTCATCGATGTTTTCCCGTCGCGAAGCGGCCAATAAAACATCGACCATTTCCGGATTGTTTTCCGACGGCCCTTGCACTTCGAAGTCTAAATTCACTTCGTCCAATGAATAAGGTATGTACTGATCCGCTTCGACCATGATTTGCTCTTCCATATCTTCATCGGACAATGAAGCCGACATCGAAATAATCTTGGTCATCACGGAAGAGCCCGCTACGGCAACGCAGGCTTGCTTGACACGGGTTCCAGACTGTCTCACTGCGGCTTTTACGGCATTACCGATCACCTCGACATCGGTGATGTTTTTGTCGACGACAGCATCTTGTGGCAAAGGCGCAACAGCATAGCTTTCCACTCGATAGCGGGCCCCTGTCTTACTTAATTCTAATAATTTAATCGCTGCCGTACTAATATCTATGCCCAGAACAACAGACTGATTCTTTCTAAACCAGCTCATGAATAAACCCTTTTAAGACGTTGTGGCTTAAATTTATGCGCTTCGACCGCTTATTGTTTCCGACAATAAGCGGCAAATCCGCTTTCCACAAAAGTATAGTAGCGTTTTTATTTTTTCACAGGCGAACACCCGGTTTATTTAAAATTTCTGTTGTCCTAGTCATAAAAAGAAGGTATTTTGACCCGCTTCTTGAGCTCAATTTTTTCGGAGTACAGTGCCTACACACCGAACCTATCTCAAAACAACCTTTAAATGGCTGACGCTGGTCGCCGTTTTTTTGTCTGCTAGCGTTGTTCTTTTCAGTTATTTAGTTTATCGGCAACTGGAAGAACAACTGCCTGATGTCAAACAATTGCATCATGTTCAGTATCAGATACCGCTGAGCATCTTCACCGCCGACCATCAACTGATCGCTCGCTTTGGCGAAAAAAAACGCATTCCGATTAATGCCGAGGATATCCCTCGCCAGCAAATCAATGCCTTCCTTGCCGCCGAAGACGACCGTTTTTATGAGCACCCCGGCGTCGACTATCAAGGCCTTTTGCGCGCCGTAATACAATTAATCCTGACTGGTAAAAAGAAACAGGGCGGCAGCACCATCACCATGCAAGTGGCTCGCAACTTTTTACTGAGCCGCGAAAAGACCTATGTACGCAAAATCAAGGAAATCATCCTGGCGCTAAAAATCGAACAGGAATACAGCAAAGATAAAATTCTGCAACTGTATCTAAACAAGATTTACCTGGGCCATCGCTCCTATGGCATCGCCGCCGCCGCCCTGACCTACTACGGCAAACCCTTGTCGGAGCTTGATTTGGCGCAAATGGCGATGTTGGCGGGCCTACCCAAGGCGCCGTCGAATTATAATCCGGTGACCGATCCGGAAAGAGCGTTATTAAGGCGCAACTATGTGCTTCGGCGCATGCGAGAACTTTCTTACATCGATCAGCAACAATTCGACAGCGCATTGAATGCTCCGGTGACCGCGGCACTGAATAGCAATGACTCAGAGTTCTCCGCCCCCTATATCGCGGAAATGGTGCGCCAGAAACTCTACGAGCAATACGGCGAAGAGGCTTACACACGTGGGCTGAATGTTTACACCACCATTACCAGCGAGCTTCAATCGACGGCCGACCATGCCCTGAAATACGCCTTGCATGCATACGATCAGCGCCACGGCTATAGGAGCCTGCCGCATAAAAAACAGGATCCGGCAAAGCCATTTGCAGCCGATGTCGTCGGCGACACCCAGATCGCCGTGATTACAGCGCTCACCGACAAATCGGCTACGGCGATACTGGCCGACCGTGCCGAAATAACCCTCCCTTGGCGAAACATCGAATGGGCGCGAGCATTCAAAAGCAGATACTCTCTAGGGGCGAAATTAAAATCGCCGTCTGATATCCTCGCCGTCAACGATCTCATCCGAGTCAGACAATTAGAGGACCAAAGCTGGGCCCTGGCGCAAGTTCCCGAAACAGAAGCGGGCTTCGTCGCCTTGAATCCCCAAACTGGCGCCATACTGGCGCTTTCCGGAGGATTTGATTTTTTCCATAACAAATACAACCGCGCCATTCAATCTAAGCGTCAACCAGGATCTGGATTTAAACCCATCATCTATACGACTGCGCTTGAACATGGCTTTACCCCGGCCAGCATCATTAATGATGCCCCCGTTGTTGTTGAAGGCCCCAATCAAGAGAGCAACTGGAGACCGGAAAACTATAGCCGCAAATTCTTCGGCCCGACGCCGTTAAGAACGGCATTGCGCAAATCACGCAATCTGATTTCGATCAGACTGCTACGCGAACTGGGCATAGCGGAAGTTAGCCAGACCGCCTTACGCTTCGGTTTCAAACAGGAACAATTGCCCAACAGCCTCTCCCTGGCGCTAGGCAGCGGTTACGCCACGCCGCTGCAAATGGCAAGAATGTACGCCACATTCGCTAATGGCGGCTTTCTGATTGAGCCGTATTTCATCAGCCGCATTGAAAATAAAAACGGCGAAATAGAATTTGAACATGAGCCGGCCATCGCCTGTCCGGACTGCGAGGAGACGCACAGCACTCATCCCGGCTATGCGCCGCGCATCATTAGCCGCGAAGTCAATTTTTTGATGAACAGCCTATTGAGAGACGTTGTACAACGCGGTACGGCAACGCGAGCGAAAAGGGCGTTGCAGCGCTCCGACTTAGCCGGAAAAACAGGCACCACCAATGAACAGCGAGACGCCTGGTTTAACGGCTTTACTTCGGAAATAGCGGCGACCGCATGGCTGGGTTTTGACGACTCCAAACCTTTAGGCCGCGGAGAAACCGGCAGCAGAGCCGCCCTCCCGATGTGGATCGAATTCATGAAAACGGCCTTGAAAGATCAGCCGGAACATGCCCTGGAAAAACCAGACGGCATCGGCCGCGCCTTTATCAATCCGCAAACCGGCTTACTCGCCCGGCCGGACAGTGAAACAGGAATCTGGGAATATTTCAGACATAAAAACATGCCGACTCAATACTCACCAGCACCGATCAGCAATGAACAAGGCGACCCGTCACTGGGTACAGGATTGTTTTAACCCACTCTCTCGCCGAATATAAACCGGGCTGCGGTCTTGGCGTAGGGCAAAGTCAAAGGAAGCTTCGGTCGAGTCGACCGGCAGTCAGGCGCCGCCTATCAGATTCGCGGCGTCGTTGCATTCTAAAGCCTGGGTCATAAGCGCCGCGGAATGGCGAAATTTAGCGATAAAGAAGCCGAGACCGGCCCCTCTCTAGGCGTGTCAGCGATTTTCTTTCGCGACATACTCCCGCTGATCGTAGCCGGTATAGATTTGCCTAGGCCGGCCGATACGATGATTCGATTCGGCCATCATCTCCAACCAATGGGAGACCCAGCCGGCCGTACGCGCGATGACGAACATCACGGTAAACATATCTTCCGGGATTTTCAAAGCCTTATAGATAATGCCGGAATAAAAATCGACATTCGGATAGAGTTTCTTTTCGATGAAATAGTCATCCTTTAAGGCGTGTTCTTCCAGCGCTAGCGCCAACTCAAACAACGGATCGTTATTGGAGTATTTTTCCAGCACCTCATAGCAAGTTTCACGAATAATGGTCGCGCGCGGATCGAAATTTTTATAAACCCTGTGACCGAAGCCCATCAAGCGGAAAGGATCGTTTTTATCCTTGGCTCGAGCAATAAATTCCGGAATCCTATCAACGCTGCCGATTTCAGACAACATGCTCAGCACCGCCTCATTGGCGCCGCCGTGGGCGGGGCCCCATAATGCGGAAATCCCCGCCGCCACGCAGGCATAAGGGTTGGCGCCGGTGCTGCTGGCCAGACGCACCGTCGAGGTGCTGGCGTTCTGCTCATGATCGGCATGAAGAATAAACAGAATATTCAGCGCCTTGATGGCGACCGGATCGATATACTGATCGACACCGATGAACTTTTGCGATGGCAGCGAAAACATCATGTTCATAAAATTTTCGCAATAACCGAGGTCGACGCGTGGATAAACAAAAGGCCACCCCGCCGAATGCCTGTAACAAGCCGCCGCGATCGTGGGCACTTTCGCCAACATACGCATCGCCGATATGCGCCGATGCTCGGGGTCTTCCATGTTCAGCTCACTATGATAAAAGGCCGATAACGACCCCATCACGCCCACCATCATCGCCATCGGATGCGCATCATAATGAAAGCCGTCAAAAAAGCTTCTCAATGCCTCATGCAGCATGGCGTGATGATTGATCTCGTCGGTGAATGAATACAGCTGATCTTCCGTCGGCAACTCACCATTCATCAATAGATAAGCCACTTCTAGAAAAGAGCTGTGTTTCGCCAGCTGCTCGATCGGATAGCCGCGATACAGTAGAATGCCTTTTTCGCCGTCGATATAGGTAATTGCACTTTTACAACTTGCGGTTGACATAAAACCAGGATCATAGGTAAAGACCCCAAGCTGTTTATGCAGGGTCCCAATATCGATCGCCGGCGCGCCCTGAGTTCCTTTGACCAAGGAAAACTCCGCTTTTTCGCCTGACGATTCAAGAGCGATAGATGCCTTTTCTTGTGCCATATCAGAACTCTCTTGGTCTACTGTACATTGCAAAATTGCCGCATGAACAAGCTTATTTTCCGAATTTCTTGCGGAACTTGTCTACACGACCGGCGGTATCCACCACTCTTTGCTTGCCTGTATAGAAAGGATGACAGGCCGAACAAACTTCCACATGCAGATCTTTGGCTAAAACGGAACCCGTTACGAATGTGTTACCACAGCCACAGGTTACAGTAATTTGTTTATATTCAGGATGAATTTCTGGTTTCATATCGTTTTCACATTCCCCCGTTACGGGCTACATACTTAATAGAGAACTGCGTATAATACGTCTTCCTCAAACAATCCGCAACCGTGTTTTTCATATGCGCATCATTACGTTAAATGCCAACGGCATCCGCGCGGCCGAAAGAAAAGGCTTTTTTCAATGGCTGCGACAGCAAAACGCCGACGTCGTTTGCATCCAGGAAACCAAGGCCCAGGTCGAACAACTCAAAGCCGACGCCTTCTGGCCGACAGACTATCATTGCTTTTACCATGACGCCGAGAAAAAAGGCTATAGCGGCGTCGCCATCTACTGCAAAAAAAAGCCCTGCGCGATCAACGAGGGCATCGGCTGGAAAAAGCTGGATGCCGAGGGCCGTTACATCGAAGCACAATTCGACAATTTAAGCGTTATCTCCCTATACCTGCCTTCCGGCTCTTCCGGCGAAGAAAGACAGGCGATTAAATTCAACGTACTGGATTATTTGCTGCCTTATTTACAGGAAATCGGTCGAAATGGCCGCGACTACATCATTTGCGGCGATTGGAATATCGCTCACAAGGAGATCGACCTGAAGAACTGGCGAGGCAACCGAAAAAATTCAGGTTTCCTGCCGGAAGAGCGGGCTTGGCTGGATCGCTTATTCGACGACAAACTCTGGTTCGACGCTTTCCGCCTGATCAACCAGGAAGCAGAACAATATACGTGGTGGTCCAACCGCGGTCAGGCTTGGAGCAAGAATGTCGGTTGGCGCATCGATTACCAGGTGATCAACAAGACGCTGAGGGACAAAATCCGCTCGACGTCGATCTATAAGAATGAACGCTTTTCCGATCACGCCCCGTTGATCATCGATTATGACTATCCGTTCTAGCAACCCGCTGTAACGCCAACAGGGTGGCGGCCAGAATGATCGCAGGCAAACCGACCACGGCGGCATAGATGAAGAACGATTCATAGCCGTATTGCTCCACCACCCGCCCGGACAGGCCGCCCAGCAATTTTGCCGGCAAGGTCATCAGAGAGCTGAACAAGGCGTATTGAGTCGCGGTATAAGTACTGTTGGTCATGCTCGACAAATAGGCGATAAAAACCGCCGAGGCGATCCCGCCACTCAAGTTATCGGCGCTGATCACGCCGGCCAGCAGCATCAAACTAGGCTCACTCACGGCCAGCAACGCAAACAACAGATTGGTCGACGCCACCATCACCGCCCCCAACAACAAAGGTCGCATGATGCCAAAACGCACGACCAGCACTCCGCCTAATGAGGCGCCCAAAATGGTCATGACAAAACCGAACAGCTTGCTGATTTCGGCAATTTCTTTTTTGCTGAATCCCAAATCCAGATAAAACGGATTCGCCATCACCCCCATGGTAATGTCGCTCAACCGGTAAGTCGCGATCAAACACAATATCAACAAGCCTGTTTTGCCATTACGGACAAAAAATTCGACAAACGGACTGACGACGGCATCCGAAAACCAGGCGATCAGCTTCATCGGCCCGCCAATCTTCCTATCGACACCCAGCGCAGACTCGACACTTCCTTCTATCGCCTCGGCTTGCTGATCACTTCGATGCTCGGGCTCGGCGACCAGCAAGGTTGCGACGATCCCGACCGACATCGCTGAGGCCATCGCATAATAAGCCGTCCGCCAATCACTGAAGTCGGCAATATAGAACGCACCCGCGCCAGCCACCAACAGCGCCACGCGATAACCGAACACATAAGCCGCCGCCATCGCGCCCTGATATTCGGGCACGGCCGCCTCAATCCGGTAAGCATCGACGACGATATCCTGAATGGAGGAACAAAACGCCACGGCAACCGCCAGCAAGGCGATTTGCTGCAGTTGCTGATGCACATCGGAGCTGCCCATGCCGACCAAACCCAATGCGATCCCCAGCTGCGCAATCAGCATCCAGCCACGCCTTTTACCCAGCAAACGAGTCAATCCAGGCAGCGCCATGCGGTCGATCACCGGCGCCCAGAACACCTTGGTGGAATAGGTGACCCCGACCCAGCTGAAATAACCGATGACGGAAAGAGCGATGCCTTCATCGCGCAACCAGGCCGACAGGGTGGAAAAAACCAATAAAAAAGGAAGACCGGCGGAAAAGCCGAGGAAGATCATACCCAGCACGCGTGGCTGGACATAGACGGAGAAAGCCTGACGCCAACCGCGATTTCGCTTGGCCATCAGGCTTCTCCTATAGGCTTCGCAATCAATAGCGAAATAACCGAACTACCCGTTAACCAGGTAGTGAACAAAGATACTGGCGGCATAACCACCCGCAATCGCCGGAGTCCACTTCAAATGACTGAAGAAGGTGTATTTATGTTTCGACTGCCCCATCAAGGCGACGCCGGCCGCCGAACCAATCGACAACATCGAACCACCGACGCCGGCGGTCAACGTCACCAACAACCATTGATAGAGGTCCATGTCCAGGTTCATGCTCAGCACCGCGAACATCACCGGAATATTATCAACGATTGCCGACAATATGCCGACCAGGATATTGGCGCCGGTTTGACCCAGACCGTCGTACATCGCGCCGGACAACAATTCCAGATAGCCGATATAACCCAGGCCGCCGACGGCGAACACCACGCCGAAAAAGAAGAACAGCGTATCCCATTCCGCATCACGCACCTTATTGAAAATATCGAAGGGGTCGTTCTCATCGGAATGATACAACAGCTTCAATCTAAAACCGTAAATCAACAGGAATGACAAGCCCGTCATCATGCCCATGAAAGGCGGCAGATGCAGGAACTGCTTGAAGCTGACCGCGGTCACGATAGTCAATAAAAACAAAGCGCAGACTTGAATCGCGCCTGGTTTCATTTGCACCGCTTCCTCATGAGTGGCTTCAGGACGCTCGTCGGGGACCGCCATGTACATGAAGACCGCCGGCACCAGATAGTTAACGGCGGAAGGCACGAACAATTTAAAGAAGTCGAAAAACTCCGCATAGCCGGCTTGCCAGACCATCAGCGTCGTGATATCGCCGAACGGACTGAAGGCGCCGCCGGCATTGGCCGCGACCACCAGATTGACAAAACCGATGGTGACGAATTTTTCATTGTTCTTGCCCACCGCCATCACGACCGCGCCGACCAACAATGCCGAGGTCAGGTTATCGGCAACGGCGGACAGGAAGAAGGTGATCACCCCGGTAATCCAAAACAACTTCCGATAACCAAATTGTTTCCTGACCAGCCAGGAACGCAGCGCCTCAAACACATCGCGTTCAGCCATGGCGTTGATATAAGTCATCGCCACCAGCAGGAACAGCATCAATTCGGCATACTCTTTCAAATTGAATTCGAAGGCCTCATGCACCGCTTCGACCGAAACCCCCGCATTGCTGGCCAACACGGCGGCATGGGCCCAAATAATCCCGGCCACCAGGATGACCGGTTTGGATTTGCGCAGACCGGTAAATTCTTCCGCCATGACAAAGCCATAGGCGATGATGAAAATCAGCACGGTGTAAATGCCCCTTTCCGTGCCGGTCAGCCCCAGATTGGCGAATTCCGCGGCCATAGCCATTTCCGGCACCACAAAAAGACCCATAAAGATCAATAATAAGCGCGACAAAGCAACCCCCTACCCTTAATAAAGTTAAAAATTATTATCTACAGCAAATCAAAACAACCGCGTATGGTATCCCATCTAATTAACTTTGTCATTTAATCGCGTCCGGTATATCATGGGCGGCAAAAATCTAACTCGCTACCCATAGCGCACAACGCCCATGTATCAGTATAACGACAACGATCAAACACTCATTGAAGAACGCGTCGCCCAGTTCAGGGGGCAAACCGAACGGTATTTAAAAGGCGAAATCGGCGAAGATGAATTCCGCGCCTTACGCTTGATGAACGGCCTTTATATCCAGACACACGCTCCGATGTTGCGAGTCGCGATTCCCTACGGCCTCTTGTCTTCCAAACAGGTGCGCAAACTGGCCAGCATCGCCCGCGACTATGACAAGGGTTACTGCCACTTCTCGACCCGTCAAAACGTTCAATACAATTGGCCGGAATTAAAGAAGGTCCCGGACATCCTGGCCGAACTGGCGACCGTGCAAATGCATGCCATCCAGACCAGCGGTAACTGCATGCGCAACACCACCACCGACCATCTGGCCGGCGCCTGCCCCGACGAACTGGAAGACCCTCGCCCGTACTGCGAGATCATTCGTCAATGGACCATTTTGCACCCCGAATTCGCCTATTTACCGCGCAAATTCAAGATCGCCGTCAGCGCCTCGCAACAAGACCGCGCCGCCACGCAATTCCACGATATTGGCGTACATATCGTCAAAAATGCCGAAGGCGAGACCGGGTTCAGAATTTTGGTTGGCGGCGGACTCGGCCGAACACCGGTGATCGGTCAGGAAATCAAACCGTTCCTGGAAAAGAAACACTTATTATCCTACCTGGAAGCAATCGTCCGCGTTTACAACCTGCACGGTCGACGCGACAACAAATACAAAGCCAGAATCAAGATCCTGGTGCGGGAAACCGGGCTCGACAAATTCGCCGAGCAGGTCGAACAAGAATGGCGGCAAATACGGGCTGATCTGGAATTAAACGAAGACCGCATTCGCGCGATGCAGGCGCAATTTCAAGCCCCCGCTTACGAAGAGAACGCAGCCGAGGACCTAAGTTTCGAGACCTATCGACAACAAGATCCGGCATTTGCTCGCTGGGTCGAACATAACACGGTCGGCCACAAGATAGCGGGATACCGTAACGTCTTCATTTCCCTGAAAGCGCCGGATTCACCTCCGGGCGACATTACCGCCAACCAACTCGATGCCGTGGCCGACTTAGCAGACCAATACAGTTTCGGACAAATCCGGACCACGCACCGACAAAACCTGGTCTTGGCCGACGTCAGACAAGCCGACCTGTTTGAGCTATGGCAACAATTGGACGCGCTGACCCTGGCGACGCCGAATATCGGCACCGCGACCGACATGATTTGCTGTCCAGGCTTGGATTTCTGCGCATTGGCTAACGCCGGCTCTATCGGCGTCGCCAAGGAAATCAACGCAGCCTTAGACGACCTCGATTACCTGCACGATATCGGCGAAATCAAAATCAACATGTCCGGCTGCATGAACGGCTGCGCCCACCAAAGCGTCGGCCATATCGGCATACTCGGCGTCGATAAAAAAGGCGTGGAATGGTATCAAATCACACTGGGCGGCTCATCGGAAAATGAGGCCGCCATCGGTGAACGCCTAGGCCCCGCCGTCGCTAAAGACCAAATTACCCCGGCGATCACGTCAATTCTTGACGTTTACCTCAAGCAACGCGCCGATGACGAGGAAAACTTCTTACAAACCGTCAAGCGCATCGGTCTCACCCCATTTAAAGAACAAGTCTATGCAAATCATTAAAGACAAACAGATTACTGATAACACCTGGACTTTTGTCGCCGACGATGATGCGCTGAGCAATGGCGACATCAGCGTCACATTGACCCGCTGGAAAAAGGACAAGGAGCGGATTTTAAAGCGCGAGGGAAAAATCGGCATACGCTTGGCTACTAGCGATGAGGTCGCGGATCTTGCCGAAGACCTGGACAAAATCAACCTAATCGAGCTGGAGTTTCCGGTCTTTACCGACGGCCGCGCATTTTCCCAAGCACGACTGTTGAGAGGGCGCTATCACTACCAGGGTGAAATTCGGGCAATCGGCGGCTTCATGGCCGACCAGGCTTTTTATCTGAGCAGAGTCGGCGTCAACGCCTTCCAACTGGACAACGCCGAAGCACTGAATACCGCACTATCCACGCTGAATGATTTCTCGGTGCACTACCAAGCCTCAAGCAACTAAATCAGCATCGGCCGGGAGTGATCAAGCCCCGGCCCCACCCACACATTCCCATTCGCTTGTACTCAGTCATGTTATATATGACGGGTGCGGCAGGCGCCAGCAATTTCCAGTTTGAGTATTTTTACTGCGTTTAACCTGAATTCGGGTTAAAAAGCCCACCTGTATCAGGTAGCTCCTCCAGAACTACCTGATACTCCCGAACTGAGGCTAGTTAAGGATGCTGAGACCTTTTAATAAGGTCAAAGCCTCATGCAAGGGGTAATCACGAATCTCTTCGCTCTTTTCACCCTCGCCATCCCCCTTGCTTTTATCAGCATCATCTTTGCCATTGCCGTTGGCCAGATGGTGCGACAAATCGGCTTCCTTGATCGGTTCAAACTTCGCTTTTTCCATCGATTCCAGCTTAACCCTAGCTAGCTTAACATCCGGCTCGATGCCTTCGGCCTGAATCGAACGTCCCGAAGGCGTGTAATAACGCGCCGTGGTTAATTTCACCGCCGTGCCATTGCTGGTCGGCAAGATGGTTTGCACGGAGCCCTTGCCAAAGGACTTTTCGCCCATGATGATCGCTCGTTTATGATCCTGCAAAGCGCCCGCGACGATTTCCGAGGCCGAGGCCGAACCGGCGTTAATCAACACCACGATCGGCGCGCCGGCAATGATATCATCGGGCGAGGCATTAAAGCGCATTTCCGAATTTTTAATCCGGCCCTCGGTGAAGACGATCAAACCTTCTTCAAGAAAGCTGTCACTGACTTCTACGGCCGCATTCAACACGCCGCCGGGATTGTTTCTCAAGTCGAGCACCACCCCTTTCAACTCACCGCCGTTCTCCTTTTTCAACTCGGCCACCGCATCCAGCAAATTCTGCCCGGTTCGAGACTGAAAACTGCTGATGCGCAAGTATCCATAGTCTTGTTCCAGGAGCTTGCTTTTGACGCTTTTCACCTTGATGATGGCGCGAGTGATCGTAACGACCAGCGGCGAAGTCTCTCCTTCCCTGATCACGGTCAACACGATATCGCTGCCGGGCTCGCCGCGCATGATCTTGACCGCATCGACCAGGGTCATGCCCTTAACAGGCTGATCATCCAGCTTTACGATCAAATCCCCAGCCTGCATGCCGGCCCGTTGCGCTGGCGTGTCATCAATCGGCGCAACAACCTTGATGAAGCCGTTTTCCATCGTCACTTCGATGCCTAAGCCGCCAAATTGGCCGGTCGTCCCTTCTTTCAACTCCTGGTACTGCTCACCGGTAAGATAAGCCGAGTGAGGATCCAGCTCGGCCAGCATCCCTCGAATCGCGCCTTCCAGTAATTTCTTGTCGGTCACCGACTCGACATAATCCTGCTTAATGCGTCCAAACACCTCGGTAAATGTACGCAACTCCTCGAAAGGCAGGCTCTGCACATCCTTCGGCAATGCAGCGTCCTCTCTCTCCGCCATGACACTGCCACAAGTGCTGAGAAAAACACCGAGCAAAAAGCCGAGAGTCAGGATTAATAAATTTTTCTTTCTTAACATGTGTATAAAACTCCAACTACCTGATTTCCGAAACAGATAAACCTACTATTTCAGGTCAATTAACATAACGAGCCTTGCCAATAAACAAACTTCAAACTTCGTAACTATTCAGCTTGATACTGAGAAAATATTTCTTTTACTATCAATTGCTTGCGGAAGAAGTGTATGCGACAGGGATGTCGCATCCAAGCCTATAGGGACATATTTACGGCGTCTTCTGGAGCAAGTAACTGATAGTAAAAGCATTTTTATACTGAATAGTTACCAAACTTCTTATCCAACTCTATCCTTATGTATTTTTCTACACCATCTGAGCGGGTCGACGGGTTTGCCTTTTCTTCTGATGCCAAAATACAACGCGGGATGCGACCGCCCACCGCTACTACCGACCGACGCAATCACCTCACCCGCTTCGACCCAATCGCCTTCAGCCTTGTACAAACTCTGATTGAAAGCATATAAGGTCATATAGCCTTTGCCATGGTCAATAATAGTCAACAAGCCATAACCTCGCAACCAGTCGGCATAAACGACTCGCCCGCGAGTCACCGCATGAATATCGGCGCCTTCTTTGGCATTGATCAAGACGCCATCCCAGCGGCTTTCGGAACGCCGACTGCCGAACTTCTTGACCATTCTACCTTTTAACGGCCACGGCAACCGACCTTTTAATTGGGCAAAAGGCTTATCCGGCGTCCCTTGAAAAATGGTATCGCTGCTGCGGCGTTGCAATGCGGCAATCAACTGCTGCAATTCCTTTTCATTGCTTTTCAGTCGTTCCAGCTGCGATTTCTTGGTCGAATACTGCCGCTCCATCTGCACCAACAATGTTTCACGTTCCGATCTGACCTTCTGCAGCTCGCTTTGTTCACGCTGACGCTGGCGCAAGGCGGTGTTCAACGCCTCCGTTTCCTGCCGTTTTTGCTGCTCCAACTGCTTTAAAGCACGATAATTTTTTTCCACCGCCTCAAGCTTGCGCAGCCTAGCCTTATTCAGATAATCATAATAAACCATGATGCGACTGGATAAGGCCGGATCCTGTTGATTCAAGATAACCTTCAAGCGCTCCCGCCCCCCCATCGCATGGGCCGACCGAATCTGGCTTTCCAACTCGCCTTTCTGACCATCGATCGCCTTTTGCGTGAGCGCCATTTTCCGGCCGATGTCCTGCAAGGCCTTACGCTGACGACCGATGTTATCTTGTAAGATTTTCACGGTGCGAGCAACTTCGCCATACTGAACCTCCAGCGCTTGCAATTGCCTGAGCAAGCGCTCTTTTTCACGCTTAAGACCGCCGATATCGGCATCGACCTGCTTGATCTGTCGCTGGAGCTGATTTAACTGTCTTTCTTTGCTTGCCGAAGCCTGCTCTCCCCAGCAGACAGAGCAGGTCATCAGCAATCCGGCAAAAAAAATCAGACCGCCACTTTTTGTCATTTTCAGTCGGCGATTAAAGAGCGGCCCGTCATTTCGACGGGTTGTTTCAGATTCATAATCGCCAACATCGTAGGGGCTAAATCCGATAAACCGCCGCCTTCCAGCAACGGTTTGCTACCGCCGACATGCACTAAAGGCACTTTGTTAGTCGTGTGCGCGGTATGCGGTTGTCCGGTCTTCTCATTAACCATCAATTCGATATTGCCATGATCGGCGGTTAGCAACATCTGACCCTTCACCGAATTCAAGGCGTCGACAACTTGCTGCAGCGATGCATCGATCGTTTCAACAGCCTTGACCGCGGCCTCCAGATTGCCGGTATGACCGACCATATCACAGTTGGCGTAATTACAAATAATCACGTCATACTGATCGCCCTTAACGGCTCCGACCAGATGCTCGGTCACTTCAGGCGCACTCATTTCAGGTTGCATATCGTAGGTTTTGACTTTAGGCGACGGCACCAAAATACGCTCTTCGCCTTCAAAAGGCTCGTCCCTGCCGCCGTTGAGAAAGAAGGTCACATGCGCGTATTTTTCCGTCTCGGCCAGCCGTAATTGTTTCATACCTTGGTTCGACAAGGTCTCGCCCAAACCATTTTTTACCTCGGCCGGCGGAAAGGCGACAGGATAGTCAAAATCCTGGTGATATTCGGTCAGCGTTGCATAATAGCCGCGATGAGGCTCACATCCCCTGTCAAAGCCATCGAACCCCGGCTCGGTCAGGGCGCGAGAGATTTCTCTGGCGCGATCGGCCCGGTAGTTCATAAACACGACAGAGTCTTCCGGTTCGATCACGGTAACCTGACCTTGTGTATCCAATATCGCAGTCGGATAAACGAATTCGTCGGTTTCATCACGCTGATAAGCCGCCGCCAGACCCTCTTCAGCGGAATGGAAACGGAATTCCGTTTCGCCTCTCGCCATCAGCTTATGAGCCGCTTCGACACGCTCCCAGCGATTGTCGCGGTCCATCGCATAAAAACGACCGATTAAAGAAACGATTCTGCCGGCGCCAAGCTCGGCGAACTTTTCTTCGACCAGTTTGATCGAGGCGGCGGCACTCTTCGGCGCCACATCTCGGCCGTCCAAGAAGGCGTGTAGATAGATTTTTTTCAGACCGCGCTTGGCCGCCAACTCCAGCATCGCCAGAATTTGCCCCTCGTGACTGTGAACGCCGCCTGGCGATAACAGACACAAGACATGCAGAGCCTTATCTTTCTCCAGCGCGCGGTCGACGGCCTGGCATAACACCTCGTTTTCGAAGAAATCACCATCGAGAATGGCTTGATTCACGCGGGACAAATCCTGACGGATTAAGCGTCCACTGCCTATATGCAAGTGTCCGACTTCCGAATTTCCCATTTGCTGATCGGGTAAGCCAACCACGTCTCCCGAACAATCCAATAACGTCATTGGACTGCTTTTCTTCATCTCATCCCAACAGGGCGTATTCGCCATGGCAATGGCGTTATTTGTTTCTTCCTCCCTATAGCCAAAGCCATCAAGAATCAATAACACTAAAGGTTTAGGTCGACTTACCATTGTATCTAATCTCCAAAATTAAATTCGCCAATCTACTATGCTTGGCTTAACATAAACAAAAATAAAAAAACTCGGATATATTCAAAGCGTTTGGCCGACAGTGTTGAAAAACCGTCACAACGCCCACCTCAGACAACGACTAAGCATCGTCTTTACACGACTGACTGGAAGCTCACATCGCCAGAGAGTAGGCGCCGTTAGCCGCAACACTCTGTTTATAAAGTCATTGAATAATAACCATTACTTTGATACATTTTAACATTTTAAATTCGACAATTTGACGAAAGGATTTGTTTTAATGTAATTATTATACAATACATTAGTATTGTCGTAGCTTATGTAGCAGCAATTCCCAGCTCCCAGTTTGGCGTTCAAGAAGGGTATGGGATGTGTTTGGCGAGGATGTCGGCAGCAAGGATGCTGCCGTCAAGCCTCCAGGGATGGGTTTACCCAGCACCTAAATTATCCTGGAATGTAAAATATAGTCCAGTAGACATGGAATTTAGGTGCTGGGTGAACGGCGCTCCTCGACAGACACACCCCATGCCCTAAACACCGCTAAAACGTTCAAACTGGGAATTGCTGCTTATGTAGCCAAATTGAACGAGTTTCTAATCAGTACGGTGAAACTCACCTCCTTTTACCCTTACGGTCAAGTCCTTCCATGGAAATAGAAGAAGAAAATATTCTTTATAATGATGCCGAAATACATCGTGCGGCCCGTTGCTTAAAAGCAATGTCTCACCCTTTGCGCTTAAAAATCCTCTGCGTCTTAGGTAGCAATTCAATCAGCGTACAAGACATCGTCGAACAGGTTGGCACCAGCCAAAGCAACATTTCCCAGCATCTAGCCATACTCAGGGAAAAAGACATCCTAGGCTACAAAAAAGAAGCCAATCGCGTTTACTACTTTATCGACGACGAACGCATGCTGAAACTGATCCGCATGATGCGAGAAGTTTTCTGCACCAACTGCTAATAACCCTTTTTTTACTTTAATTTTGCGACAACATTGCAATGGATCAATATCTAGAATTTATTTCCAATCATTACCTGCTAGTTCTGGCTCTTGCCGCCGTAACTTTCCTGCTGATTCAGGATTTTGTGGAACACTCATTCAACAAATTCACCGGCATCTCTCCGATGATTGCGGTCACCAAGATGAACAGCGACGAAACGAAAATCGTCGACGTCAGAGAACCTCATGAATTCATCAAAGGCCATATAGAAGACGCCATCAACATACCGCTAGGCAAATTTGACGATCAATTAGACACGCTGCAGCCATTTAAAAACAATCCGATCATCGTTGTTTGCCAAAGCGGCACTCGCTCAGTGCCCGCCTGCAAGACCTTAGTCAAATCTGGCTTTGAGCAGGTCTTCAACATCACCGGCGGCATGCAGTCCTGGGAAGACAACAAACTTCCGACCAAAAGCACCAGCAAGAACAAGAATTAAGCCTTATTACATGACTCCGCCTCTGCATCTAACCGAGCAGCTAAGGCGCACGCTTTTAACCATCACTGACGACAATCACGACAACATAATGGCCGAAACAAACAAACCCGAAGAAAAACAGTTTTCTATCCAAAAAATCTATACCAAGGACATTTCTTTCGAAACGCCTAACGCCCCTAAAGTCTTCACCAGCAAATGGGAACCAACCGTCGATTTTAATTTGGGCACCAATGTCGAAAAGCTGGAAGAGAGTGTTTACGAGGTATCATTGACCGTTACCGTGACGGTCAAAACCACCGATACCACGGCTTATCTGGTTGAAGTCACCCAAGCCGGCATCTTTTCAATGGACGGCTTCAGTGACCAGGAAATGGGGCCGATGGTTGGTAGCTTCTGCCCCAATATATTGTTTCCATATGCCCGCGAAGTCGTCTCGGATCTGGTCAGCAAAGGCGGCTATCCGCAATTACTGTTGGCGCCGGTCAATTTCGACGCCTTATACGCCCAGCATCTGCAACAAGCCCAACAGCAAGAAGGCAACTCGGAAACATTAAACTGATAACAGATGACCACCTCGATCAGCATCCTGGGCGCCGGCTCCTGGGGCACGGCATTGGCAATACAGGCGGCCAGAAACGACTGCAGCACCCTACTTTGGGGCCATGACTCGGCGAAAATTAAAAAAATCGAACAGGATAAAAAGAATCAGCGCTATTTACCCGACATCGACTTTCCCGAATTATTGCATGTCACCGACAACCTGGAGCAGGCCGTGCGCTTCAGCTCGATTATCCTGATCGCCGTGCCCAGTCATGTCTTTAAGGATACGCTGATCAAAATCGCGCCCTTTTTAAGCCGCGACAGCAAAATTGCCTGGGCGACGAAAGGTTTCGACCCGGAAGACGGTTCGCTGCTGCATGCGGTGGTTGGCCAAGTCCTGGGCAACCATGTCGCGACTGCCGTGATGTCCGGCCCGACCTTCGCCGGCGAAGTCGCGGCGAAATTACCCACCGCGATTACCATCGCCTCGGCATCACCGCTGTTCGCGATGCAATTGACGGAGATCTATCATAATCAGTATTTCAGAACCTATACCAGTTCAGACATTATCGGCGTTCAAGTCGGCGGCGCAGTTAAAAATGTGCTGGCGATTGCCGCCGGCATCGCCGATGGCCTAGGATTTGGCGCCAACACTCGAGCGGCGCTGATTACTCGAGGGCTGACCGAAATCATGCGACTAGGCACACAATTGGGCGGCCAGCACGACACGTTCATGGGGCTGGCGGGATTAGGCGACCTGATTCTAACATGCACCGATAATCAATCGAGAAACCGACGCTTCGGTCTTGCTCTAGGCCAGGGCAAAAGCAAACAACAGGCGGTAACCGAAATCGGGCAGGAAATCGAAGGAGTATCGGCCGCCCGGGAAACCTACCAGCTGTCGCAAAAACTCGACATAGACATGCCGATCACCGAACAAACCTACCGGGTGCTTTATGAAAATCTCGATCCTCGTAAAGCCGTCCAGAACCTGCTTAACCGTGACCAAAAAGCCGAAGTTTAACATTCTCCTTTGCAGGGTTACAGGCCTTTGCCGGCCGCCGCCTCCCGCCTTCTGAACCACCATACTCCTTCAGTAGCGTCATCGATTCCATGCGATTTCCTCAATGAATATTGCTATTCCGGGGCCAAATAACTTGCATGTTTAGATTATTCTACTAATATAAATATTGCTTATTTTTTATCTAGTTACACGACTAAACTAAAGTATTAATTGAAAAACCATCTCGGAGGTAAGTCATGCTCCATATCATCGACCATTTTCCAATCAAGCATGAAACGTTGGCCAAAACCTCGATCGGCGACACCGTCATTTTTACCGACAATGCCGTCTATGCGGTCAAGCAAGACGATATCGATCAGAATTTGGCGCGGAAGACGTTCGCCCATATCAACTTATGCGTCCGCAAAGCCGATCTACTATTAAGAAACATCTCCAATCGGGAATTATTTAAAGGCGTGGCGGTGCTCGATGACGTTGATTACCGGAATGTCCTATCCGAAGAACCCGCCATCAGGTCATTGAACTAACTGGGTAACTATTCAGCTTGATACTGAGTAACTATTTCTTTTACTATCAATTGCTTGCGGAAGAAGCGTATGCGACAGGGATGTCGCATCCAAGCCTATAGGGATATATTCACCCAGCACCTAAATTCCATAGGCTAATGGCTGCGATAAATCATCTTCGTTTATTTAGGTGCTGGGTGAACGGCGTCTTCTGGAGCAAGCAACTGATAGTAAAAGCATTTTTTTACTGAATAGTTACCTAACGGGTAGCGAAGGAGCAAATGCCTGAGCAAGAAACTCAGTCTATTTGCTCCTTAAAGTAATCAGGCCGCATCCTTGACGCTTAGATTATGTTTCAACCAATCGATCCAGACGGCAAAATTTTCGCCACGAGTCGCCGATAAC
The DNA here is from genome assembly GCF_030717995.2 of Methylomarinum sp. Ch1-1. Taxonomy (NCBI): domain Bacteria; kingdom Pseudomonadati; phylum Pseudomonadota; class Gammaproteobacteria; order Methylococcales; family Methylococcaceae; genus Methylomarinum; species Methylomarinum roseum. The sequence goes on along the minus strand of NZ_CP157743.1, from coordinate 1,310,068 downwards.
GGCATCACCTGGATATCCGGATTGACCTGCTTCGCGTAAGCTAGGCAGCGCTCGACATCGAAGTCGACATAAGGCAGCAGATCGATCTTATTAAGCAGCATCAAGTCCGCCGCATGGAACATGTCGGGGTATTTCAGGGGTTTGTCATCCCCTTCGGTCACCGACAACACGACGACTTTATGCGCCTCGCCAAGGTCAAATGAAGACGGACAGACCAAGTTGCCGACATTTTCTATCGCCAACAGGCTGTTGTCTTCGACATTTAACGCCTTCACCGCATGACCAATGCCATGCGCATCGAGATGACAGGCGCGTCCGGTATTGATCTGCAGAGCCGGGACTCCGGACGCCCTGATACGATCGGCATCATGTTCGGTTTGCTGATCACCTTCGATAACGGCGATGCGATAGTCGTTTTTTAAAGCTTTAATCGTCTCGACCAACAACGTGGTTTTGCCAGCGCCCGGACTGGAAACCAGATTCAGAACAAAAATACCATGCCGTTGAAAATAGGCCCGATTCTGTTCGGCATAACGATTGTTTTTACTCAACAGATCCTGTTCGACCCTTACCAGGCGCTCCGTCTCATGCTCGTCATGATGGTGATGCTCGTGACCATGATGAGAATGTTGCGCATGATTTTGTTCGGGCTGACCACAGCCACAGATTCCACACATAACGTTGACCTCTCTATTTATCGATAATAGACCGTGACCGCATTCTTATACAACCAGCAAGTCTTTAATTTTCATATCCGCGCCTTCAATAACGTTAACGAATGGATGAGCACAGTGGCGACACGGCTCGTGCAAACTTTCCAACGACATCCGCTTGTTGCAATTCTGGCAGACGCCTATGCCTTCGCTCACGCTAATGACCAATACCGCATCTTCGGCCAGCGTATCTTTCATTACGACATCGAAGGCAAACCTTAAAGCCTCCGGCTCGACACAGGACAATTTGCCTATATCAAGCGTGACCTGTCTAACCCGACTAAAATGTTGGCGACGAGCCTGCTGCTGCAGGATCTCGCGCATCTCCTCAAGCAGCGATATTTCGTGCATACTCAACCTGCCGCAACCAATCGAGCAAGTCGTTCTGCTTCAGCAGTTGTTCGGAAAAACGGCAAGCCTGCTGTAAATTAGCCTGAGCCTGAACGCTCAACGCCTCGCCTAGCTCAAACGCTACTCCCTGTATGCTCAATAAAAAAGCAGGCGGCGGCGTTTGTCCGGTGATCGACTGATAGACATGCAGCACCGCCGTCGGGCTCAGCGCATGACTGCTGTAACTTTCATCCTTGCATGGGCTAAGACGAGAAAAAACGAAAGCCTGCTCCTGGTTGACCGCCGCATCGACAAACAACACCCGCTGCCTTCCTTGCAGATCCAAGGCATGCTCAATCTGAAGTTGAAAATCGTCGAGGATTTCTATCGTCGATAGATCCATATTACGTTCGATAAATTCCAGCAGCAACGGACCTAGCGCATCGTCACCGCGACTTAAGTTACCGTAGCCGAATAGTAAGACCGGTTTCGTCATCAAAGCCCCTGCTCCAACTCGCCATCGCTGTGCTTGACCAGGCGATCTAGCAATTGCCCCTGCGCATCGACCAGCTCCAATTGCAGCGGCATTTTGCCGACTGCATGGGTAGCGCAGGATAAACAAGGGTCATAGGCCCGTATCGCCACTTCTAAATTATTCAACAAGGGCTCGGTCAGCGTCTGACCGGACAGGTATTCGGCGGCGACCTGGCGCACCGATTCGTTCATGCCCGTGTTGTTGCTGGTGGTCGAAACGATTAGATTGGCTTTCGTGACGATGTCATTGTCGTCGACCTGGTAATGGTGAAACAGTGTGCCGCGCGGCGCTTCGATGACACCGATGCCTTCGTAGCGTTTTTCCCCTTGATGACACAAATCGGACGACAGGATGTCGGCGTCATTGAGCAGCGTCTTGATGCTTTCCGCGCAATGCAAGGCCTCGATCAGTCGAGCCCAGTGAAAAGCCAGCGTGCTATGCACCATCGCCTCGCCGCCATGTTGCTTGAATTCGAGCCGTTCGGCTTCGGCCAACGGCGTATCGATAAAATCACAATTATTGACCCGCGCCAGCGGCCCAACTCGATACCACCCCTGTTCCTTGCCCAGCGCCGTCAGATAGGGAAACTTCATGTAAGTCCAAGATTTGACTTCCTCGTGGATATGCTGGTTATATTGGCAATAGTCGACATGATCGAAGATGGTTTCGCCTTGCTCGTTTTTTGCCCGCAAGCCGCCGTGATAGAGCTCTAGCGCGCCGTTCGGTTTGGTCAAGCCCATATAATTGCTGCGTATCGTCGCGAATTCATCATAATAAGGCAGATTGGAACGATGCACCTTCTTAACTAAGGTCACCGATCCCTGCGCCCATTCGATTATTTGCTCGACATCCGTCAGCAGATAGTCGCGTTCCTGCTTGGTCAATGCCTTGTTCATCCCGCCGGCGATCGCGCCACTGCCGTGTATGCGCTTGCCGGACACCATACGGATCACTTCCTGGCCGTATTTGCGCAGCTTAACGCCTTGCAAACCGATCTCGGGATATTCGGCCAGCACAGCGACAATATTGCGCTTAGCGATATCGCTGTCGAAGCCGAACAACAGATCAGGACTGGACAAGTGAAAAAAATGCAGGGCATGGGATTGCAGCACCTGACCGAAATGCAGCAAACGGCGCAGTTTGTCGGCGGCCGGCGGCAGATTTTCCGGATCGATGCCGACCAGCTGATCGATGGCCTTAGCCGCCGCCAGATGATGACTGACCGGACAAATACCGCAGAGGCGCTGCACCATGACCGGCAGTTCCCAATAAGGTCGCCCCTGAATAAATTTCTCAAAACCGCGAAACTCGACGATATGCAGTCGCGCTTGCTTGACCCGGTTATCATCATCCAGCAACAAGGTCACCTTGCCGTGCCCTTCCACCCGAGAAACCGGATCGACGACGACCCGCTTCAGGTTTTCTGTTTGCTCTGCTGTTTCTAAGTGTTCGTACATAGTCGTTCCCGTTGAGTATAGGCGAATGAGACGGCGCCCTGCTTAATCGTAATGCACCAGCTCATAAGGTAGTTTCGGTTGACGTCCTTCCAACAGATCGGTGAAAAACGTCCAAAACACATCGGCCGAGGGAGGACAGCCGGGTAAGAAATAATCGACTTTAACGACCTCATGAATCGGATGAACCTGATCGAGCAGCAACGGCAATTCCGGATCGCTAGGGATTTGCGCATTTTCGATACCGATGCCGTCTATATAAGCCTCTTTCAGACAATCTTCCAACGCCATGTAATTGCGTATCGCCGGCAGCCCGCCATTGATCGCGCAGGCGCCGACTGCGACCAGAATCTTGCAGTTCTTGCGAAACTCTCTCAGCACATGGACATTTTCCGAATTGCAGACCCCGCCTTCGATCAAGCCGATATCACAGTTCGTGCAATGTTCGATATCGGTAATCGGAGAACGATCGAATTCGACCAAGTCGACTAGCTGCAACATGCGCTCATCGATATCCAGCAACGACATGTGACAGCCGAAACACCCGGCCAACGATGTGGTCGCGACTCTGATTTTATCTGCCATGGCTTTCACTCTCCTGCTCTAACGCCACCTCATCAATCTGATGATGATCATAGATACGCTGCCCGATCGGCACCCGAAAACCTTGCCGTTTAATCAGGATGGCTCCGGTGGGACAGATGTGTACGGCGCTATCGTTGACATCGATATCGCTGTCTTTCAGTTGGCCGCTGCTGGAGTTGACGACCAGGCGCTTATTGATCCCTCGCCCGCTGATCGCGAAGACATTCTTGCCGTCTTTTTCCCGGCTGGCCCGTACACACAGATTACAGAAAATGCACCGATTGTGGTCGATCAGAATATCGGGATGGGAGGCATCCATTTCCCGTCGGGCATAAAAATGGGGAAAATGATTATCCAGCATGTTCAAATAATAACCGACCGCCTGTAACTGACAATTACCGGTCTTTTCGCAACCGGGACAGAAATGATTGCCTTCGACGAACAGCATTTGCGTGATCCTCTGTCTGTCCTCCTGCAGTTCCTGACTTTGACTGATGATGTCCTGACCTTCCAAGGCCGGAAAAGTGCAGGCCGTGCAATTTCGCCCGTTCACCTGCACCGAACACAACTTGCAACTGCCATGTGGGGTGTAATCGGGATGATGACAAAGATGCGGAATATAGACGTCGGCGGCGCTAGCCGCCTCCATGATCGTTTGCCCTTCCTCAAAAGGAATTTCTTTACCATCTATGCGGATCGTCTTACTCATGTTATTCCTCCACCTGAGTCAAATGCGCGCCGGCGTCATCGCGATTGGCCATGCGCCTCGCCACCTCCAAGGCCCCATCGAGATCGAAGCCGGGCTCGTAGCTGATTTTTTTCAACTGCCTCTGATACAGTTCAGGATAGCGTTGCAACGTCGTCAATACCGGATTCGCGGCGGTTTGCCCCAAACCGCAATGGCTGTAATTTTTGACTAACTGGCATAGCTCCTCCAAGGCCGCTACATCGCCCGCCGACCCATGACCGTCTACAATCTTGTCCAGCTGTTTTTTCAACAACGACGTACCGACCCGACAAGGCGTGCAGAAACCACAGCTTTCATGGGCAAAAAAATGAGTGAAATTCTTAACCACGTCGAGCACATGCCGGCTGTTATTGAACACGATGAATGAGCCGCCGGTCGCCAAATCTTCAAACGCCAGTTGACGTTCCAATTCCTGATCGGAAATGAAACTGCCGGAAGGCCCGCCGACCTGCACGCCTTGCACATCGACGGCGCCGCAATCGCTCAATATCTGCTTGATCGCGACCCCAAACGGATACTCATAGATGCCGGGCTTAGCGCAATCGCCACTGATGCTCAATATCTTGCTGCCGGCCGACCGCTCGGTGCCCGCTCCTTTGAACCAGTCCCCGCCGTTGACCGCGATCGCCGCAGCCGCCATGAAGGTTTCCACATTATTGACTACGGTCGGCTTATGCAAATATCCTTGCGTAACCGGATAGGGCGGACGGTTACGAGGAATGCCGCATTTTCCTTCCAGTGATTCGATCAACGCCGACTCCTCACCACAAATATAAGCGCCCGCACCCATACAGATCTCGATATCGAAGTTCAGCTCCTGGCCGAGAATATTCTGCCCCAGCAATCCGTCATCACGACGCTGCTGCAGGATCTTCTGTAATTTGTCCTCCAGGTGCCGATATTCGCCACGCAAATATAAATATCCTTGTTCGGCGCCAATCAATGCGGCACATAGCGTCATGCCTTCAAACACCTGGTCGGCATAGCTGTTCAGTAACACCCGATCCTTAAAGGTTCCCGGCTCGCCTTCATCGGCATTACAAACGACATAGCGGCGATCGCTCTGTGCCTCGGCGCAAAATCGCCATTTCATCGCGGTGCTGAAGCCGGCGCCTCCCCGCCCACGTAGACCGGATTTTTCGATTTCCGTCAGCGTCTCCTTTAGCCCCCTGGCCAAGGCCCGGGTTAATCCTGAGCCAGGCGCTATGGCCTGTTGCAACAGCAAACCGGGTCTCTGTATGTTATCGCTGACCTGAAAAAATTCCGCCGGCCATTCGGAAAGCGGCACCGCTTGCTCTATCAAGACCGCCATATCATCGATCTTAGGCCGATCCAGGCGGGTCAGCGCATAGCCATTGATCAATCCGGCCGGACCCTGGTCACACATGCCGGTACAAGAGGTATTGTTCAAACTGACCAGACCATCGCCGCGAACTGTGCCCACATCGACCTTCAACACCTTGGACAGATAGGACATGATGTTGGCTTTATCGAGCATCCAATCGGTGATCGAATCACTGATCAAGATGTCATAGCGACCCTGAGGCTGTCGATGGAAAAAACTATAAAACTCCACGACGGCGATGATTTCGGTTCGACTAATCTTTAACTGCTCGGCAATGATGTCTATGGCCTGTTCGGGAATATGGCGATACCGATCCTGCACCGCCCGAAGAATTCGCAACAGCCTGACGGGTTGACGTTCGGCCGACTCAAGCACCATATCAAGAAATTGTTTCATATCGCCCCTTGCACCGTGATATTGATTAACGTGTCGTTCTGTAACGGCCGAATCTAACCTAAGACACTGAAGAAATTTTCTGCGCGTCGGCCCCTGGCAAAATGCCGCTTTCGAGTTAATATTACTCCTAACCGTACAATATTAACAATGGAATATCCTTACCGGCTCAGTCCTGGTAGACTATAGAAGCGCTGAACGAAACGGACCCAGGATTTCTCAGCGTCCGGTCAATGCTGTTTTGTCCGGCATTTCCCAGCTTAACGCAACTTTGTGACCAAAACATTACCGAGATGCAATCTCTAACATCTTGCCTGACCCTTTATGCCTAAGCAATCCCAATCTTTCAAGTCGGTTCTGAATTATCCTCAACGATTATTCACTATTTATCAACATAAAATTAACCAGCAAACACAACTGCTCGCACTGATCAAGTCGGCAATACCGGCACAACTTGCCGATCATGCCTTGCATTGTGTGCTTAGCGGGAAGAAAATCCTACTGTATACCGATTCGGCTATCTGGTCATCGCAGTTGCGCTTCTATCAGCAGACCATCCTCGGCCAGTTACATGAGCATGGTTATCGCGGCATCGAAACGCTGCAGATCAAGGTAACCCCTCAGCAAATAGCCGATGAACACCCGTCCAACGTTAAAATACCGTGTCGAAAAAATATAGAATTGATTCGTCAGCAAGGCATGCAGCAAAGCGACGATCGCCTGAATAGAGCGCTGTTAAGGCTCAGTGAGACGCTGGACAGACTGTCAACTCAGAAGGATTAACAGGAGCAATTCCCAGTTTTTCAAAAATGGCATGGGGTGTGTTTGGCGAGGATGTCGGCAGCAAGGATGCTGCCGTCAAGCCCCCAGGGATGGGTTTACCCAGCACCTAAATTCCATGGCTACTGGACTATATTTTACATTCCAGGATAATTTAGGTGCTGGATGAACTTCGCTCCTCGACAGACACTCCCCATGCCCTAAACACCGCAAAAATACTCAAACTTGGAATTACTGGATTAACAGTCTGCCGCAGCGCTCCGTTAATTAGCCGGCGGAATAGGTGTATGTGCCGAGCGCATGAAGGAAATCGGCGCATCCTCATCGTTTTCGAAGGTGACCATTTCCCAAGCGTCACGATCCGCCAACAATGTCAGCAACAGCTTATTATTCAAGGCGTGCCCCGATTTAAAGCCTTTGAATTCGCCGATCAAGCTGTGTCCCAGCAAATAGAGATCGCCGATGGCGTCGAGAATCTTGTGTTTGACGAACTCGTCGGCATAACGCAAGCCATCTTCATTTAACACCTTATCATCATCGACGACGATGGCGTTATCCAGGCTACCCCCTAGAGCTAGATTTCTCTCGCGCAAGAATTCGATATCCTTCATGAAACCGAAGGTACGCGCCCGACTGACTTCCTTGACGAAGGTGGTCGAGGAAAAATCCATCACCGCAGTTTTCAAATGATCGGAAAAGGCCGGATGCTCGAAATCAATCGTGAATGTCACCTTAAAGCCATCAAACGGTTCGAAAGCCGCCCATTTGTCATTATCATCGACACGAATCGACTTCTTGATCCGTATATATTGTTTAGGGCATTCCTGCTCGGTGACACCGGCGGATTGCAATAAAAACACAAAGGGACCGGCGCTGCCATCCATGATCGGCACTTCTGCCGCACTGACATCGATAATGGCGTTATCGATCCCGAGGCCGGCCAAGGCGGATAAAAGATGTTCGACGGTGGCGACTTTAACGCCATCCTGAATCAGCGTCGTAGACAACATCGTTTCGCCGACATTTTCCGGCTTCGCCTCGATCATAACCGGTTCAGCCAGATCGATGCGACGAAAACGGATACCGGTATCAGGCTCGGCGGGATGCAAGGTCAGGTAAACCTTGTCTCCAGTATGCAGCCCTACACCGGTGGCCCGTATCGTATTTTTTAATGTTCGCTGTTTAATCATATAAAGTGCAGCTTTTTAAGGCAAAATAGCAATTTTAGCATAATTTTACCTTTTGAAGCCGCCAGCGAAGCGGTTAATCAGCCTGTCGTCTTAAAAAGGCCGGTACGTCGAGATAATCTAGATCCATATCGCTTTTCGGTTGCGCCCCGAAGCGTGTTTCCCGATTCTCCGGTCTGTTCTTACGAATCACGGTCGGCTTATCCAGCACATCGTAATTCAGTTCGCCGGTGGCGGCCTTTTGCACCAGCTTGACCGGCGCCGCGGCAATCGCCTTTTCGCCCATGCCGGTCGCGACCACGGTCACCTTAATGGCATTGCCCATCTCCGGATTAATCGCGGTGCCGATCTTCATGTCGGCCTCTTCCGAGGCAAAGGTATGCATGATGCTGCCGATTTCATCGAACTCGGTCAGATCCATTTCCGCCGCGGTGATATTGACCAGTATGCCTTTGGCGCCTTGCAAACTGATGTCTTCCAATAACGGGCAGGCGATCGCCTTTTCCGCCGCCTCTCTAGCCCGATTATCGCCTTCAGCAATCCCAGAGCCCATGATCGCGGTGCCCATGCTGCTCATCACCGTTTTGACATCGGCGAAATCGACGTTTATCAGCCCTGGATGGGTAATCAGTTCGGTGATGCCTTGCACCGCATCCAGCAACACATCATTGGCCGCCTTGAAAGCATTGGTCAGCGATAAGTTATTGCCTAACACCGGCAGCAGCTTCTGATTCGGAATAATAATCAAGGAATCGACATGCTTTTCCAGCTCTCTGATGCCCGCTTCCGCGACAGCCTTTTTCTTCTTACCTTCAAACTCGAAGGGTTTGGTCACCACGGCTACCGTTAACACCCCCATCTCCTTGGCCACTTCGGCAATCACCGAGATAGCGCCGGTGCCGGTGCCTCCGCCCATGCCGGCGGTCAGGAACACCATATCTGCCCCTTCAATCTCTTCTTTGAGGCGTTCCTTATTTTCTTCAGCCGCCTCTTTGCCTATTTCCGGCTTGGTGCCGGCGCCGAGGCCCTTGGTCAATTCCACCCCTAACTGGATCTTGGTGTCGACATTCAGGCCTCGCAACGCCTGCGCATCGGTGTTGGCGCAAATAAAATGCACCCCGTCGATGCTGCCTTCGACCATGTGATCCACGGCATTTCCACCACCGCCACCGACACCGATGACCTTAATGACGGCATTTTCGCTACACATATCCATCAATTCATATTTCATTGTTACGCCCTCTAAAACCTCAAGTTCTAAAAATTACCCTGAAACCAATTTTTCATCGTCGCCAACAGACCAACGCCCTCATCGTTCAGTCCCTCGGCTCGACCCTGGTGTTCCCTTCCATACAACAACAATCCTACCCCAGTAGAATAAATTGGGTTTTGCACCACATCGGTCAATCCCGACACATGTTGTGGCATACCCATGCGGACTGGCATGTGAAAAATTTCTTCCGCCAATTCCACTAACCCCTTGACCTTTGAACTGCCGCCGGTCAAAACCATGCCAGCCGCAATTAGGTCCTCATAGCCGCTACGACGCAATTCTGCTTGCACCAGCAACATCAGCTCTTCGTAACGCGGCTCGATGATTTCCGCCAGGTTTTGCGCGGAAATCTTTCTCGGTTCCCGGTCTCCAATACTAGGAACATCTATCGTTTGCTGCGCATCGGCCAACTGCGTCAATGCACAGGCATATTGCTTCTTAATTTCTTCGGCATTTTTAGTCGGCGTCCGCAATGCCACGGCGATATCGTTACTGACCTGATCGCCGGCAATCGGAATCACCGCGGTATGCTTAATCGCACCCTCGGAAAAAATCGCGATGTCGGTGGTGCCGCCGCCGATATCAATCAGACATACCCCCAAATCCTTTTCATCATCGGTTAACACCGCTGTACAGGACGCCAACTGCTCGAGCACGATGTCATCGACCTCCAAACCGCAGCGGCGGATGCACTTAATGATGTTCTGCGCCGCGCTGACGCTACCAGTCACCATATGCACCTTGGCCTCCAACCGAATGCCGGACATTCCGATCGGTTCCTTGATGCCGTCTTGCTGATCGATGACAAATTCTTGCGGCAGAATATGCAGTATCTTCTGGTCGGCCGGTATCGCCACCGCTCTAGCCGAATCAATCACCCGGTCGATATCGTATTGCGTCACCTCCTTGTCCTTGATCGCAACGATACCATGTGAATTCAGGCTCTTGATATGGCTGCCGGCTATCCCGGCGAACACCGACCGGATCTGACAGCCCGCCATCAATTCCGCCTCTTCCACCGCGCGCTGTATCGACGTCACGGTAGACTCAAGATTCACCACCACCCCTTTCTTTAATCCTCTCGATGGCGCGGTGCCAATGCCGATAACCTCAAGGTCATCGCCTCCAGTGAATTCACCGACGACGGCGGCGACCTTGGAAGTACCGATATCCAAACCCACCAATAAATTACGATCTGTCTTTTTAGCCATTTTTATGCTCTGTCAGCGTTATGCTCGGTTCGATTCTTTATTCACAATGTCTTCCCAATCTATTTTTTCAGCATTGGCTTTCCATGTCACTGCGTAGCCATTCGGATATCTCAAATCCACGGTCGCCATCATCGCCACTCGTTCCGGCCCCAACAGCTCGACAGTCCGCAAAAACCGCTGAATATTCGCCAGCGGCGCCTTCCTACCCAGCTTAATTTCCATGCCGTTCGTCAACACCACCTTCCAGGCTCTCCTTTCATTGACATAAAATTCTTTTAACACCATCGCCCGATCCCGCAAGGCGATCGACAGCCCCTTCATCACTTCCAATAATTTCTGCTCCTGCCCTTCGGGACCGGTGATGACCGGCAAACTTTCAAATCCTGCAACGCTAGCCGGCACGAACAATTCCCCTCGAGCATTGAGCAGACTGTCGCCGCCCCAGCGCGCCACCGGCCGTTGCTCGCGAATCCGAACCTTGATCGCATCCGGCCACACCCGTTGCACCTCGACCTTCTCCACCCAGGATAGCGCCGTCACCGAGTCCTGTATCCGTTGCAGGTCGGCATTGTAAAAGCCGTGCATCAACTGTTTCGCCAATACCTTTTTAATCTCATCCCGACCGATATACTGAAACGCTCCTTCGACCCTGACATAGTTAATCGGCATCAGGTCGGCGCCTTGGGCCTTTATCTCCACCCAGCCGTAACTCAGCGTCACGCCCAGCAGGCCGACAACAGAGGCGCCCCTGATTACGGTAGACTTAGTCATCGAAACTGGTTTCCAATATGCGCCAAACCAGCTCGTCAAAATCGATGCCGGCCGCCTTCGCCGCCATCGGCACCAGACTGTGATCGGTCATGCCAGGCACGGTATTGACTTCGATCAATTGAGCCTGACCATTATCGTCGATAAAGGCATCGACCCTGGCCCAACCGCGCACCGCCAATCCGGCGCAGGCCTTAACAGCCAGCTGTTGCAAGGCCTGCTCTTGGCCTTTATCCAAACCGCACGGGCAATGATATTCGGTCGTGTCGGCGCGATATTTAGCCTCGAAATCATAAAATTGATTCGGCGTCTGCAAACGAATAACCGGTAACGCCTCGCCATCCAATAACGCTATCGTATATTCGCAGCCTTGCACCCATTGTTCGGCGTAGACATCGCAGCGATAGCCTGTCGCCAATCGAAACGCCTGGACCAACTCCTCCCGATCGGCGGCTTTGCTCATGCCCAGACTGGATCCTTCCTGGGCCGGCTTGACAATCAGCGGCGCCCCCAATTGCTCGATGCAAGCATCGATATCGTCGTCACCCTCTAACAATCGCCATTCGGGCGTCTGCAACCCCATGCCTCGCCAGCAAAGCTTCGTCCTCAGTTTATCCATCGCCAACGCCGACGCCATGACGCCGGAACCGGTATAAGGGATGCCCAGCACCTCCAAAACCGCCTGCAAGACGCCGTCTTCGCCGCCGCGCCCATGAACGATATTGAACACGCGATCGACGTTTAGTCCGGCCAAAGCCGCAATCGGATTATCCTTGACGTCGATCGCCAGCGCCTCCACGCCTTGCCGCCGCAAGGCCGAATACACCGCGCCACCGCTGTTCAGGGAAATCTCGCGTTCCGCGGCGCTGCCGCCCATCAACACCGCGACCACCCCGAAATCCGCCGCCTTATTGATCCGCCTCGCTTTCATATCCTCTCTCCGACGATACAGACTTCGGTTTGCAGGCTGACCCCCTGTTTTTCCTCGACCTGGGTGCGAATATGGTCAATCAGTGTTTCTATGTCCGCCGAAGTCGCATGCCCCTGGTTCTCGATGAAATTAGCGTGTTTCTCCGATACACAGGCCCCACCGATGCAAAATCCTTTCAAGCCACAGGCCTCGATCAGTCGCGCGGCATAATCGCCGGGCGGATTCTTGAACACCGAGCCACAAGTAGGCTTGTTGGTGGGTTGGGTCGTGGCTCGTCGTTCCAGCAAGGCCTTGATTTTCTGCTGACTCAGTACCGATTCGCCCTGAGTCAATATCAACTCCACCGACAAAAACCATTCACCGGCTAGCCCTTTCACCGAACGATAAGCGACCTCAAAGTCATTTTTGTCGCGCTTGCTGACCTCGCCGCGATGATTGATCATCTCCACGCAGTCGACAATATTCCAGGTCTCGCCTCCGAAGGCGCCGGCATTCATTCTCAACGCCCCGCCCATCGTGCCTGGGATACCGGCCAGAAATTCGGCGCCGGTCAAGCCTAAATCGCTGCAATAGCGGGCCACATGGGCACAGGGAACGCCGGCTTCGACATAGACCCGGGCCGAATCAAGCAGCTTCATTTCCTTCAATCGTCCCCGACTGTTGATCACGACACCTTGTATGCCGCCGTCTCGAACCAGCAAATTACTGCCCAGTCCCAGCCAGAATATTTCTTCATGCTCGGGCTGGGCGGCGATGAATCGTATCAGATCATCCTTATCGCTCGGCAGATACATCTTCTCCGCCGGCCCACCGACCCGCCAGCTGGTGTATTTCGCCAGCGGCTCGTTTGCCAGCAATTTTCCGGCCTTAACCATGTTGTAAAGCCTCCGCCAATTTCTGCGGCAATTCCGCGGCTATCTGACCGACATTGCCGGCCCCCATGGTCATGATCACATCGTCTTTCTGCACCATCGCGGCCAGGATTTCTGGAAGTTCCTCCCGGTTCTTGACGAATACCGGCTCCACTTGCCCGCGCACCCGTATCGCCCGGCACAAGGTTTGTCCATCGGCGCCGTTAATCGGCTCCTCACCGGCCGAATAAATATCCAGGATGATCAACATATCAACCGTCGAAAGCACTTCGACAAATTCCTCAAACAGGTCGCGTGTTCGGGTATAACGATGCGGCTGAAAAACCACTAACGACCGCCTATGCGGCCAGGCCTGGCGCATCGCCTCCAGCGTCGCCGCCACTTCCCGAGGATGATGACCATAATCATCGACCAAGGTCAGTTTGCCGCCCTGATAGTCGATGTCGGCATTGATCTGGAACCGCCTGCCTATGCCCTTGAAATCGAGCAAACTATTGATTATCGCGCGATCATCGACGCCCAAGGTCGTCGCGATAGTGATCGCGGCCAGGGAATTCAACATGTTGTGCCAACCCGGCATATTCAACGTGACTTGCAATGGCGCATAGGGCGCCCAACGCAACACGGTGAAGCGAGTCTGCATACCGTCCTGTTCGATATCAACGGCGCGCACATCGGCTTCTTCGTGGACGCCATAGGTTCGAATCGGTTTCGACACCTTAGGGATAATCTCCCCGACCCCGGCGTCATCCATACACAAAACCGCCAAACCGTAAAAGGGCAGATGATGCAGGAATTCGAGAAACGTCTCTTTTAAGCGCTGATAGCTGCCGCCATAGGTTTCCATGTGGTCCTGATCGATATTGGTCACCACCGCCATCATCGGTTGCAGATACAGGAACGAGGCGTCGCTTTCATCGGCTTCGGCGACCAGATATTTACCCAGGCCGAGCTTGGCGTTAGAGCCGGCGCTGTTTAGACGCCCGCCGATGACAAAGGTCGGATCCAGGCCATCTTCCGCCAGCATGCTGGCAATCAGGCTGGTAGTCGTAGTTTTGCCATGGGTGCCGGCAACCGCTATGCCGAAACGAAAGCGCATCAATTCGGCCAACATTTCGGCCCTGGGAATCACCGGTATTCTGCGGGCAATAGCTCCTTTGACCTCCGGATTTTCGTGATTCACCGCGGTCGAGGTCACTACCACATCGACGCCATCGATATGGCTGTCGCTATGACCGTAATGCACCACGACGCCCATGTTTTCCAGTCTCCGCGTCACCGAGCTTTCCTTGAGATCGGAACCGGACACATGGTAGCCCAGATTTGACAACACCTCGGCAATGCCGCTCATGCCGGTGCCGCCGATGCCGACAAAGTGAATCCTGTCGATATTGCTTAAAACCTGGGCCGGGTGTAAGTCTGGCCTATTCATGACCTAACCTCCGCCGCACAGCGATCAGCTACGGCTTTCGTGGCGTCTAACCGCGCCATGCTTCTGGCTGCCCGACTCATCGCCGCCAATCCACTTATCATTTTTTCTACTGCGTTTTTCAATGTTTCTTCGCTCAATTCATGCTGAGGCAACAAGATACCCGCCCCGGCTTCGGTCAAATAACGCGCATTCGCCGTCTGATGGTCATCAATTGCATGGGGTAACGGTATCAACACCGCCGGCAACCCGGCCGCCGCTATCTCGCTCACCGTCATCGCGCCGGCCCGACAAATGACCAGATCGGCCCATTGATAGGCGGCCGCGATATCGTCGATGAAACTCAATGTCTGCGCCTTGATGCCCAATGCTTGATATTGCTGACTGACTTGTTCAGCCATCGCGCGACCGGCTTGATGCTTTATTTCCACGTCGCCCAGCTTCGCCAGCGCTCTCGGCGCCACTTCATTCAGCACCTGCGCGCCCTGACTACCGCCGACAACCAAAATTCTCAAAGGCCTGCCCGATGCACTGGACCATGGTTGTTTAGCCGTCATGTCTCGAAATGCCTTTCTTAACGGATTACCGGTGCAAACCGCCTTGACGTCGTCGGCAAAACTGCCCGGAAACGCCTCCATCACGATTTTCGCTCGCGCCGCCAGCAATCGGTTAGTAGTCCCGGGCACACGATTTTGTTCATGTATCAATAACGGTATGCCCAATGCCTTGCTCATCAGCCCGCCGGGCGCGGCGACGAATCCACCCATACCTAACACCACATCGGGTTTGCAGCGACGCAAAATCAGCAGCGCCTCAGCGCAGGCTTTGAACAACTTCAGTATCCCTGTCAATTTGCCGAACGCGCCTTTTCCGCGTACGCCTTCGACCGATAACCACTCGATATCTATGCCATGCTCCGGAACCACACGGCTCTCGATGCCCTTGCGGGTGCCCAACCAGCTAACCCGCCAATCGCGTTCGCTTAATTCCTGGGCAACCGCCAGTGCCGGGAACACATGTCCACCGGTGCCCCCAGCCATGATTACGATACGCTTGGCCATTCCCGCTTACCTTTAACGTTGTTCTTCAAGTGCTCGATCACTTCGCTGTTCACCCTAAACAGCACAGCCATCGCCCCACACATTACGATCATGCTGCCGCCGCCATAACTCATTAACGGCAAGGTCAAGCCCTTAGTCGGCAAGATCCCCATATTGACGCCCATGTTGACGAAGGCCTGAAAACCAAACCATATCCCCAAGCCGTAAGCGACATAAGCCGAAAAAACCTGTCCGGCCTGCTCGGCCATCGCGCCAATCTTAAATGCTCGCCACAGCAACAGCGTAAATAGACTAATCACCACTAACACGCCAACCAGCCCCAGCTCTTCGGCCAGCACCGAAAATAAAAAGTCGGTATGTGCTTCCGGCAAATAAAATAACTTCTGAATGCCATTACCTAAACCGACGCCAAAAACGTCGCCGCGGCCGAATGAAATCAGCGCCTGAACCAACTGAAAACCGGTGTTTCGCGCATCAGCCCAAGGATTGATGAAGGCCGTCACCCTCGCCAAACGATAGGGCGACACCCAGACCAACAGGCTGGCCAGCACCGCAACCAGCGCCACTAAAACTAAAAACTGCTGTATCCTTGCCCCTCCCAGAAACATCATGCCCATGGCAATAGTCAATATCACCACCGCAGAGCCGAAATCCGGTTCTTTCAGCAACAAAGCGCAAGCGATCGAAAACAATAACAGCGGTCGCAACAAGCCATAGGGGGACTGCCTGACATCCTCTTGGTGCCTGACCACATAACCCGCCATATAAATCACCGAAATAAACTTCACGACTTCGGAAACCTGAACTCTCAGGCCGGCGACCGATAACCATCGCATGCTGCCGTTAACCTTGACTCCGATCCCGGGAATCAACACGATAGCCAGCAACAGCAGACCACCGATAAACAGCCATGATCCGGTTTTTTCCCACAGCGCCATCGGAATAGCCGACGCTACCGCCGCCGCCATCAAGCCTGCGATGATGTGCAACATCTGCCGTAACGGATAATGCATGGCATTGCCGGTCATCTTGACGCCCAAATGCAACGATGACGAGGCCACCATGACATAGCCGATCAATAGCAACCCTAAGCACACCAACAACAGCAGTTGATCGCAATGAAACTGGATCTGACTGACCGACTTCAGCACCCGGTTAATCATGCCGCCAACTCCATCACCGCGGCGGTGAATTTTTCACCACGGTCTATATAATTCTTATATTGATCCAAGCTGGCGCAGGCTGGCGACAATAAAACATTATCGCCCGGTTCGGCCAGTCCGGCGGCAATCCTTACCGCTTCCTTCATGGTGCTGGCAAAATAAACCGGCACGCAATTGGCCAATGCCTGGTCGATCAACGGCACATCCTTACCCATCAGCACCACGGCCTTGGCCTTTTCTTTGACCACCGGAACCAAATCATGCATATCCGCACCCTTAGCATCTCCGCCGGCGATCAGCAGGACTTTGTGCTCATAGCCCTGCAAAGCCGCGATGCAGGCGCCGACATTGGTGGCCTTCGAATCATTGACCCAGCTGACGCCTTTGATTTCGGCCACTTTCTGCATGCGGTGCGCTAACCCCTTGAACGTTTTCAACGCCTTGCACATCGCCGCCACGTTCAGTCCTACCGCGCTACCCAAGGCCAAGGCCGCCAAGGCATTGGCGACATTATGCCGGCCTTCCAACGGCAAGTCGGCTCTCGCCATCAAGTCCTGTTCGCCCTGCTTCAGCATGCCGACCTCATTATCCAGCCAGAAATCAGCAGGACCATTGATCGAAAAGGTCAGGCATACTCTGTCGGCATCGCTCATCGCCATGACCAATGGGTCATCGGCATTCAACACCATCACGCCGTCGCCGCGAAAAATTTGTCGTTTCTCCTCGGCATAAGTGTTGATATCTATGTGCCTATCCAAGTGATCTGCCGAAATATTCAACACCGTTGCCGCCTTAGCATTTAGGGCGCAGGTTCTTTCCAATTGAAAGCTGGACAACTCCAGCACATATAAATCCGCGTTCTGCGCCAACAAATCCAGGGCCGGCGTTCCCAAATTCCCGCCGATGGCGGTTTTGACTGCCGCGGCATTGCCCATCGCCCCAACCATCGTCGTCACCGTGCTCTTGCCGTTCGAGCCTGTGATCGCCAAAATCGGCCGATCGATAGCGCTGACGAACAGATCGATATCGCTGATGATGCTGACGCCGGTGACTGCAGCCTTATGGATGGCCTTTTCGTGCAGCGAAATGCCGGGACTGACGATCAAATGCGTCGCCACCTCCAACGCCGCCTTGTCGAAACCGCCGGTAAAAACCGGTACATCCGGCATTTCCGTGGCCAGTCGGTCGATCAACGGCGGTTTATCGCGACTGTCTACGATAGCAAAGCGGATGTTCAGTTCGCGCAAGAAACGGGCGACGGAAAAACCAGTCGCGCCAAGACCGACAATCAGAACCTTCGCATCCTCCCGATTCAGCGCAAACCTTTCATCCAATGCTCTCAACAACGCCACAGTATCCATGACTATCTCAATTTCAACGTCGCCAGACCGATCAACACCAAAATCACCGTAATAATCCAGAAACGCACGATGATCCTAGGTTCGGGCCAGCCCTTCAATTCATAATGGTGATGAATCGGCGCCATCAAAAAAACTCGCTTGCCGCGCATTTTATAGGACACCACCTGAATAATGACCGACACCGTTTCGACGACAAAGACGCCGCCCATAATCATCAGGACAATTTCCTGCCGCACTAGCACCGCCATGATTCCCAACGCCGCGCCTAACGCCAGCGCGCCTACATCGCCCATGAACACCATGGCCGGATAGGCGTTAAACCACAGAAAGCCCAGGCCAGCGCCGACTAAGGCGGCGCAAAAGACTATCAGTTCACCGGATAGCGGCAAATAAGGAATCGCCAGATAATTAGCGAAATCCACATGCCCTGACAAATAGGCGAAAATAGCCAATGCCGCGGCAATCATCACCGTTGGCATGATCGCCAGACCATCAAGGCCGTCGGTCAAATTCACCGCATTACTGCTGCCGACGATGACAAAATACGTTAACAGCACGTATAGCCAACCCATATCGAGCATGACATCCTTAAAAAAGGGGACGATAAACTGGGTTTCCGCCGCCACTTCCGCGCTCTGAAACAAATAAATGGCCGCGCTCAAGGCCACGACCGACTGCCAAAAATATTTGCTCCGCGCCGATAAACCGTCACTATTGCCCAATGCGACTTTGCGATAATCATCGATGAAGCCGATCACGCCATGGCTCATCGTGACGAAGAAAACCACCCAGACATAACGATTCTGCAGATTGGCCCACAACAACGTGCTGACGGCGATGGCCACCAAAATCAGCGCGCCGCCCATGGTCGGTGTGCCGGCTTTTTCATAATGGCTCTGCGGCCCTTCTTCGCGCACGCTTTGGCCAATTTTGTTGCGCGTTAATTTTCTGATCATCACCGGGCCGACCATGAATGAAATCATCAATGCCGTTAGCGCACCTAGAATGGCCCGGAAAGTCAGGTATTGGAAAACCCTGAAGCTACTGTCGAACTGAATCAGATATTCCGTTAAATAAAGTAACATTGTTATGCTCTGAAGTTTTCCACTAACGCGGCAGCCACTTGTTCCATCTTCCGGGCTCGCGAACCTTTTATCAATATTGTTTCGTTACCGGTCAGCTGTTGTTGCAAGCTTGCTATTAGCTCATCCAGTGAATCAAAAAACATGCCTCCCTCACCGAAACCCTCGACACAATGCTGAGCGTCGGCGCCAATCGCGAACAATCTGGCGACCTTCATCGTCTTGCACAATTGCCCCATTTCCCGGTGTAAGCGTGCGCTATCCTCACCGAGCTCGGCAAAAGCGCCCAAAACCAGCCACGGCTCCCCTTGGCATAGTCCCAGCACCTCCAACGCCGCTTGCAACGAAGACGGATTGGCGTTATAGCTGTCATCGATGACGATGCTTCCTCGCTTTCCGACCCAAGGCTGCAGCCTACCGGTCACCGGCCTCATCGTCGCCAAACCTTGCCTGATCTGTGCTAAACCGATACCAAATTGCAGACAAACTGTCGCCGCCGCCAATGCGTTGCTGACATTATGAACGCCGGCCAACTGCATCTGTACCGTCTCCCGCCCGGCGCCACTGTCGATATCAAACTGGGTGACGAACTGATCATTGCTAATGCGCATGCCGATATTCACGGCGCGCACATCGGCCGTCTGTCGAAAACCGAATGACACGGTCCGGCGCTGGCCCGCCAATCTCTGCCAGAACGAATAAAATTCATCCTCTGCATTCAACACCGCAATCCCGTCATCGACCAATGTTGCGATCATTTCGCCCTTGCTTGCCGCCACCGTTTGCAGATCGCCGAAACCTTCGATATGCGCGGCGCCGACATTGGTGATCACGGCGACATCAGGCTGCGCGTAGCGACTGCTGTAAGCGATCTCGCCGGGATGATTGGCGCCCATTTCTATCACCGCATAACGATGATGATGATCGAGCCGCAATAACGTCAGCGGCACCCCGATATCGTTATTCAAATTGCCTAATGTAGACAGCACGGGATCGCTCACCGACAGAATCGCCGTAATCATCTCCTTGACCGTAGTCTTGCCGTTGCTACCTGTAACACCAGCTACTTTCAACGGTAATTTCCTGCGCCAGGCTCCCGCCAGTTCAGCCAACGCGAGACGACTATCGGAAACGACCACTTGCGGCAACTCGATATCGACGCGTCGCTCGCCGATGACGGCGGAGGCGCCGGCGCTTACAGCCATGTCGATAAAATCATGGCCATCGAAGTTTTCACCCTTGATCGCGATATATAAATCACCGCTCTGTAAGGTGCGACTATCGATGCTGACTGCTTCGATCGTCCGCTCGGCGCCAATTAATCGACCCTGCACCGCTGTCGCAATATCACTCAATTTAAATTTCATTGTTCTTCATGCCACTCGGCCAGCGCCTGTTCGACGACCCGTTGGTCGCTGAAAGGCTGTCGAATACCGTTTATTTCTTGGTAATGCTCATGACCCTTGCCGGCAACGACAACGCAGTCTTGTCGTCCTGCACTTGCAATCACCTCGTGTATCGCCTGTTTTCGGTCATGCACCACCTTCTTATCGCCGCGACAGCCCTTTAAAATATTCGCTATAATCTGCTCGGGCGGCTCTGTGCGCGGATTGTCATCGGTTAGCACCATGTCATCCGCCCATTTTTCCGCCACTGCCCCCATCTGCGTGCGCTTGCCCCGATCCCGCTCACCTCCGCAGCCAAACACGACCCTGAGTCTGCCTCGGCAATGCGGCTTTAATCCGGCCAAAACCTTTTCCAGCGCATCGGGACTGTGGGCGTAATCGACAAACACCGACGGCCGGCCATGGCCGCCGAAATTTTCCATTCGCCCCGCAACCGGCTTTAAGCCGGCCAAACGGTCAACGGCCTGCTCCAACGACATATCCATCGCCAACAATACGGTCAGCACCGCCAAAATGTTTTCCACATTGTAAAGACCGACGATCCCACTATGCAGCGAGACTTCCGCCTCCCGCCAGACGACATCCATGCGTATCCCGTCCAGACCCTCTACGATGTTTTTCGCATAAACCCGTTCATCAATCGCTAGCTCGACGGCCTGTTGCGTAAATCCCCACACCGTCACAGCGTCGGCGATTCTGTTTAATATCCGCTCGGCGCGCGGATCGTCCATGTTTAACACCGCGAACTCGAGTTCCGGCCGTGCAAACAACTTTATTTTTGCGGCCAAATAATCATCCATCGAGCCATGATAATCGAGATGATCTCGACTCAAATTGGTAAACAGCGCCCCCCTGATACGAACCCCGTTCACCCGTCCCTGCTCCAAGCCGTGCGAGGAAACCTCCATCACGACGTTTTTTTTCTCGCTGACCAATAACTCATGCAACATGCCCTGTATCGCCAGCGCATCCGGCGTCGTGTTGAGAGTATGGCGTAATTGCCCCCAACAGCCCCAGCCCATCGTGCCGATCACGCCGCAAGCCGGCAAAACCTGAGCCAGAAACTGACTGCAAGTGGTCTTGCCGTTAGTTCCTGTCACGCCGATCACCGCCATCGACTGCGACGGATGCCGATAAAAGCGAGCGCCTATCAGGCCGAGCCGCTGCGTCAAGTCGGGTATCGCGACCATAACTGCGCTCCCCGTTTTGTTCGCCTGCGCTTGGCCCCCTGCAGCCGGATCGTAAATAACCGCGATGGCACCGTGGTCTAGCGCCTGTTCGACATGCGCGATGCCATGCTGAGCCGACCCTGCCAATGCGATAAACGCGAAACCCGGCTTAACTTGCCTGCTGTCCAACGCCAGTCCGGCTATTTCAACCTTTGCAGCGACGTCAGCCAGTCCCGCCAGTAATTCAGTCAACTTCATTATCGTTTCGCTCAAAGCAATCGGCGACGGACGCTCATCTTCTTGTTAACAACACCGGCATCGTATCTTCTTTATCCGGCGTCACGCCGTAAACTCGCAATGCCCCCGCCATCACTTTTGCAAACACCGGCGCCGCGACTAGGCCGCCATAGTAGTCGCCGGCGCTTGGCTCATCGACCATCACCGCAATGACAAAACGCGGTGAGCTGACCGGCGCCAAGCCGACAAATACAGCAAAATAGCGCTTATCCGCATAGCCGCCGGCAGTCGCCTTCTTTACCGTGCCGGTCTTGCCCGCGACCCGAAAGCCGGCGACTCTGGCCTGATAGGCCGTACCATCCTTCTTGACGACATGCTCGAGCATTTCCCTGACTTTTTGCGCATTGGCCGCGCTGTATACCCGCCGCGCCTGATAGTCTTCATCCCGTTGCAACAGCGTCACCGAATGGACTAGGCCGTCATCTGCGAGGGCGGTATAAGCTCTCGCCAGTTGCAGCAGCGAAGTCGATAAACCGTAGCCAAACGACATCGTCGCCTGTTCGAAACTGCTCCATTGCCGATAGTCTTGCAAAGCGCCACTGGCTTCGCCCGGAAACCCGACGCCAGGCGCACTTCCAAATCCCAGGCCGCGATAGACGCTCCAAAAATGTTGCGGCGGCATACGCAAGGCAATCTTGCTGGCCGCCACATTGCTGGATTTTTTCAGCACATGGGTTAAATCCAAATCGCCATAATTGTGGACATCGCGAACCAGATTACGTCCGACCCGATGAAAACCATGGGTTTCAATGATCTCGTCCGGCGCCACATAACCACCATCCAGTGCCGCCGCGATGACAAACGGCTTGACTGTCGAACCCGGTTCGAAGACATCGACAATGGCTCGGTTGCGATAAAGCCTGCCGCTCAATCCCCTGCGCGTATTAGGATTGAAGGCCGGCTGATTAACCGCCGCCAACACCTCTCCCGTTTTCGCATCCAAGACTACTAAAGAAGCCGAATGCGCCTGATGTTTAATAAAGGCCGCCTGCAACTCTCGATAGGCCAGATATTGAATGCGCTGATCTATCGTCAGTGTCAGGTCTTGCCCCGCCACCGGTTCGGCAATATTTTCCACATCCTTAATGATCCGCCCCTTGCCATCTTTAATGACATGCTTTTTACCTGCAATGCCGCGCAGACTGGCTTCATAGGCCCGCTCCAAGCCTTCCTGGCCCACATCGTCGATATCGGTAAATCCGACCAAGTGGCCGGAGACTTCACCAGCCGGATAAAAACGTTTGAATTCCTTTTCGAAATGAATGCCGTCGACACCGAGTTCCTTAATTTTTGCCGCCAAATCCGGATTGATCCGTCGTTTCAAATAAACAAAACGGCGATTCGATTTTTTACTAATCAGCGCCTGTAATTTATTACCCGACAAACTCAATAATCGGCCGACCTGTCTGATTTTTTCCCGGTCTTCCGTGTTGATTTGTTGAGGATTCGCCCAGACCGACTGAACCGGCGTACTGATCGCCAACGGCTCCCCATGTCTATCCTTGATCTGCCCGCGGTAGGCCGGCACGACGACTTCGGCCACGTGCTGACGTTGCGCCTGTTGCTGCAGAAAACTTTTATTAAATATCTGCAAATCCACGGCCCTAATCACCAAGGCCAGCATGCCGAACAACATCAGACCTAATAGAAGTTTACGTCTTAAGGCGAAATCACTAGAGCGGACTCGACGCCTGACATCTCCATTGGCAATATGCATTTAAGGCTTTATGTAAATAATTTTATCCCGCTCGGGCATGATCAACTTCAATCTATTTCGGGCTTCAATCTCAACCCTGTTTTCCTCGGTCAGCATCGTCAGCTCCAGCTGGAGACGCCCCCATTCGACCTCATAATGGTCCAGCAGCTTTTCCATTCGCTGAATTTCGATAAATATCCGCCGGGTCTGATATTTGCTGTAAATAACCGACAGCGCAGACAACAACAGCATGACGCTCAACCCCGCTAAAAAAACGCCTTTTAACTCACTCATTCAGCGCTTCTCCGCGACACGCATCACCGCACTCCTTGCCCGCGGGTTATCGCGCATTTCTTCCTTTCCGGCCCGTATGGCCTTACCGATCGTTTTCAAGCGACCCTGCTCGATATCCTCTTCCTTAACCGGCAGCCGCCCGGGATTATATTTACGCCCCGATTCCGCACGGATGAAGCGCTTGACGATTCTGTCCTCCAATGAATGAAAGGAAATCACCACCAGCCGGCCTTCCGGCCTCAACATCTCGACAGCCTGCTCCAAGCCGTCGCTGATTTCCTGCAACTCCCGGTTTATTTCGATCCTGATCGCCTGGAAGGTGCGAGTGGCCGGATGCTTATGCTTGTCCCGGAAAGGTATGGCTTCTTCAATCAGCTTCGCCAATTGAAGCGTCGTCTGCAGCGGCGTCTTCCGCCTTGCTTCCACGATCGCTCGGGCTATTTTTCGGGCAAATCGCTCCTCACCATATTCGAACAGCACCCTGACCAGTTCTTTTTCCTCGACCTGAGCCAACCACTGCGCAGCCGTTAAAGCGGAATTCCCATCCATGCGCATATCCAGGGGGCCATCCCGCAAAAAACTGAAACCCCTTGCCGGATCATCTAATTGCGGCGACGAAACGCCGAGATCCATCAGCACTCCGTCGATGGCGCCTGCGCCGCCTTGTCGCCTAACCACCTCAGCGAGCTGGGAAAAACAGCCGTAATGAAGACTGAATCGACTATCTGTATTCAGTTCCCGAGCATATTCCGAATCAATCGCGTCCGGATCCCGGTCAAAGGCCAATAGCTTGCCTGATTCGCCCAACAAATTCAGAATGCCGCGACTATGCCCACCCCGCCCAAACGTACAATCCAGATACCATCCACCAGGCTTAATATCGAGGGCTTGCAACGATTCTTCATATAAAACCGACAAATGTTCCATAAAATCCCTGTTTAAAATGACAATGAGCCTAGGTCTTCCAAGCCTTCATTATCATCGCCATTCAGCCAATCATCCTCTTTGGCCTGCCAAGCTAGCTCGTTCCAAATCTCAAATTTATTCAACTGTCCAACCAGCATGATGTGTTTATCCATACCGGCGAACTTTCTCAATTTCTCAGGCAACAGCAACCGCCCCTGCTTATCCATTTCACATTCTGAAGCATTACCGATCACGAAACGGCGCAATTTTCCGGCCATTTTGTTCAGCGTAGGCAACTTGCTGATGGTATGTTCCAAGCGCTCCCATTCCGGCAACGGATACAACCATAGACATCCGGCCTCGCCAACGCATTTCTCGTCAACGGCCACGGTCACCACCATTTGTCGCTCGCAGCAATCCTGCAACTCCCCCCGATAGCGGGTGGGGATCGTAATACGCCCTTTCGCGTCTAAGTTGATTGCGCTTATCCCCCGGAACAACAGAGCCCCCAATAGTCCAAAAAATTCCCTTTTTTTCCACTTTACCCCACTTACGTTCCACTATAGATTTCAAACCTGCTTTAGTCAAGACCGATTAACTGTTAAATTCTTTCTTTTTCTACAATGACTTACATGATATTCCCCTAACACTTTCAGGTATTGCAAATTAACAACATCAAAATCTTTTTCCTATCAAAAAGTTAATTGCTTTTATTGATGCGATTTGTATAAATACAACAGCAATACATGCTAATTTTCTAACGCTTTACACCGACCCCCGCTTTCTTTAACACGACCGCCTCTGTCACACACCCGCACCACCAACAAAAAATTTTGGCGCAAACAACTTTCGAATCAATACCTTAAAGACCTAGCACATAGTCAATATTATTCTGTCGGCAATTGTGAATGTAGGCGCAGATTTAGCCGCGCCAAGCGAATAAATACGCAGCTAGCGCAGCAATGCCCAGTATCTCGGGATAAAAGAATCTTATACTGCAAAGAATTAAGACAGCATCAGGCCGCTCTGGAAGAAGTGCGCGCAGCATCATGGCCGATTTTTGTTCTAACCGCCAAGGAAGGCGGAAATGTAGAAAATGCAGGAACAATTTTCTACCTGCAAAATCGGCATTGCCACCCCACGACAGGCAGATGTCGCATCCAAGCATGCGCCGCACAGGGAAGTGCAAGTGCCGCGTGAGACAGGAAATTGGAAGCGGCCGCCGCACAGGGAAGCGCAAGCGCCGCATGAAACAGAACGCTAGGCAATTAGCTTCGATCAATAATCTTCGTTAATTTAGGTGCTGGGTGAACGGCGTATTCTGGGACAGGCAACTGATAGTCAAGGAAATATTTTCTCAATGCCAAGCCGAATAGCTACGATTGTTTTTCACACTCGATCCCTATTCATACCATTACAATATAACTATATAACTTAACGCTTCACTCCCTAACATCAAAGATAAGCGGCATGGCGTAAACGTCGATCAGCACAAAGAAAGAGTTGGCCTATAAGC
Source organism: Methylomarinum sp. Ch1-1 (assembly GCF_030717995.2). Taxonomy (NCBI): domain Bacteria; kingdom Pseudomonadati; phylum Pseudomonadota; class Gammaproteobacteria; order Methylococcales; family Methylococcaceae; genus Methylomarinum; species Methylomarinum roseum. The sequence continues at coordinate 1,283,563 of NZ_CP157743.1, read as the reverse complement.
CGGGTTCTGTCTTGAACAGCCATTCATCTAGGCCGCAAGTCACCTCACGGCTCAAGCAATCTACCCGGGAACCGCGCGGGCCGCGCGTCTGCTCCTCTATTTGATCTTGCTCCGGGTGGGGTTTACCCTGCCACCGCTGTTGCCAGCGGCGCGGTGCGCTCTTACCGACACCATTTCACCCTTACCCCTCACCTAGCGTTAGGTGAGGGGCGGTATATTTTCTGCGGCACTTTCCGTAGGCTTGCGCCTCCCAGGCGTTACCTGGCACCCTGCCCTATGGAGCCCGGACTTTCCTCCGCTTTATTTTGCAATAAAACAGCGACTGTTCGGCCAACTCGGCGGCCATTATACCCTATAAAGCCGCCGTCATTCAGCGAATTTTAGACTTATCCGTCATTCGCCAGCGTTAATGCGGCCTGATACAACAATTTTTTTCGTTGCCCGGTCATTTCCACCGCCAAGGTCACCGCGGTCTTGATCGAGCAGTGCTGCAACAGCAGCGCCAGTATCCGCCTCTCCTCCTCGCTGATCTCTTGTTTATGCTTATCGACTTTTGCTCCCTCCACGACGACGACAAACTCTCCCTTGCGCATATTGCCATCATTTTTGACGCGTTCGAAGACCACCGCCAATTGATCCTTGACTATAGTCTCATGTAGTTTGGTCAATTCCCGGGCCAACACGATCTGCCGATCGGCAGGAAAAATCTCCAACATATCCTCCAGCGCCGCCTGTATGCGGTGACTGGACTCATAAAAAACCCAGGTTGCCGGCTCCAACAGCCTTTCCCGAAAAAACGCCTTTCTGGCTCCCGTCGTTCTGGGCAAAAAGCCCTCGAACGTAAATCGAGACACCGGCAAGCCCGACACCGACAAGGCGGCAATCAACGCACAGGCCCCTGGCACCGGTGACACGTCGATCCCTTGCTCCCTAGCCAATCTAACCAAAGGCAGCCCAGGATCGCTCAATAGTGGCGTACCGGCATCCGAAACCAAGGCGATGGTCAACCCTTGTTGCATTTTCTCCACGAGCTTCGGCGCGACCTTGTCTTCATTATGCTGATGCAATGAAATTAAGCGCTTGGAAATACCGTAATGCTGTAACAACATCCTGACATGTCGCGTATCCTCGGCGGCGATCATATCGACCTGTTGCAAAATTTCCACAGCTCTATGGCTAAAATCTGCTAAATTACCTATCGGTGTTGCGACAACGTATAATTTGCCCGGCATCTGTGTTTTTGTCCTCTTGTCTGATTTTTACTGATAAAGGTTTAACTATCATCATGATCCGCCTTCACCTGACGCTCTGCTGTTTATCCCTGACCCTGCTTTCCGCCTGCACCGCTGTTCCTCCCAAAGACCAACCCTATTTTGAAGACGCCGCTCAGGCGGAAACCCTGATGACCAGCGGTAAACACAGACAAGCCGCCAAATTGTACCAGAACCTAGCCGAAACCTATCCTCTTCGGCAAAGTCAATTCCGACTACTGGCCGCGGACGCACTGGTGCAGTCAGGCGAGAGCGACAAAGCCAAACAATACGCCGACAGCATCGACCCAAGCGGCTTATCGGAACCCCAGCGCCAACAGTTGAATCTGATATATGCCCAAATCAACCTGAGTTACGGCAATGCGGAACAAGCTTTGAATCGGCTCAATCTTGTTCGCTATGACAAACTCGCTCGCGAGGATCAAAAAAAATATTACCGCTCGTTAGCCTTTGCCCACTCCTTGACCGGAAACTTATTAGACAGCGCCCAGGCACGCATCAAATTGAGCCCTTTGCTGACAGCCCCCGAACAAATTTCCACAAACAACGCCGCGATACTCGAGACTCTCAGTCTGCTGCCTCGACAAACATTGATTCTGAATCAACCACCGGCGCCCGATGTGTTAGGTGGCTGGATGGCGTTGGCCAACCTGCTGAAACAAAAACCCTTGGACGATGCCGAGCTTAACAACGCCCTTGCCTCTTGGCGGCAAGCATTCCCGAATCATCCGGCCAATAACGAATTTCTGCTCGACTATCTGACCAAGCCGCGACACGCCTTCAAACAACCTTCTGCGATCGCGATCCTGCTGCCTGAATCGGGTCCTTATGCCCAGGCCGCCAAAGCCATACGAGAAGGCATTATGGCCGCCTACTATCATCAGCAAGACACGGCGTCCCAACCTTCGATTCGTTTTTATGACAGCATGCAAGGCAGCCCAGCCACCGTTTATGACCAGGCTGTCGCCAATGGCGCCGAGCTGATCATCGGCCCGCTCAACAAGGAAAAAATCGCCGAACTGGCCGCCGGAAGCGACCTGAAAATTCCGGTGTTAGCCTTAAATCACGTAGACAATCTCAGCAAGAGCAACCTTTATCAATTCGGCCTGAGTCCGATTGACGAGGCCCAGCAAGTTAGCGCCAAGGCTTGGCAGGACGGCCATCAAAAAGCCGTCATTCTGACACCGGCCAGCGAACAGGGCGAACGCATAGCCAACTATCTGACGGAAGCCTGGCTACAAGCCGACGGCAAAATGTTAGAGGTGCAATCTTATAACCCTAAAGAGCATGATTTTTCCTATCCCATCAAGCAACTGCTCAACCTGAATGAAAGCGAGCAACGCTATCACCAATTACGCCGCCTATTGGCCAGAAAATTGGAATTCACGCCAAGAAGGCGTCATGATGTGGATGCCATCTTCATCTACGCCTCCCCGACTGTCGCCCGCTCGCTGAATCCGCAGCTGCGTTTCTACCACGCGACCGATGTACCCGTATACGCCACCCCACATCTATATAGCGGTGTACCCAATCCCAGCCAGGATATCGACCTGAACAACATCACCTTTTGCGACATCCCTTGGCTTTTCAGCGAAGTCTATCAAGGAGAACTGAATCAGGAAGCGCTGCGCAGCAACTGGCAGCAATTCCCCAACATTTATTTACGCCTGATCGCCCTAGGAATTGATGCTTACAATCTGGTCGCCCATCTGGACAAATTAGATACGGCAAAATATCAAGGCGCCACCGGTAATTTGCTGCTGAACAAAGAAAACCGCATCACCCGTCAATTGATCTGCGCAAAATTCAAAGACGGCATTGCGGTCGTCAGCGGCTATCTCGATCGAGCCGCCGAAGATTACCAGAGTATTGCCGTCGATCCGCCGCCAGCAGAAAAGGATTCGGCTTTCTCCAATGTTCAATAAGATACGCGCAGCCCATCTGAACCGCGGCGATCAGGCCGAACAACAAGCCTTGGATTTTCTGGTCAAGCAAGGCTTGCGCTTGGTCGAGCGAAACTATCGCTGTCGACGCGGAGAACTGGATTTGATCATGCAGGACCGCCAGACCTTAGTCATCGTCGAGGTTCGCCTACGTCGATCCAATCAATACGGTGGCGCCTTGGAAAGCATTACCGCACGAAAACAATCCCGTATAATAGCGGCTACCGAACACTACATAATGAGTCACCGCATCAACTCAGCGATCCGTTTTGATGTTATTGCCATTTCCGGTGACCACTCCCTCAACTGGATACAGAACGCATTTCATTAATCTCTATGAGTCTACAAGACAGAATCATCAACCATTTTTCAGACAGCATACAAACCAAACAGGATGCCATGGCTAGCTTGTGCGAACTGATCGAGTTCGCCTCTCAGCGCATCGTCGACGCACTGGTCAACGACAAGAAAGTCTTGACTTGCGGCAACGGCGGATCGGCTGGTGACGCCCAACACTTCTCCTCGGAAATGCTCAACCGCTTCGAGCGTGAACGCCCCGCATTGCCGGCGATCGCCTTAAGCACCGACACCTCGACCATCACCTCAATCGCCAATGATTACCATTTCGACGAAATCTTCGCCAAACAGCTGCGCGCATTGGGCCACGGCGGCGATATCCTGCTGGCTTATAGCACCAGCGGCAATTCGGCCAACATCATCAAAGCTATCAATGTCGCCCATGAAAAAGACATGCTGGTGATCGCGCTAACCGGCAAGGACGGCGGCATCCTCTCGGGCGTCCTGAACGAAGTCGATATAGAGATCCGGGTTCCATCGGAATCCACCGCCCGTATTCAGGAAGTGCATTTGCTGATTTCCCATTGTTTATGTGATTTAATCGACCATCAACTATTTGGCGGCTGATATGAAAACACTGATCCCGATATTATTGATCCCCATCCTCACCACCGGCTGCACCACGCTAGCGACCGGCAGCGCCGAAGTCACCGGCCTGTCCTTGCTGCATGACCGCCGCACTAGCGAAGCCTTGCTGAACGATGAGCGCATTGAAATCAATGCCGGCATAGAACTCAATGCCAATGACGCCATTCGTGATCGCTGCCATTTCAATGTCACCGCTTATAACGGCAAGGTATTGCTGACCGGAGAAGCGCCGACAGTCGAATTACGCGACAACATAGTCGCCATCGTCCGCGTCATACCCGGCGTTAAAATGGTGCATAATGAAATGGCCATCGCCGAGCCCACTACACTCGCCAGCCGCTCCAATGACACCCTGATCACCGCCAAGACCAAGTCGTCGCTGAGCGAGGTTAGAAATCTGCCCGGTTTTGATGCAACCCGGGTCAAGGTCGTCACCGAAAACGGCGTGGTTTTTCTAATGGGTCTGCTACACCCTAACGAAGGTAATGTCGCGACGGAAATTGCCCGCCGGCAAAACGGCGTCAAACAAGTCGTTAAGGTGTTTGAATACATCGAATCAGGGAGCAAGGCAAACGCCGATTGACGGCAAGGCTACATTGGCATCGCAACAGGGTGGATTCGCCGCCAGGCAATCCGCCTGGATACGCACAATGGCCAATTTTGCCCCTGTGGCGGTTTTTGGCGGCTTGCTTCGCGAAGCCGCCCTACGATGCTACGGTGCGGGTAGGGTGTGCTGACGAGAGGAAGCGCACCGGTTTTTGATGCGCTTCACGTTCCCGCCAGACGTGCATTTTATGCACCGAAAACACCGACCTTAACGAGATTCAAAAATGGTGCATGCAATGCACCCTTGTCTACGCGAATTTGTGTGGCCCAAGACCGATATCGGGGGCGGGTTAAATAACCCGCCCCGCTCCAGAGGAGTCCATATCATCAATTTGGAGTTCAAAAAGGGCATGGGGTGTGTTTGGCGAGGATGTCGGCAGCAAGGATGCTGCCGTCAAGCCCCCAGGGATGGGTTTACGGCGCTCCTCGACAGACACATCCCATGCCCTAAACACAGCAAAAATGCTCAAACTGGGAATTGCTGGCCCCGCCCCAGAGGGATGACGCGATATTAACCATATTAACCAACCCCCTGTGTTAGTTCAGGTATTTTTTAATGAGGGAGTCCTGCGATTGACGGCAACAGCGACTGTTAGATAGACTCATTGATTTTTCTAGTCAGCAGTCACCACCATGAACTTAAGCAAACTGATGTTACTACCCACCTTACTTGCCTTATTAACCGCCTGCGCTCCAGAAGTCGGTAGCGAGGCTTGGTGCCAGAACATGAAAGAGAAACCCAAAGCCGATTGGACCGCCAACGAAGCAGCGGATTTCGCCAAACACTGCTTGTTTAAATAATCGAAACACTCAGTCCGCTTTCGCCAACTGCATTTCCACCAGTTTCACCCAATAGCTGGCGCCGATCGGTAAGATTTCGTCATTGAAATCGTAATGCGGATTATGCAGTAAACAACCGCCTGTGCCGGGACCATTACCCAGCCAGATATAACAACCCGGCTTTTGCTGCAACATGAAGGCAAAATCCTCCGAACCCATGCTCGCTGCCGGTTCTAAATTCAGCGCCTGATTCCCGACGACGGCGCGGGCCGCCTCGATCGCGCAAGCCGTTTCATGCTCGCTGTTCACGGTCACCGGGTAGCCAGGATTTTCCGGATTGAAGCGAATTTCGGCTTGCAGCTCAAAACATCGCGCGGCGGCCTCGGCGATGTGGCGAATCTTATCCTGAACCTGCGCCTGTACGCTCTGGCTGAAGCAGCGATAGGTACCTCTTAATACGATTTCTTCGGGAATCGCATTCCAGGTATTGCCACCATGAATCTGGGTGATGCTGACCACGGCCGCTTCGGCCGGGTCGATATTACGACTGACGATCGATTGTAAAGCCGTGACCAACTGAGCGGCGCCCAGCATCACGTCATTGCCCAGATGCGGCATCGCCGCATGGGTGGCCGTGCCTCTGTAAGCAATCTCGAAACAATCGAGAGACGCCATCATCGCCCCGCTTTTGACGGCGAAATGCCCGGCGGGGATGTCCGGAAAATTATGCAAACCGTAAACCGCCTGAACCGGAAAGCGTTCGAACAAGCCGTCATCGAGCATTTTCTTCGCCCCGGCTCGCCCCTCTTCGGCCGGCTGAAAAATAAAGTAGACCGTTCCGTCAAAATGCCGCCGCTCTGCCAAATATTTTGCCGCCCCCAACAACATCGCGCTATGCCCGTCATGACCGCAGGCATGCATTTTCCCTGGATGACAAGATTTATATGACAAATCATTGCGCTCCTCGATAAACAGCGCATCCATATCGGCGCGCAGAGCGATCTTTTTGCCACTCGCACCTGCCGTCAATGTCGCAACAACGCCGGTCATGCCCAGGCCCTGCACGACATCCAAACCGAAACTCTGCAGCTTTTTTCCGATAAAGGCCGCTGTCTGCACCTCTTCGTAAGCGGTTTCCGGAAAACTATGAAAATAACGTCGCCATTGCCGCATTTCATCGTGCATCGCCGCAATGCCTGCATAGACCCCCATCATATTCCCCCTTAATTTTCAAAAATTTACAAATTCATCGCCAAGATTCGGCGGCAAAAACTTGTTCTCCTTCCGTTCTTTCTCTATGATTAAGCAAAACTAATGGAGAACAAGATGAGTTACCCTGACCCTCTCACCCGAAAACAGCAGGAAGTCTTTGAATTCCTGCTTGCCAATCAAAACAAATTTCCTCATCCGCCGACCCTGGACGAGCTCTGCCTGGCGATGGGATTGAAATCGAGAGGGTCGCTACACAAACATATTCAGGGCCTGATCGCCGCCGGCCTGGTTGAGCCCCCCGAACGCAAGCAACGCGGCGTGCGCCTGACTCAACAAGCGTTGATGGCCATGGCGGATGAAGACGGACTGCCGCTGGTCGGCGCCATTGCCGCCGGTCAACCCATCGAGGCGATTGAAAACATCAACCACATGGTGGTTCCGGAGCAACTGAAAACCGACAACCCATGCTATGTCTTGCAGGTCAAAGGGGATTCGATGATCGACGCCGGTATTTTTGACGGCGATTGGGTCGTGATCGAACAACGCAGTCACGCCAGAAATGGCGAAATTGTCGTCGCCCTGATCGATAAAAATAATGCCACGCTTAAATATATTGAACAATACCCCCACGAAACGGTATTAATCCCGGCCAACAAAACCATCAAGCCGATGCGTTTTCACCCGAACCAAGTCGAAATCCAAGGGGTGCTGGTTGGTCAAATGAGAAGTTATCAACATCGCTAATCATTAGAGGTAAATCACATGATGTCTCGTATCCACATGCAGGATCAAGTTCACAACAGAATCCAAGAACTGATGAATGAAGCCCCCCGCCATAATTGGGATGAGATTTTACAAAATATCGCCACTTTGGCTCTGGTGACCATATTCATGACGCTAGGCTTATGCTGGTAGCATCGTTGAATCTAACGGTATAATCAGCTATTTATACGCTATCGGGAATTCCCATGCTCAAATTGATCCATGTTTTTTTTATCCTCGCCTCTTTCTCCAGTTTTATCGGTCGGGTCGCATTATTGCAATTTAACGCGGAGCTATTGCAACGTAAGCTGTTTAAAATTGCTCCGCATATCATCGACACGCTGCTGTTGCTGAGCGGCATCGCATTGGTGTTTCAAGGCAACTGGTTGGCGGGCGAATATGGCTGGATCATCAGTAAACTGATCGTGCTGGTGCTGTACATAGCGTTTGCCATCATGACGATGCGCAGCAGCGGCAATAAACGTTGGCTGGCCTTTGCCGCGGCAGTCGCTAGTTTTATCTTAATTTTCGTCATCGCCATCACGAAGCAAGGATTTATTTAACCATTCAGCATCAAAACTCTTTTCTATCCGTTACTTGCTACAGAAGACGCCGTTCACCCAGCACCTAAATAAACGAAGATGATTTATCGCAGCTATTAGCCTATGGAATTTAGGTGCTGGGTGAATATGCCCCTATAGGCTTGGATGCGACATCCCTGTCGCACACACTTCTTCCACAAGCAATTGATAGTAAATCAAGCTGAATAGTTACCTTATACCGAACTCGGCTTATAAATAGAACGACCGACCGGCTATCTGTCGTTCCAACCAGCGCAATAACTGTTTAGCGTCGCTAAACGCTTGCTGATCGAACGTTAGCGGCGCTCTATCGCTGACGACCTCCCAGCGCTGCAACAAGGATTTCAATTTGATTCGTCCGCTGACGCTAAAGTGGTAACGTTCGATTAAGCTTTGATAATACTTCGGCGGCAGTTCCGTCGTTTGCTGTCTGCACGCAAGCAAGCGGGCGATGATCGCATCGGTCGCCGGCAATTGCTTCGCCACCCAGCTGCTCACGGCTTTTGCATTGATGTGCTTAGCCGACTGATCGAGGTTGTCGGAAATCACTTTTATACAATGAATCAATTCACTGCTGCTGAATTTAAGCGCTATTTGATAAAACGCAGCCCCTTCCATGTCATATAAAGAATCGCCCGAATAGGAAAAATCAGGTTGCGCCAGCGTAGATAGTGGCCTGCTTTGACAAGGCCAGCGTCCGATCCATTGAGGATAAAACCTTTTCTCTTGATTATCCGCATCAATGACGGTATCGGCCATGACCAAGGAACCTGTCGGGATGTCTCTATGCCCGGCAATGCCCAAGTTGATCAACACCGGATTAAGCGGCTGAAAGATAGCCATCGCATAGCCAACCGCGCCGGCCATCGCGGTTTTACCGACACCGCTGACGACCAGCACTCTGTCCTCCGCGCGGTAAATGGCAAACGAATGCGGCTGCCGCCATTTTTTCAAACCGTATTGGTTAAGCAATGGTTTTGCCTCGCATTCCAATGCGCAAAAAATAAACACCGCGGGCTCCATAATGTTCATGCCGCTGTGAAACGTTCAATCAATTGCTGATAATGGCTAGCTTCTTGTTGCTTGTCACGTTTTAACGCACCCTGCCGGTAGATTCGACATTTTTTCACTAGCATCTGCATGGCGGCGACGCGGTCGTCCTTGGACAAGCCGCCTTCATCAATAATCTTCTCCAATGCATAGATTCTGAATCGATCCATGCCCCAATATTTTCTCGACAATTGATCTTCGTGCCCCCCGTATTTGATGATCTGCGCCTGTTCAACGAATAACACCGGATAGCGAGCCGTGATACGCAACCATAAATCGTAATCCTCACAAGCCGGCAGGGATTCATCGAAGCCCCCCACCGCGGCAAAAACGCTGCGCTGAATCATGATAGACGAAGGCGACATCGCGCATAAAGGCAGACAATTGCGAAAGATCCAGCCGCCTGCTTTACGATGTTTGCGCATCGGATTCACCCGTTTATCATTACGCATCCAGATTTCCTCGGTATGACAGACCTTGATATCGGTCTGCTCGCTTAGCCTTGCAACTTGTGTAGTCAATTTATCCGGCAACCACTCGTCATCGGAATCCAGGAAGGCGATCCAGTCACCTGTCGCAAGACCGATGCCGACATTGCGGGCGGAACTGACGCCTTTATTAGCCTGATAATGATAACGCACCGATGGGAAAAGTTCCTCGACCATCGCCCCGCTCCCGTCGGTCGAGCCGTCGTCAACGACAATCACTTCGCGGGCGGCATAGCTCTGCGCAAACACCGAAGCTAGCGCTCTTTGCAGACGATCACGGCGATTGTAGGTGGGAATGACCACGGACACAGCTAACATATTTTCCTTAAATTTTAATTAATTGTTGAATTTTCTTGATATTTGACATAAATTTAATTTCGCTAATTCCAACGGAGGTCAAAATGTCTGCTGCAATCAAATTCCACCCTGAAAGGCGTCAACATATCCAGTGTTTGATCACAGAATTACAGCAACAAAGACAAGAACTCTGGTCTTTGTATTGCCAAATTGGACGTTTAAAGCCTTTCGACGACCATGCCGCCCTCAAACCGATACTGAAGCAATTTGCCGAAATCATCGTTGACTATGTATCGCTGGGACACTTCGGGATTTACGATCGCTTGCTGGCGGGATGCGAACGCAGGGCGCGCCTGCTAACCGACGCCCAGAACATTTATCCTGAATTCTCCAAAACCACCGACGCGGTGATCACCTTCAATGACCGCTACGACCAAGGTAAACGCAAATTCACCGTCGATAAACTGGAAGCCGACTTGTCCAAACTGGGCGAAAGCCTAGCCTATCGAATGGAAATCGAGGACAGACTCTGCGGCATGCTGCTTAGTTAAGGCCTGTCATCGGAATCCCCCTCCCGGAGCAAGCCGCTAGTCTCCAACGGTGGTGCCGGAACCGGCGGCATCTTTGACTTCCTTGATAAACAGCTTTTTCAGGCGATTGAAGGCCGACCATAATGTCTTGTCCATCACCACCTGGTTGCCAATCGAAACGATGACCCGCGTTAATTCCGGTATCCTGGTTTTGGTCGACAACATATAGATCGGCTGAACATAGAGTATCGAATTCCCCATCGGCAAGATCACCATCCTGCCACGCTGAACGCTGGATCCATGCTGATCCCATAGCGTGAACTGTTCGGAAACATCAGGATCCTGATCGATCAACGCATCGACCTGAGCCGGCCCGTTGACCTGAACATCCTTGCTAAATTTGTAGATGGTCACGCCAGGGTCATAGGAGACGCCACACTGCTCTCTATTCAGGGTGCCGGCAATCCCAATCATACTGAGGTTGTCGCGATTGATCGGCGTCATCGGGTTGATCATCACAAACTCTTCCCGATCATTGCAGTTCCCGAAATCCATCGTGATGAAATAGGGCCTGACTTGTTGTTTGTTGACGGTCGCGTGCTGCCAAGTTTCCGCCTGCTCATAAAACAGCTCCGGCGTGATCTGGTGATATTTGGCATAGACCTTCATTTGCATATAAAACAAATCACGCGGATAACGCAGATGTTTTTTCAATTCCAGAGGCATTTCATCCAGGTCTTTAAACAAGCCCGGATAGGCGAGATTGTAGCCCTTAATGATCGGATCATCGGGCTCCGAAATATAAAAATCCACCGAACCATCATAGGCGTCGACGACGATCTTCACCGAGTTGCGGATATAATTAAAGTCCAGTTTAGCGTCGAGGAAATCATCCGCCGCCGGCTTGGAGACGGGATACTTATCCGAAGTCGTATAGGCATCTTGAATCCAATAAAAGCGGTCTTTATCGATGACCAGATAAGGGTCTTTGTCCAGATGCAGAAACGGCGTCAGCGCATTGATCCGGTCGATGAGATTGCGCCGTATCATCATCTTGCTTCTGGTCGAGATATTGGTCGAAAAGAAGATTTTTTCGTCTTTGAAATAGAACGCGAACAGGATCTTTCTGAAATAGCCCGGAATGGGCACACCGCCGGAGCCGACATATTGACTCCCGGTCCCCGGATCTGAGCTGGATAGGCCGGCGACGGTCAGCTGGTTCGGCATGATCGCGTAATGATACGGCTCCTGGCCGTAATAAATGTCGGGATACTTGACCTTAAAACCGGCGTCGGAAGTCATGTTCAGGTCGCGCAGATACCAGATTATCGGTTTGCCGGCATCTTGGGCGGCCGGCGTCACGACCGCGCCATAACCATGGGTGTAGCGTAAATGCGTGTTTTCCCAGTTTTGCGCTTCCGCCGGCAATTTCTTGATATTCATTTCCCGTGCCGCCAAGTTGACCTGTTGATAATGATTATTCAGAAAATAGCGATCCTCATCGACAGCCGGGAAACGATAATAAGGCCGGATCCCCTGCAATTGCATATAGACATCGGTCAAAAACTCCCTGTCCCAGACCGGAATGTTTTCGAAATGTTTTTTCGTCGACCACTCTTCGATGTCCTTAGTCGCATCCAAGCTGACCGTGGTCTCGATGGTCTTGATATTGTTCAAATCATAGGCATCCAGCGTCGCATCGATATTATGCTGCATGAACACGCCTTCCGTTTTGACCGGATTCGGCTTGACGATGAAGGTCGTCATCAATTGCGGGATGAACTCCACTTTCCTTAAGCCGACGACGCAAACGAAACCGATAGCGCAAATAATCAACGGCATCTTGATACGGTGCTTTTCGGAAAAAATAAACACCATCCCGGCAACGGCCATCGCCAGGAAAAATAAGATCGACAACCAAATCAGCGGTAATTGATAACGCATTTCGACAAAACCCGGGCCGAAAAAAACCGGCTCATGCGAATCGACATACAATAGCGAGTAACGTTCCAGCAAGAAGCCCCAAATCACAAACAGCACGATGAAGCCGAGCAGCATCGTTAGATGGATCTTCGCGCCTAATGGATATTCCTTGCTTTGATTCGGCACAAAGATGTGCTCCAGCCAATACAACCCTCCAACCAGGAAAAACAGAATAATCGCCGTCGACAACAGCTCCTGTTGAATCAGCATAAAAATCGGATAGGAGAGCATATAGAAACTGACGTCCTGCTCAAAAACCGGTTCGACGATACCGGAGGCGCTGCCGAAGAAAAACAACAGCGCCTTTTCCCACTGCTCGTAAAACGGAATCGCGATGAACACGGCCAGAAAAAAAGATAACGGCGTATAAACTTTCGACGAACCGCTCATGAAAACATCGGCAAAACTTTGAAAACGTCGTCTTTTATCGGCATCGAGCAACACCGCATCGGGCGGATTCAGCCCCAGGTAACGCGAGGCGATCCAGAAATGAAAAAAGAATACCGCGAAGAAAAACAGCGTGACGCCGCCGGAAAGAATAAAGCGATACAACAATCTCAGCCAGAAATAGGCTTCATATTGCAGCGAACGGAACCACCAGAGATCGACAAAAAGATCGAGAAATACGAAATAGAACGCAACGTATAAAACTATAGCGATAACGATGGTCGCACCCACCAAGGCAGGCAACAGTTTCCGGATTCGCATAAATTCCTCTTTTTTACTCTAGACTGTTTATTATTATAGGGTCGATTGTATCAGAACCCGTTCAATACCGTTACGAGCCGGCGTCAGCGCTGGCAACCAAAAAGCACCATTTATTATCCTGTCAATGAGGATTTCAGGCGGCGCCCGACCATGACGAACGGTGGCGTGATGATATTACACGACTTGCCAGGTCATAGGCGCAAATTATACTTTGATATCGCTATGAACAAACCGCCAGGTGAATTTGATTTAAGCCGTTTCCGATTGGTTTTCAAGACAGCCGTCAAGGCTAAGCCACACAAAGAGGAGTCCGTGCAACGTGAAGCAGGGGCTGCTAGTGCGGCATCCATTGTCCTCTGTCGAGTTATCGGCTTAAGCAAGCACATGAATTCTTAGATATTTTTTAATACATTTACTCGACATTACAATAATGGTGTTGTACTAGTACATAGTCAATATCATTCTGTCGGCAATTATGAAAGTAGGTGCAGATTTAGCCGCGCAATACGAATAAATTCGCACCTACCTCAGCATTTCCCTTATATGTTCAAAAATGCTCAACCCGGGAATAACTGGCGCCTGCCGAGTACCCGTCATATATAAATTGACTGAGTACTAGTTGGCAAGGCCATATTCACGCCGGATCTTGAAGGCCAAATAGGAGAAACAATCCGCAACAGATTATAATCATATTATCTTTTTTAATTTTAACACCCAATAAGCGCTTATGGTTGAGACGGTTGCACGTTGGACGCCATGTCTTTTTTATAGCCTTTCGGCCGAATCGCCACCCGCGCCCTGATTAACGTGCATAGACTGCCATCGGCCTGATAATAACCATACTCAAATTCCGGCGTGCTTCGACCTTTTCTTTCCAACTCACGCCTGATCTGCTGCTCCTGCTCCGAGCTCATGGCGAAACGCAATTGTAGATCGCTCAAGCCTTCGCGCCTGAAATCCAGATGCAGTGAACGCGTCCAAACCGAATAACCGGGAAAAACCTTCAAACAGGACATCGCCGCGATCGGATCCGCCAGGCAGGCCTGAAAACCGCCAAACATGCTGCCGCCGGTATTGGTCGCAATCCAGCTATGCGGCAATAAAATGGTGACCCGCCGCCAACACGGTGACAATTCCAACACCTTCAGCCGCATCAGCCAGAAAGCCGGATACCATTTGATGCGTTGCTCATCGCTGAGCCAACGGGCATTCCAGATCAGTTTGCGCAAATTCATTTAACGCCACCTACCCAGCCGATGACGAGTCAGGCCAAACTCTTACTGGCCGTTTCGAACACATCCGTGGAAATCGCCTCAGTGTCGATAATGCGCTGCAATACCGCCTTCATCAGCTGTTGCCTTTCATCATCATACCGTCGCCATTGCGTCAATGCCGTCACCATGCGCGAAGCCACCTGAGGATTCAGCTTGTCCAGCGCAATCACCTGGTCCGCCAGAAAATGATAGCCGGAGCCGTCGCGGGCATGAAAATGCACGGGATTGGCTTGACTGAAGGCCCCGACCAATGACCGGACCCGATTTGGATTTTTCATATCGAAAGCCGAATGCTGCAATAATTGCTGCACCTTGGCAAAGGTCCCGGGCCAGTGACTGCTGGCCTGCAATGCAAACCATTTATCGATGACCAAGTCCTCATCTTGCCATTGCCGGTAAAACTGCTCCAGGCAGGCCTGCTTGGCCGGATGCCGGCTATTGACGATAGCCGAAAGCGACGCCATCTGATCGGTCATATTTGCCGCACCCTCAAACTGCCTCAGACTTAAGGACTGGCTGTCGCCCGTTTCCAGTGTCGATAAATAGTGCAGGCAGGTATTCTTAATCCGCCGCCTGCCGATCGCGCCGGCGTCGAACTGCCCCGATTCTTCGCGATGATTTTCCCGATACAGACGTAAGAAATGCGCCTGCAAGCGTTCGGCCAAAGATTTTTTGACGAATTCCCGGGCCTGATGAATCGCATCGACATCGATCACATCCATTTGGCTGGCCAGATAACTTTCATCCGGCAGCGCTAATAACAAGGAAAAGTAGCTTAAATCATCCCACTGCTGTTCCAGGAGCTTTGTATAGGCTTCGACGATCACCGGGTTGAGTGTCAGTTCTCGTCCTTGCTGGATATCGGCAATCAAATCGGCGATCACCTGTCCCGCTAATTGCTGGGAGGCTTCCCAGCGATTAAAGGTATCGGAATCGTAACTCAACAAAAAAGCCAGTTCTTCGAGGCTGCGCTGCATTTTTACGATGACCGGCGCGGAGAAACCGCGCAACCATGACACCGTCGGCTGCTCAGCCAGGCCGGACAGGGCAAAGCTTTGTTCGGCCTCGGTCAGCTCCAGGACCGTTTCCTCGACCGGGGGACGCCCATCCAGTTTGATGAGCTCAACCTGGCCGCGGGAATTCAACAAGCCGATCTTGACCGGGATATGCAACGGCGGCTTATCGGTCTGCCCGGGTGTATCGGGGCAGTGCTGCCTAAGCGTCAATTCCAACTGTCCGCTCTCGGCATCATAGTGCTGCTCGACATTCAGTTGCGGCGTGCCGGCTTGGGAATACCAGCGCCTGAATTGAGTCAAATCCCTGCCATTGGCGTCTTCCATCGCCGAGACAAAATCGTCACAAGTCACGGCCTGGCCGTCGTGACGCTGAAAATACAGATCGCAGCCCTTGCGAAAACCCTCGCCTCCCAACAAGGTGTGCAACATGCGCACGACTTCGGCGCCTTTTTCGTAAACGGTCAAGGTATAAAAGTTATTGATCTCGATATAGGCTTCCGGCCGAATAGGATGCGCCAAAGGCCCGGCATCCTCGGCGAACTGACGGGCTCTGAGCATGTTGACGTCCTCGATGCGCTTGACGGCCTTCGAGGCGCGATCGCCACTGAACTGCTGATCGCGAAACACGGTAAAACCTTCCTTCAGGCTGAGCTGAAACCAATCCCGACAGGTCACGCGGTTGCCACTCCAGTTATGGAAATATTCATGTCCGATGACCCCTTCGATATGCTCATAATCGCTGTCGGTCGCGGTATCCGGGCGCGCCAGCACAAACTTGGTGTTGAAGATGTTCAATCCCTTGTTTTCCATCGCCCCCATATTGAAATGGCCGACGGCGACGATCATATACAGATCCAAGTCATATTCCCGGCCATAGACTTCTTCATCCCAACGCATCGCATTTTTCAGCGACTGCATGGCATGGTCGCATTTATCAACATCATGCGCTTCGACATAAATTTGCAGGCTGATTTCGCGGCCACTCATTGTCACAAAGCGGTCTTCGATACATTCCAACTGACCGGCTACCAACGCAAATAAATAGCAGGGCTTGGCAAACGGGTCTTCCCAGCTCACCCAATGACGGTTGCCCGCCAACTCCCCTTGCTCCACCTTATTGCCGTTGGACAGCAACACAGGGTACTTGTCCTTATCGGCGACCAGGGTAGTTTTAAACCGACTCATCACATCGGGACGATCGAGAAAATAGGTGATTTTTCTGAAACCTTCCGCCTCGCATTGGGTGCATAACATCGTGCTGGACTGATATAAGCCTTCGAACGCGGTATTCGCCTTCGGATTGATGCTGTTTTCTATCTTTAATACAAAAATGCCGTCCTGCGGCGCCTGATGAATAGTCAGCGATGTATCCGTCTGCACATACTGTTGCGCGTGTAGCGCCGTACCGTCCAGCTCGACGCCGAGCAGATTCAGGTCCTCTCCCATTAAGGTCAATTCCTGGTTCGGGCTTTGGCTCTGGGGGTTACGCTGCAGCGTCAGCCGCGCTACGACGACGGTATGCTCCTCGCCAAGGTCAAAGTTCAAATCAACCTCGTGAATCAAATATTCAGGAACCGAGTAGTCTTTCAGATATATCGTTTGGGGATTGGCGTCACGCATGATTCTATTTCATTAAAAATTGGGAAAAATGATAGCCGGCCGCTTATGTCGCCGGCTCGCTATTATCGTCTTTAGCGGCAAACACAAGCAGCAGCAACCAAGCCAGGATGAAGGCAACACCGCCCAGCGGCGTGATCATACCGAGCCATTTCAGCTTCAGCAGGACAAGCAGATAAAGACTGCCAGAGAACAAGAGAATACCGGTGAACATCAGCCACCCCGCCCAGCGTAACAGAGTCGACGCTGGCGACGCCCGACTGCAAACGGCGATCAGTCCAAGCCCTAAGGCATGCCACATCTGATAAGTCACCGCCGTCTGATAAACTGCCAACATTTCGGCCGTCAGCAGTTGTTTCAGGCCGTGCGCGCCAAAGGCGCCCATCGCTACGGCCACTAACGCCATCAAGGCGCTTAACATTAAAAAAAGGGAGCGCATTATTTCTCCATCAGTCTCGGCATTAACTGGACCAGGTTACACGGCTTGGTGCGATAATCCAGCTGTTCTTTGATTAATTCATCCCACGCGGTGCGGCAGGCGCCGGAAGAACCGGGCAGGCAAAACAGAAACGTGCCGTTGGCGACGCCGGCAAGCGCCCTCGATTGCATCGTCGAGGTCTTGATGTCGCGATAGGAAAGCATCCGAAACACTTCGCCGAAGCCGTCTAGCGTCTTATCCAGCAATGGCGCCACCGCTTCCGGCGTACCGTCGCGACCGGTCACGCCGGTGCCGCCAGTCGTGATAACGACATTGACCCGATCATCGGCAATCCAGTTGGACACCGCCGCCCTGATACGGTAGACATCGTCAGGCACGATGGTTTTTTGGCGCACTTGGTGACCTGCCAGCTCAACTCGCTCGGCCAAGGTCTGACCCGATACGTCATCGGCTTCTTGACGGGTATCCGATACCGTCAGTAAGGCGATATTCAAGGGTATGAATTGAGAGATTTGATTCATTTTAGGTTCAAGGTTCAAGGTTCAAGGTTCAAGGTTCAAGGTTCAAGGTTCAGATTTTACCCCGAACCTTTCAGCAATGTTATTTCAACACCAAAAAGAACGCCTCGCCGCCTCTTTGAATGTTGATTAACAAGGGCCGACGCGGATCAATAACTCGTCTCAATTCATCCAGATTCCTGGTCCGATAGCGATTAGCCGAAACGATGATGTCTCCGGGACGCAATCCAACACGCCAAGGGTAGGAACCCGCCTTGATTTTTTCCAACAAAACACCTTCGACCTGGCCTTTTTGCGTTGTCGCCAATATCGTCCCATCCAGCGTTCTATGCAACTGGTCGCCAGCCAACATCTGCCGCTGAGGCTTGCCGATGGTCGCACGAATCGTTTTTCTCTGCTCACCCCGAATCACGCCGATGTCGACATGATCGCCAATTTCCATCAAACCGATCATATTGCGGATCTGATGACTGCCTTTGACCTTGCGACCATTCAAGGACACGATGATATCACCCGGCTCCAGGCCGGCCTTGGCAGCAGCCGATGACGCCTCGACACGACTGATCACGGCGCCATGCTTGCTTTTTAGGCCGAAGGCATTGACCAATTCGGCCGTCAAATCTTGCGTCGTCACTCCCAGCAAGCCGCGCCTGACTTCACCGTGCTCAACCAACGAGTCTACCAACGTCATCACCATATTGGAGGGAATCGCGAAACCGATACCGACATTGCCGCCGCCGGGGGCCAAGATCGCCGTGTTCATACCGATAAACTCACCGCGCAAATTCACCAACGCGCCTCCGGAATTACCGGGGTTAATCGACGCATCGGTTTGAATAAAGTCTTCATAGCCCTCAATGCCTAGCCCGCTCCGCCCCAAGGCGCTGATAATGCCGGAAGTCACCGTCTGGCCGAGACCGAAAGGGTTGCCGATGGCGACGGCAAAATCACCGACCTTCAGCATTCTTGAATCGGCGATCGACAACGCGGTCAGATTATCGGCCGGTATCTGAATGACCGCGACATCCGCTTCCGGGTCGGCGCCCAATAATTCGGCATTAAACTGCCTCCCGTCGCTTAGTGTGACCATGATTTTATCGGCCTTATCGATGACATGATTATTGGTCACCACATAGCCTTTTTGACCATCGATAATGACGCCCGAGCCCAGGCTATTCTTCTGTTGGCGTCTAGGAGGATGCGGCAATTGGAAGAAATACCTAAAAAAAGGATCATTTAATAGTGGATTTTCCGCAACCGCCTTAGTCGTCGAGATGTTGACCACCGCCGGCATGCTGCGTTCCAACATAGGCGCCAACGAAGGCAAGGTTTTGCCCTCAACATTAGCCGGCAAGGCCGCCTCCGCGCCGACATTCATCAATAACAAGACCGCCAGCGCGGCGCCCCCTGTCAATTTCTTTACTAAATTCGTCATTCCCAAAATCCTTAATGTTTAATAATCAGCGCATAGGCTCGATATCGTCAGAAATATTTAGGCTTCATTACTATTTTGCCATATATTCAATATGAAGATGATTATTTGCTTTTAAAGGGCTAGACCTGGTCGGCCATCGATGCAAATCTTCCTCTAAAGGCGTATTTTCAGCTGGAAACAGCATAAATCTGCTGTTTTATTAACAGAACAAAGGCGCAATATGCTCTATCATTTGCCCTGAAACTCCAATCCGAATAGTTTGACTCTTTGCCATATGACTATTGACCCCCGTTCTAAAGAAGCTAGCGCGATTCGACAATTGATTCCGCTAAAAAGAATCCCTCAGGATTGCTTTGATGACCTCTGCGCACAGATTGCTGTCGCCGAGCTTAAAGCCGGCAGCTTCTTATTCAAACAAGGCGATGACGGAAACGATTTGTTTTATTTGCTAGATGGCCGTATCAGCTTGCAAACCGAAGAGTTCAAGGTGGAAACGATTAGCTCAGGCAGCGAGGCGTCGAAATTCGCGCTAGCCCATCAAATTCCAAGAAAAATCGACGCTCTAGCCGAAACAGACATTCGTTTTTTACGCCTTAATGCTGATATGATTAATCAAGAACATAATACGCCTTACCAAGAGGAAAAAAATTATATGGTCGTTGACGATCTTGAAGATAACGATGACTGGATGACAACGCTGCTAAAATCCCCTATTTTCAGAGCATTACCGCCCGCCAACTTGCAGCGCATTATCATCGGGCTTGAAGAAGTCTGTTATGAACAAGGCGAAAGCATAATCACCCAAGGGGAACCGGGTGATTATTATTATCTAATCAAAAGTGGTCAATGCCTGATCACACGCAAACCTACACCGACCGCCAAGGACATCAAGCTGGGGCAACTGAAAAGCCAGGAAACCTTTGGCGAGGATGCCTTATTATCCGGCGAACCACGCAATGTGACCGTCCGAGCCCTGACCAATGTGGTGTTATTGCGGCTCAACAAAGAAAATTTCATTAACCTGATCAAGAAGCCGACCCTACAATTCATCGATTATCCACAAGCCCAGACTGAAATAAGTCAGGGCGCCACGCTGCTGGATGTCAGGCCGCCTGACGAATATCAAAAAAATCATTTGGAACACAGCATCAATGCGCCATTTTTTTCCCTGCGCATGACCTTGAAAACACTGAACAAAAAGCAGCCAATCATCGTCGTCTGTGAAAACGGCAAAACCAGTGAGGCCGCCGCCTTCCTGCTGTTAAGAAACCGCATCAAGGCCTTTGTTCTGCAAGGTGGCATGGAGAAGGTTCCCGACCAGCCGGTTGATAAGCCAGCCACCTTCGCCGTGGACGAGCATGACGATGAAACGCCTTTAAGCGTCGATGAAGCGGCTAAAACAGCGGCCGAACAACCGGGACTCAATTCAGAACCCGATAGCGAACAACTGAAACAGACTATCGCGCAACTGGAAGTAAAATGCCAAACACTGAGGCAAGAAAGGGACGAGCTCGCCAGAAAATATAAGCAGCTATTCAAGCAATCTGAAAAAATGAAAGCCTTTCTGGACTCACTGAGAAACGGCAACAACCAATGAGCTCAGCTTTGCCTTGGAGGAAGGACGCCTTTGTCGATTCCGGCAAAGGCGCTTAAGCCATTACTTGATTTTGGCTTCTTTATACATCACATGCTTACGAACAACGGGATCAAACTTTTTGATCTCCATTTTCTCGGGCATGGTTCTTTTATTTTTTGTCGTAGTATAAAAATGACCAGTTCCTTCGCTGGAAACTAATTTAATTTTATCGCGCATTTTTCAGACTCCTTAAATATTTTCGCCACGTTTACGAATATCGGCCAAGACCTCATCGATACCTTTCTTATCGATGATACGCATCCCTTTGGCGGAAACTCTCAGACGAACCCAGCGATTTTCGCTTTCAACCCAGAATCTGTGCTGATGGAGGTTCGGACTAAAACGTCTTTTGGTTTTGTTTTGTGCGTGTGATACGTTATTTCCGGTAACAGGGCGCTTACCCGTTACTTGACATACTCTGGACATGATTACCTCTAATGCGTGCCTTTATTCAAAAGTTAGCCGCTCTTTATACCAAAAAATCTTTTTCAGGTAAACAACCCATAGCAAAATATATTTGGTAGAATTATCATTTTACATGGCTATCAATAACAACGCCGTACTTTTTAGCGCAGCGTGCTTACCCATTGTTTTTTCAAGATCACCGCCACCTCATGGCGCCTGATGATCAATCAGCAACAACCCGGGAAATTTAACCGCCATGTATCTATGCCGCGTAATTGACAGAATAACGCTCGAGCTTTAAAGAATCACTTTTTGCCTTATTCCTTAAATAACCAATCATTAACAGGCTGACCGATGCGCATAAAGTTAGGTATGGTGATGGACCCCATCGACCGGATCAATATTAAAAAAGACACCAGTTTCGCGATGCTGCTGGAAGCCCAGAGTAGAAATTGGGAGCTTCATTATATGGAGCTGAACGACCTTTTCTTGCATGACGGCCGGGTTTACGCCAGAACCCGGACTCTGCGGGTACAGCGAGACCCAAAGCGATGGTTCGAATTCATCGACGAACAGGAAATGGCGCTATCTGATCTCGATGTCATCATCATGCGCAAGGACCCACCGTTTGACCAAGAATACATCTATGTCACTTACCTGCTGGAACAAGCGGAGAAAGCCGGCAGCCTGGTCATTAACAAGCCACAATCGCTAAGAGACGCCAACGAAAAACTGTTTACCGCATGGTTTCCGCAATGCTGCGCTCCTACCCTGGTCGCCAGGGAACCGCAGCGCATACGTTCATTTCTGCAACAACACCGGGAAATCATTCTGAAGCCCTTGGACGGCATGGGCGGCGCCTCCATTTTCCATATCCGAGAAAACGACCCTAACCTTAGCGTGATTCTGGAAACGATGACCCAACACGCCAGCCGCTTCATCATGGCTCAGCGTTACCTACCCGAAATCAAGGACGGCGACAAACGTATTTTGCTGATCGACGGCGAACCGGTGCCTTATAGCCTGGCCCGTATTCCGGCTAGCGGTGAAACCCGTGGCAACCTCGCCGCCGGAGGCAGGGCGGAAGGCCGGGAGCTGACTGAACGCGACTGGTGGATAGCTCGTCAGGTTGGCCCAACCCTAAAGGAAAAAGGCTTGGCTTTCGTTGGTATCGACGTGATCGGTGCTTACCTGACCGAGATCAATGTCACCAGCCCCACCTGCGTCCAGGAACTGGATCGACAATTCGGACTCAATATTAGCGCCCAATTGATGGATTATATTGAAAACAGATTATCATGACGTCTTCATTTTCCTACAATCCCCCTCCGATATCGCATAGCGATTCATTGCTGACGGCGCTGTTCATCGCCGCCGTCGTCCACGCCATCATCCTGATGGGGCTTAATTTCAGCATTCCAGAACCGGAAAAAGTGGGCAAGTCGATCGAGATCACTCTGTCCAACACGCCGGCAAAAAAAGCGCCGAAAAAGGCCGAATACCTGGCTCAGGACAATCAAATCGGCGCAGGCAAGGAAAACAAAAAACCGGAGGCTCCCAAGCAAAAACTGCCCAGCCACAACAGCGGCAAGCGTCGGCAACCGGCGCCACGGAAAAGCGCGAGCAAAGCGGCGAAGGCCTCCAAGAAGGTAACCGTGAAACAGGCCGTGGAAAAAATCGAAACGGCTAACAAGCCGGTTATCCCGGCCCAGGCCAGCCAACCAAAACCGCAACTGACCGCCGCATCGTTGCAAAAGCAGATTGCCCAGCTAGGCGAACAGATTCGGCAAAGCCAGAGCAGCGCCGAACAAAACAAAATCAAATTTGTTAATTCCGTCAGCACCCATAAATATATCGCCGCTCAATACATGAAAGACTGGGAAAATAAGGTTGAACGCACCGGCAACCTAAATTATCCTGAAGTCGCGCGTAAAAAAGGCTTTTCCGGCACCTTGACGATGGACGTCGGCATCAACGCCGACGGCAGCATATACAGCATACGGATCACCAAGTCCTCAGGCAATCAAGCCCTGGATGACGCCGCCAAACGCATCGTACAGATGAGTGCGCCGTTTGCCGCGCTGCCGGCTGAATTGCTGCAGGAACTGGATGTCTTGGTCATCACCCGAGTATGGAAATTTTCTGACGAATCAGGCATGACAACCCGGTAAACAACCATGACTACAGCTAATTACTTGAACAATCAGTTTCTGATCGCCATGCCCAACCTAACCGACCCCAGCTTTAGTCATACCGTGACCTATTTGTGTCAACACAATGAGGAAGGCGCCTTAGGCATCGTCATCAATCGCTCAGCAGGACTGACTCTCAGCGATATTTTCGAACAAATGAAGATCAACTCCAGCGATGAACAGATCAATGAGACGCCGATTTTAATCGGCGGCCCGGTGCAGCAAGACCGCGGTTTTGTTCTCCACAGCTACCGCGACCAGAGCTGGGATTCGACGGTCGCCACCTCCGACACCACCGCCTTAACCAGTTCGCGCGACATCCTCGAAGCGATTGCCGCCGGCGAAGGCCCGGACCATTTCCTAATCGCGTTAGGATATGCCGGTTGGGGCAGCGGTCAGTTGGAAAAAGAAATCATCGACAACGCCTGGCTGAACACGCCCTGCGGAGAAAATATTTTATATGACATGCCGATCAATCAGCGCTGGAATGCGGCCGCCAGCCAACTGGGCGTCGACATCAACAAGCTGACCGCCCCAGCCGGACATGCCTAATAAAGATCCGTTGGCCAGTAAAATCAGCAGCGACACCTACCTGGGTTTCGACTTCGGCAATAAAAAAATCGGCGTCGCCATCGGCCAAACCACCACTGGCACGGCCAGTCCCTTGCAAACGATCCGTTCGATCAATCAGCGCCCCGACTGGGACGCCATCGGCAAACTGATCGCCGAATGGCAACCGGCCGGCCTGGTGGTTGGAATTTCCAAGCAGTCGGACGGCTCCGACAACATCATCACACCGAGAATGCGGAAATTTTGTCGACAGCTGGAAGGGCGCTTCCAGCTGCCTGTCTATCAGATCGACGAAGCCTTATCGACCTTCGAGGCGAAACAGCTATTATTTGATGAGCTTGGGGTCCGTGCTGGTAAACTATGGGAAGTACAAGATCAATTGGCCGCCCAGTTAATACTGCAAAGCTGGCTTAACAACCATTCATCATTATGACATTAACGACACAAGACATTCCTAGCTTACTCGATACATTGGAAAGCAAACTCAGACAGCAAATCGCCTCCAGAAACCTGCATAACCCCTTGATGATAGGCATACATAGCGGCGGCGCCTGGATTGCCGAGCACATGCACAAACGCCTGAACATAGAGGAGCCATTGGGTCTGATCGATATTTCCTTTTATCGCGACGATTTTTCCCAAATCGGCATGCACCCCAAAATCAAACCCAGCCAATTACCCGCACACCTGGAAGGTCGTGACATCATCCTGATCGATGATGTATTCTATACCGGCCGGACCGTACGCGCTGCGCTGAATGAAATTTTCGATTACGGACGCCCCAACCAAGTGCTGCTGGCGGTGTTGATCGAAAGAGACGGACGCCAGATCCCTTTGCGTCCGGATTGCTGCGCCTGCAATATCCAGATGCAGCCGGGCCAGCGCATCAAATTAACCGGCCCCGAACCGCTGAGCATCCATATACAATCCTTTGATCACGCCGCCTGAAACGATGAGCGCCAATCTGCAATTGAATGATGAAGGTAAATTGAAGCACTTCTTGACCATCGACGGTTTCAGCCGGGAAATGCTCAATGAAATCCTCGATACCGCCACCTCGTTTGCCGGCATGTCCGAGCATCAGGTCAAAAAGGTGCCGTTATTGCGCGGTAAAACCATCGTCAATCTGTTTTTTGAAAACAGCACTCGCACCCGCACTACCTTTGAACTGGCCGCGACCCGTTTATCCGCCGACGTGCTGAATATCAATATCGCCACCTCGGCGACCTCGAAAGGGGAAAGTCTGCTCGATACGATACGAAACCTGGAGGCGATGCATGTCGACATGTTTGTGGTCAGGCATGGTATCAGCGGCGCCGCGCAATTTATCGCCGAAAACTGCGCGCCGCATATCAGCGTCATCAATGCCGGAGACGGTCAACACGCCCACCCCACCCAGGCGATGCTGGACATGTTCACGATACGTCAGCATAAACAGGATTTCAGCCGACTGAAAGTCGCAATTATCGGCGATATCCTGCATTCACGGGTGGCCCGCTCGCAAATTCAGGCCTTGAACACGCTGGGCGCCGAAGAAGTCCGGGTTATTGCCCCGAAAACGTTGTTGCCTGCCCATATCGAAAAACTCGGCGTCACCCCTTTTCACGACATGAAAGCGGGCTTAGCCGATATCGACGTAATCATCATGCTGCGCCTGCAGAAAGAACGCATGAACTCCTCTCTACTCCCCAGCGAAAGCGAATATTTCAAATGTTTCGGCCTGACCGAGGATAAGGTCAGACTGGCCAAGCCGGACGCCATCGTCATGCATCCCGGCCCGATCAATCGGGGCGTCGAAATTGAATCCA
Source organism: Methylomarinum sp. Ch1-1 (assembly GCF_030717995.2). Classification (NCBI taxonomy): domain Bacteria; kingdom Pseudomonadati; phylum Pseudomonadota; class Gammaproteobacteria; order Methylococcales; family Methylococcaceae; genus Methylomarinum; species Methylomarinum roseum. The sequence goes on along the minus strand of NZ_CP157743.1, from coordinate 1,257,497 downwards.
GCGTCGCCGACGGCGCGCAATCGGTCATCCTGGAACAAGTCAGCAATGGCATTGCAGTGCGTATGGCGGTCATGTCGATGGCCATGCAGAGCACAGGAGGCGGCGCATGAGCAAAATCGCAATCCGCAACGGCCGCATCATCGATCCGGCCAATCAACGGGACCGCATCGGCTCGCTATACATCGCCGACGGCAAAATCCTCTCGCTAAGCGATGAAGTCGCGGACTTTACCCCCGACCAGATCATCGATGCGCAAAACCAAATCGTCAGCCCCGGCTTCATCGACTTGAGCGTGCGTTTGCGCGAACCCGGCCACACCCGCAAGGGCAACATCCAGTCGGAAACCCGCGCCGCGGCGGCGGCCGGCGTGACTTCGCTATGCCTGCCCCCGGACACCAAGCCGGTCATCGACACGCCTGCAGTCGCCGAATATATCAAGGACAAGGCGGAAAAAGCCGGTTATGAACAGATTTATCCGATCGGCGCCCTGACCCAACGTTTAGCGGGCGCCGAACTCAGTTCGATGTTTGCACTGAAACAGGCGGGCTGTATTGCAGTCAGCAACGCCGATATTCCGCTCGCCAACCTGCAGATTCTGCGCCGAGCGATGGAATATGCCGACAGCCACGACCTATTGTTGATTTACCACGCCAACGAACCTTCATTGCATGCCGGCGGCTGCGCCCATGATGGCGCGGTCGCTAGTCGCTATGGCCTGCCAGGCATTCCGTCCGCAGCGGAAACGGTGGCCGTCGCACAATGCCTGGAACTGGCGAAACTGACCGGTTGCCGAGTCCATTTTAGCCGTCTCAGCTGCAAAGGCTCAGTCATCAAGATACAACAAGCCAAAAAATATGGTCTGAACGTCAGCGCCGATGTCGCCGTCCACCAACTGCACCTAACCGAAGATGACATGACCCCTTTCGACAGCGCCTATCATGTCGACCCGCCATTACGCACCCAGAGCGACTTGCAGTTTTTACGCGAGGGTTTGGCCAACGGCACCCTGGACGCGATTTGTTCGGATCACCAGCCGCATGATATCGACGCCAAACTTGGCGCCTTTCCGGAAACGGAAGCCGGCGCTTCGACACTGGAAACGCTATTGCCGCTGACTCTGCAACTCAGCCGGCAAAACGCCATCGATTTGTCGCAGGCGATTGCCGCGTTGACACTAAAACCCGCCAACATACTGGGACTGCCATTAGGCGCATTAACCCCTGGCTTGCAAGCGGACATATGCATCTTCGATCCGAACGAAACATGGCGGGTTCAGCAAGAAAACTGGCGTAGCGCCGGACGCAACACCCCTTACTGGAACAAGCCGCAGCAAGGCAAGGTCACTTATACGATACAGGCCGGCAGAATTATCTACCCAAATTGAGGACACTATGCGCAGCACAATGACGATATCCTTATCCGCGTTAGCCATCGCCTTGATCGCAGGCTGTTCGCGCGACTATGATCCAGCCCCCGAAGCCAGCGGCGAACAAATTTATCAGGCCGCCTGCATAGAATGCCATCCAGCCGATGAAAAAGGCATCATATTCCATATCGACAGCAAAAACGCCAATCCTACCTATATTGCCCATAAGGTCAAAACCGGATCATTGATGATGCCCAAGTTTCCGAACATCAAAGCGGAAGATTTAAAAAAGCTCAGCGCCTATGCTCTCGAGCACAGCGCAAGCAAATAAGCAATCGGCTGGCTGCTTAGCTCCAAGCTCTAAAACCTCCATCGGCCTCGATATTAACAGAGCGATGGAGCCTTGCCTCCTTTATCGCTATAGACCCTGCGCCGGAAATATGGGATAGTCTGTGTTCAATAATGCCATGTCGTCATCTGTTAATAACGTCAATATTGCATTCTGGTGATATTAGCCCGGATATTTCAACGTTTGGGAAAGCGTGAGTACGTTTTTCTTTACCCGCCAAGGTCAATTACTTGTTAGGATTGATCTTGCTCGCGAGGTCCTGGAAAAAGCCTGATTTACCAGCATTCCCATCGCTTAAATCTTCGCTTATTACGTCTCAAAAGGCCAAGAACAATGAAAACAAAAAAGCACTTGCAGATTTTATTGATCGTCATCACCTTCATGCTTGGTGGACTGGTCCTAGCCGGCGAAGAGCTGATCGAACAGGCAAGCAATCAATCCATTGAGGCGGCTGTTGAGCAGGACATTGCATCCAAAGCGGCGGCGTCGGCTAAGACTTTCAGAAAAATCGTCATTGCCAAAGCGACACTGGAAAGCCCCGCAAAATCATCAACCAACAGCGCGATTACGCCGGCCAGATACCGTGAAATGTTGGCGAACAAGCAGGATGTATCGATGCTGAATTTCCTGCCATTCTTGATTGTCGCTTTGGGCTGGTTTTTATTCAAGGACGAATCGGCGACCGCGCAGCGCCAAACAGAGGAAAGCCAGCCGCAAACAGCAAAAATCAGGCAAACCGCCATTACCGCAGCAGAAAGCAAAGACAAAGGTGCAAGGCCAGAGCCGCAAAGCACCGAGGAAAAAGGCGAACAGGCCATGCTAGACCTAGCGAAAAGCGCCACTCGATGTCAGGCCGAAACGGCCAAGGGCAGCCGCTGCAGCCGAACCGGCAACCTTGAAACGATCGTCATCACGCTGAAAAACAGACTCTACCGATTCGCCACCTGCAAGCAACATAATAAAGACGGCTTCAAGCCTCATCCTAAGGTGCTCAAGAAACGTTGAATCGGGTTTTAGCCACCTTCCGATATCTCCGGCTCAAGCTCACTCTTTATTCTTCGCCTAAACCGGCTTTTTCGGTCAGCGACTTAGGCAATTTTTTTCTCACCTTGACGCCCAGCTTCTCGAAACTGCTGGCCTGACGCAGCAGATTGCCCTGGCCGCGGGTCAGCTTATTCATGACGCCATCATAAGTCTTGTTGACCGTGGCCAACTGCTGGCCGAGCTTGTCCAACTCTTCGACAAATCCTCTGATTTTATCGTACAACGCACCGGCCTTATCGGCGATGACCTTGGCGTTTTCGTTCTGCTGCTCGTAGCGCCAAAGATTCTGTATCGTTCTCAGCGTCGCCAGCAAGGTCGTCGGCGTCACAACGATGATCTTATGCTCTAAGGCTTCGCCGAGCAACTGCTCGTCGGCCTGAAAAGCGGCCATGAACGCCGCCTCGATAGGCATGAACAATAGCACAAAATCCAGCGAGCGCAGCCCCTGCAACGAGGCATAGTCCTTGCCGCTCAAACTCTTGATATGTTGTCTGATCGCATCGCCATGCTCCTTCAGCGCCTGGCGCCGCTCCTGCTCATCTTCCGCGGAACAATAGCGCTCATAGGCCAACAGCGACACCTTCGAATCGATGACCACATCCTTGTCTTCGGGTAAACGTATGATGACATCCGGCTTGAATAATTGATTGCCCGCATCCCTGAAGGCGCTCTGGGTTTCATATTCGACGCCTTTCCGCAAGCCGGACTGCTCCAGGACCTTTTCCAGAATCATCTCGCCCCAGTTTCCCTGGGTCTTTTTGTCGCCTTTCAGCGCCCGGGTCAAGTTCAAGGCCTCCTGATTCATTTTCGCGGTATCGCGCCGTAATGAAACAATTTCCTCGCGCAGTGAGATACGATCCTTGCTTTCGTTATCGTAAACCGCTTCCAGGCGGCTTTTGAAATCGCCCAGTTGTTGTTTCAGCGGGGAGACCAGATGCTCGATACTGCTTTTATTGTGTTCGCTGAATTGTTTATTACGCTCCTCAAAAATGCGATTGGCCAGATTTTCAAATTGCGTTTTCAGCTGGCTTTCAGCATCATGCAGCAATTGTATCTTCTCGGCGCTGCTTTTTTGCTGTTCCTGCAAACGGCTCTGCAATTCCGCATAAGCGGTTTTGCTATCGAGCAACTGCTGCTGCAACTGCTGACAGTCGACCTCCTTGTTCACATAATGAGCGAGCCTTTCTTCGCTAACGGCCAGCTTGACGACGACCTGTTGCTGTTCTTCGGCCTTAATCGCCAAACGCTGTTCCAGCTCAGCGACGCGCACCCGCTGTCGGCTATGGCGCCTTGCGCTTAACAACCAAGCGATGAGAAAACCGGCTATGGCCGCCAGCGACGATAGCCAGGGTTCCCGCAACCATTCCATTACAAGGATTTGAAAGCCTTGCCTGCGGCCTCCAAAGTCTGCTGTATATCAGCATCGCTGTGCGCCGCGGACACGAATCCCGCCTCGAATGCCGAAGGCGCTAAATAAACGCCCTGATCGAGCATCGCATGAAAGAAGCGCTTGAAAAGTTGCTGATCACAGCGCATCACCTGGGCAAACCGGCTGATGTTTTCCTCGTCGCTGAAAAACAACCCGAACATGCCGCCGACCTGATTACAGGTCAAAGCGACGCCCGCCGATGCGGCCTGCTGTTTAAGGCCGCTCACCAGCTGCTCGGTTTTCTCGCTCAATTTTCGATAAAAATCGGGCGCCGAAATCAGCTCCAGCGTCTTCAACCCAGCCGCCATCGCCACCGGATTACCGGACAAGGTGCCGGCTTGATAAACCGGACCGAGCGGCGCCAAGTGCTCCATGATTTCACGACGACCGCCGAATGCGCCGACCGGCATTCCGCCGCCAATAATCTTGCCCAACGTCGTCAAGTCCGGCGTGACTCGATAATAACCCTGGGCGCTGTGCAATCCCACTCTGAAACCGGTCATCACCTCATCAAAAATCAACACGCTGCCATATTGATCGCAAACGGCTCGCAAGGTCTCCAGGAAACCCGGCTCCGGCGGAATGCAATTCATGTTGCCGGCCACCGGCTCGACGATGATGCAGGCGATTTGCTCACCGAGTTCGGCAAAGACCTGTTTGACCGCCTCGCTGTCGTTATAGGTCAACGTGATCGTATCGGCGGCCAACGAGGCCGGCACCCCCGGCGAACTGGGCACGCCCAACGTCAACGCCCCGGAACCGGCCTTCACCAGCAAAGAATCGGAGTGGCCGTGATAACAGCCTTCGAATTTAACGATTTTGTCACGCCCGCTGTAACCACGCGCCAAGCGCAACGCGCTCATCGTCGCTTCGGTGCCGGAACTGACCATGCGCACCAAATCCACCGAAGGCAGCAATTCGCAGATCTTAGCAGCCATGCGGGTCTCTATTTCGGTCGGCGCGCCGAAACTAAGGCCTTTTTCCGCCGCGTCCTTGACCGCAGCGATGACCTCGGGATGAGCATGCCCGAGTATCATCGGCCCCCACGAACCGACATAATCGATATAGCGCTTATTGTCACTGTCGAAGACATAAGGGCCCGAGGCATGATCAATATAAACCGGCGTGCCGCCGACGCCGCCGAATGAACGGACCGGCGAATTAACGCCACCGGGAATCACTGTTTTGGCCTGGGAAAATAATTCGTCTGACTGGGTCATTGCTTTCACTTAGATTATTAGAACTTCATCGCGGGGACGCTGAGATCAGCCGCTGCCGTGTCAACAGAAAACCTGAGAGCGGCGGGCTGAAAAACCAACCCGCCCCTGAACTCTGCGCCTCGGCGGTTAACAGGATAGCCGGGGTATTTAGCGCTTACCGAACAATTGCGGTGATTTGGGCTGAGACTTTTGCTGCAGACAATGGTAGGCGGCGTTTTCGAAACGGATTCTCAAAGATTGGGTGTCCTTGTGTTCCTGCAAGAATTTTTCCGCTTCCACCGCGGTCAGATCTTTCATCATGTAAGTCGCGATACAAAGGCAAGGCTTCGCGTAGCGCTTTCTATCCTCGGTCTTGTTGACCGAATTCTTGATTTCGCGCTCGACGCATTGTTCGGCAAAATCATGCTCAAACTTATGTTTGACTAAATCGGTGACATCGGCGCCATGAGAATGATCAAAAGGATTGTGCTCGGCTTTTTTGGCGACAACTTTCGGCTTATCCTCTGAACAGCCGGACAAGGCGCCGGCGAAGACAAACACAGCCGCCAGCGCAACAAACATTTTTATCGTAAGATTCGTTTTTTTCATGGATTGATCGTCAATATTTTGACAAATGACTGATAACAAGAGCTGAACTGTACCACTTTATCCGCATGGATTCCACTCCATGCCTAACCCCCAGCAATTCCCAGTTTGAGCGTTTTAGCGGTGTTTAGGGTCTGGGGAGCGTCTGTCGAGGAACGCGGAGAACCCCGCACCTAAACTATCCTGGAATGTAAATATAGCTAAAAGCGATGGAATTTAGGTGCGGGGTAAACTCATACTTGGCGGCTGGACGGCAGACTCCCTGCCGCCGACATCCTCGCCAAACAAACCCCGCGTTTCCTGAATATCAGGCTTTTTTTTCGCTCCAACAGGGGCTGTGATAGGGTATTCGCTGGCTTGAACCGCGGGTGTGGGAGGCAGGAGCCGACCCCAAGCGCACAGGGATGTGTTTACAGCGTCCCGCGGAGCAAGCTAGCGGATGCCCGCCTTCCTTAACGGCATTATTTCTGCGGTCCGAAGCTTTGCTCAACTTTGTCGCAGGCAAGGGGCTGTATCTGCCGAGAGAACCCCGCACCTAAACTATCCTGGAATGTAAATATAGCCAAAAGCCATGGAATTTAGGTGCGGGGTAAACCCATACTTGGCGGCTGGACGGCGGACTCCCTGCCGCCCGACATCCTCGCCAATCAAATCCCGCGTTTCCTGAATATCAGTTTTTTCGCTCCAACAGAGGCTATGATAGGGTATCCGCTGGCTTGAACCGCGGGTGTGGGAGGCAGGAGCCGACCCCAAGCGCACAGGGATGTGTTTACAGCGTCCCGCGGAGCAAGCTAGCGGATGGCCGCTTTCCTTAACGGCATTATTTCAGCGCTCCGCCAGGGATTGATACAGAGGCACCGAAAAATCAGCCAATAAGGCTTGCGCCTGTTCGTCATTGGCGCAGGCCAAGGCCTGCTTGACGACGTCGACCGACAGGTGCGGGGCGAACATTTCGATGAAGCGAAACAGATAGGCTTTCAGATACTTGTCCTTTCTGATCGCAAGCCGACTAGTGCTGACGCCAAACAACGCCGTTGCATCCAGTGTTTCAAGGTCTTTATCTTGCTCACGGCTGAACGCCATATCGGCTATGATGCCGATACCCAATCCCAACCGTACATAGGTTTTGATCACATCGGCATCGACCGCGGTCAACACGATATCCGGTTGCAATTGATGCCTGGCAAAGGCTTCGTCCAACATATAACGACCGGTAAATCCCTGCACATAGGTGACAATCGGATATTGAGTGATGTCTTCCAGCGTGACGGAGCGTTGCGCGGCCAAGGGATGATGCTTCTGGGTAATGATACTGCGCCCCCAACGATAACACGGCAGCGCCAACAAGCCTTCCCGCCCGGACAACGCTTCGGTGGCGATCGCGATATCGGCCTCCCCCCGCTCCAGCATCGCGGCGACCTGAGTCGGCGTGCCCTGATGAATATGAAGATTGATATCGGGATAACACCGCATGAATTGGCTGACTATCGCCGGCAACACATAGCGAGCCTGTGTATGGGTCGTGGCGATGATCAGAGACTGGTTTTGCTGATTGGCTTCTTTCGCCAACTGGCGGATATCGTCAACCTTACTGAGGGCTTCACGGGCCAATTGCAAGACTTCCTCACCGACCTCGCTGAATGCCACGAGATGTTTGCCCTTACGCCTGAACAGTTGGATAGCCAACTCTTGCTCCAACAATTGGATCTGCTTGCTAACCCCGGATTGCGACGTGCAGAGACTGGCCGCCGCCTTGGTGATGTTTAATTGCTGACGCTGTATTTCAGACAAATAGCGCAACTGCTGTAACTTCATAATCTTTTTTTGGAATATATATACAATATTTTATTACTTTCCAATATACATCATATCCGTTATATTTTCCCGACTCTAGGTAGACACGGAGTTAATGATGGAACTGATTCATATCGGCGCGGGATGTTTAGTAGGTCTGGTGATCGGCTTAACCGGCGTCGGCGGCGGCTCACTGATGACGCCGATATTGGTGATGGGCTTCGGCTATGCACCGGCGATCGCAGTGGGCACCGACTTGCTTTATGCCGCGATCACTAAATGCAGCGGCGTGTTTTTTCATCATAAAAACGGCACGGTGGATTGGAAAGTGGTGCTATTGCTCGGCAGCGGTAGTGTGCCTTGCTCGCTGTTGACCATTGCGCTGCTGGAACGCTTACGCACGCACGGCGTCAATTACGATCACCTGATCATCAGCACGCTCGGCGTCATGTTGGTGCTGACCGCGGTGATCATCATCATCAAGAACCGTCTGCTGGAATTTATTCACCGTCGCCATAACCGCAACCCTCTGGTCAATCTGATCAGACAGCAACGCCCGATCATCACCATGCTTGCCGGTTGCCTGCTCGGCATCGTCGTGACGCTGTCGTCAGTCGGCGCCGGGGCGATCGGCTCTGCGATTCTGTTTTTGATGTACCCGCACAAACGACCGATCAACGTGGTGGGCACTGACCTCGCCCATGCCGTACCCCTGACTGCGATCGCCGGGTTCGGCCATATGCATTTCGGCTCGATTGACTTCAATTTGCTGCTAGGGTTGCTGGCAGGCGGTTTGCCGGCCATCTACCTCGGCAGCCTGTTGGGCAAGAAACTGCCGGACCGGATCTTGCGTCCCGTGATCGCGACACTGCTTTCACTGATGGGCGTCAAGCTGTTGTTGACCCAGGATTTTGTCAATGACGCGCTGCAGTCGTGCGCTCACCAAACAATGCAGACCCTATCCTCACTAGCGTCGACCCTTCAGCAATGGCAGCTTTGAGATCGCCGCTCATGCCGAAGGAAAAGGTATCCAGCTCGTCCAGCCCCAATGCGGACACGGCTTGATACAATTGGCGATAAGGCTGGCGTTGGCGCTGATATTCGCTTTCCGGCTCCGGAATCGCCATCACGCCGCGCAAACACAGATTCGGCAAAGCCTTAACTTCATCGACCAGGCGCGGCAGTTCGGCCAGCATGATGCCGGACTTGCTGCTCTCGCCGCTGATATTGACCTGTAAACAGATATTCAGCGGCGGCCGTCCTTCCGGACGCTGTTCACTCAAGCGTTTGGCAATTTTCAGGCGATCAACGCTGTGCACCCAGTCGAAATGTGCGGCGATCGCTCGAGTCTTATTCGATTGAATCGGGCCGATAAAATGCCAGGTAATATCATACCCCGCCAGCGCCTGTTGCTTGGTCAGCGCCTCCTGCAAATAACTTTCGCCGAAATGGCGTTGTCCTAGTCGGTAGGCGTCCGCAACAACCTGCGCCGACTTAGTCTTACTGACCGCCAATAAGGCGACGCTGCCGCGAGGCCGGTTAGCAGCAATTTCGGCATGGCTGATTTGAGAACGGACGCGTTTAAACCTTTGCTCTATAGTTGGCATAAATAACCTTGCATTGAATCGGGCCTGTTATTAAACAACACGACTTCAAAAAAACAAAGAACTGAACTATGGTTATAGTTCGTTATTATAGCCAGCGCCAATCTACAACGACATGTTAGCAATTGGACGGCTGGATATCGGCGCCCCATCAGGGAACACCGCGATAGCTAGGGCGTCATGATTTATCATTCGAAGTACACGGGGACCCTTATATGGACATCGCTGAATTATTGGCTTTTTCGGTAAAAAACAACGCATCAGATTTACACCTTTCAGCCGGCCTGCCGCCGATGATCAGAGTGGATGGCGACATACGCCGCATCAATATCCCCGCCCTCGATCACAAGGAAGTCCATGCGTTGATTTACGACATCATGAACGACAAACAACGCCGCGATTATGAAGAATTTCTGGAAACGGATTTTTCCTTCGCGTTGCCGAATGTCGCCCGTTTCCGGGTCAATGCCTTCAATCAGGAACGGGGAGCTGGGGCGGTTTTCCGCACCATTCCCTCGGAAGTCTTATCGCTGGAGCAACTCAATGCGCCGAAGTTCTTTGCCGAAGTCTGTAAGAAACCGAGAGGGTTGATCCTGGTGACCGGCCCAACCGGTTCCGGTAAATCGACGACGCTGGCGGCGATGATCAATCACATCAACTCCACCGAATACGCCCACATTCTGACCGTCGAAGACCCGATCGAATTTGTCCACGACAGTCAGAAATCGCTGATCAACCAACGCGAAGTCCATCGCGATACGCTGGGATTCAATGAAGCCTTACGTTCGGCGCTACGGGAAGACCCCGACATCATCTTGGTCGGCGAGATGCGGGACCTGGAAACGATACGTTTGGCGTTGACCGCGGCGGAAACCGGCCACCTGGTTTTCGGCACCCTGCATACCACCTCGGCCGCGAAAACCATCGACCGGATCATCGACGTGTTCCCGGCGGCGGAGAAAGACATGATCCGCTCGATGCTGTCGGAATCGCTGCAAGCCGTGATCTCTCAGACCCTGCTGAAAAAAATCGGCGGCGGCCGGATCGCTGCCCATGAAATCATGGTGGGTACGCCGGCGATACGCAACTTAATCCGGGAGGCAAAGGTCGCGCAAATGTACTCCGCGATTCAAACCGGTCGTAAAGAGGGCATGCAGACGTTGGATCAAAACCTGAAGGAGTTGGTCCAAAAGGGCATGATCAATGCCAAAATCGCGATGGTCAAAGCCGTCAACAAAGACATGTTCCGCTAATCGTACGGAGAGAAAACGATGGATTTTAATGCGCTGCTGGCACTGATGGTGCAAAAAAAGGCCTCTGACCTGTTTATTACCGCTGGCAAACCGCCGGCGATGAAAGTCGACGGCAAGGTCGTCGAAGTGTCTAAGACCCCGTTAACGGCGGCGCAAGCAAGGTCCGTGGTATTAGGCATCATGGAGCAACGACAACGGGATGAATTCGACAACACCAAGGAATGCCAATTTGCCCTGAGCACCCCTAAGCTCGGGCGCTTCCGAGTCAGCGCCTTCACTCAACGGGATGCCGCCGGCATGGTGCTTAGACGGATCGAAAGCGAAATTCCCGAGGCCGATGACATTCATCTACCGCCAGTGCTGAAAGAACTGATCATGCATAAACGCGGCCTGGTGATTTTCGTCGGCGCAACCGGCACCGGTAAATCAACCTCATTGGCGGCCTTGATCCGCCATCGCAACGAAAACACCAGCGGCCATATCATCACCATCGAAGACCCGATCGAATTCGAACATCCACACCTGGGCTGCATTATCACCCAGCGAGAAGTCGGCATAGATACAGAATCTTATGAGGTCGCCCTGAAAAACACGCTAAGGCAAGCGCCCGATGTCATCCTGATCGGCGAGGTGCGCTCTCGCGAAACCATGCAACACGCAATCACCTTTGCCGAAACCGGTCATTTATGCCTATGCACACTGCATGCCAACAACGCCAACCAAGCCATAGACCGCATTCTACACTTCTTCCCCGATGAAATGCATGGTCAGCTGTTCATGGATTTATCGCTGAACTTGCGCGGCATCGTCGCCCAACAGCTGATCAAACGCGCCGACGGCAACGGCCGTTATCCGGCGATCGAAATACTGTTGAATACACCGCTGGTCTCCGACTTGATCCGCAAGGGCGAAGTCCACAAGCTGAAAGAGCTGATGAAAAACTCGCGCGAACACGGCATGCAAACCTTTGATCAGGCGCTCTACGACCTCTACACCGCCGGCAAAATCAGCTATGAGGATGCATTGAATTCAGCCGACTCCAGAAACGAGGTCCGCTTGATGATCAAGTTGGGCGCCGAAAATGCCGGCACGCTGGAAGGTGAAGGCGGCATGACCTTGGAAGAAACCGATGAAGACGCCGGCGGCAGCTTGTATTAATAGGCGACCTTCGCAGGATATCACAATCCCCGACTCTCCCTGATCGTCTCGTAGGCCTTCCTGACCTGTTGGGTCTTTTCCTTGGCGAGAGTCATCATTTCTTCCGGCAGGCCTTTAGCGACCAGTTTATCCGGGTGGTGCTGGCCCATCAGCCGGCGATAAGCCTTTTTGACCTCGCCGTCGCTGGCGCTCGAATCAATCCCCAATACCGCATAGGCGTCATGCAAACGGTTTCTTGACGCCCTGCCCGGATATTGCTGGCTTTGTCGGTAAAAACGCTGTTGCGCCTGAAATTGCAATTTAATGCTTTCGTATTCGAAACGAGATATCCCAAGGTGGGCGCAGATATTCTGCAACACCATCTCTTCGCTCCGATTCAGCACGCCGTCGGCATAAGCGGCCTGAACCTGAATTTCCATGAACATCCGTATGAGGTTGGTGCGTCGATGGCACTCCTTACGAAATTGCGTCAAAGCCGCCTGCAGAGGAAAATCGGCCTTTTTACCCTGCTGAAACAGATTGATCGCGGCTTCGCGCATATCGCCGGATAATCTCATTTCGTCCATCACGCGTCTGGCCAGACTGATTTCCGCCTCGGAAACGCGGCCGTCAACCTTGGCCAAATGCCCCATCACCGAAAAAGTCGCGGTAAAAAAAGCCATTTGCACGCGATGCTGCGCGCCGGGGCTGAGATCTTCGTCAAGATCCAGCCCTTCCATGCCGGCATCGAACTGATGGCCGACCGAAGCCCCCAAAATCGCCCCCAAGGGCCCGCCCAGCAAAAAGCCGAACGCGCCGCCCACAACCTTGCCCAACCAACTCATATGACTATCAATCCCGTCGTTAAATGATAAAATGTCGTCGTTTAATCGTAGCGATTCAAGTTCATGCACTGAAAAACGCAATAACGCCGAATCATTACGTCCCATCATGCCATTAAAATAGCTATTATGAATGCTCCTGCCGCACTTTACGAATCCTCGATCCCCAACCTCAAACTGCTGGCTCGCGGTAAAGTCCGCGATATTTACGAGATTGACGCCCACCACTTGTTGATCGTCACGACCGACAGGATGTCGGCATTCGACGTCATTCTGCCTGACCCGATTCCCGGCAAAGGCCGTGTGCTGACCAGTGTTTCCAACTTCTGGTTCGACAAGATGAAGGACGTCATACCCAATCATCTCGCCGGCGACCTGACCTTGGAACAGGTCATTCCCGATGCCGACGCCCGCGCCCAGGTCAAAGGCCGTGCCATCATCGTCAAACGCCTGCAACCGCTGCCGGTCGAGGCCATCGTACGCGGCTACCTGATCGGCTCGGGCTGGAAAGATTACCAGAAAACCGGCTCGGTATGCGGCATTCAGTTGCCTGCCGGCCTGCAACAGGCCCAGCAGCTGCCGGAAGCGATCTATACGCCATCGACCAAGGCCGAAGTCGGCGATCACGACATCAACATCTCATTTGCCGAAACCGTTCCGTTGCTCGGCCAAGACATGGCGGAAAAGGTTCGCGACGCCAGCCTCCGACTCTATACGGAGGCCGCCGACTACGCCAGGCAACGCGGCATCATCATCGCCGACACCAAATTCGAGTTCGGTCTCGACGAGGCGGGCGAATTATATCTGATCGACGAGGCGCTGACCCCCGATTCATCAAGATTTTGGCCAGCCGAGCAATACCGGGTCGGCATCAGCCCACCGAGTTTTGATAAGCAATATTTGCGCGATTATCTGGAAACGCTGGACTGGGATAAAACCGCCCCGGGACCGTCACTGCCTGCGGAGGTGACGGAGCTGTGCGCGGCGAAATATCGTGAAGCGGAAATCAAACTGACTCAAAACTAAGCGGACAATCTTGACGACCTACCGTGCTTTACAGCAAACCATGTTCGGCGAACGAATACGGCAGGCCGTCGCCGATGACGAAGTGATCCAACACCCGAATATCGAACAAACCTAAGGCCTGCTTCAGCTTATCGGTGATCATCCGGTCCGCCTGACTGGGCTCGCTGATGCCAGACGGATGATTGTGGGCGAAAATGACCGCCGCGGCATTATGCAGCAGGGCCTTTTTGGCGACTTCGCGAGGATAGACGCTGGCGCCGTCTATCGTACCGCGGAACAATTCCTCGAAACGCAATACCCGGTGCTGATTATCCATAAACAGGCAGGCGAAGACCTCGTAACTATAGCCGCGCAGCTGCGCGCTCAAATAGGCGCGAGTAATGTCCGGGCTCGTCAAGGCGTCTCCCCGCTGTATGATTTCCTCAAAATGGCGCCTAGCCATTTGCAGTACCGCCTGTAACTGCGCATATTTGGCCGCCCCCAAACCGTTAGCCTGACAAAAACGCAACTGGTCGGCCTCCAGCAACGCCTTCAATGAACCGAACTCTTCGAGCAGCTCCCTGGCCAGATCAACGGCCGACTTTCCCTGCGTACCGGTGCGTAAGAAGATCGCCAACAATTCCGCATCGGTTAATGCCGACGCGCCTTTTTGTAACAGTTTTTCTCTAGGACGTTCTTCCGCGGGCCAGTCTTTAATCGCCATCACCTTGCACCTTTTACCTTGCATCTGTGAAATTAAGCATAGAAGATTACCCCAGCCTTTGCCATAATTAACTGTTATTTATCTGTACCGGGAAAAAGCCATTAACAAACGAATTTTATTAGGCGTTTGCGGCGGCATCGCCGCCTATAAATCCGCTGAGCTGGTCCGTCTGTTGCGCCAACGCGACATCGAGGTGCGCGTCGTGATGACCGAAGCGGCGATGCGCTTCATCGCCCCGTTAACGTTCCAGGCCTTGTCCGGCCACCCAGTCCACAGTCAATTGTTGGATGCCGAGCAAGAAAACGCGATGAACCATATCAGTCTGGCGCGCTGGGCGGATGCGATCATCATCGCCCCGGCCACGGCCAACATGATCGCGAAAATCAGCCACGGCCTGGCCGACGACTTGTTGTCCACTCTTTGTCTGGCCGCCAATTGCCCTATCCATTTCGCCCCGGCGATGAATCAAGCGATGTGGCACAATGCGTTGACCCAGGAGAACATCGCCCGCTTACAGCAGCAAGGATATCGAATCATCGGTCCTGAAGCCGGCGAACAGGCTTGCGGAGAAATAGGCTGGGGGCGAATGTCTGATGCGGAAAACATTTGCGCCGAACTCGTTCGCCCCCCCGGCAAGCGACCTTTGCAGAACAAAAAGGTTCTGATCAGCGCCGGACCGACTCGGGAAGCGTTGGACCCGGTTCGTTACCTCAGTAATCGCAGTTCCGGCAAAATGGGCTATGCTATTGCTAAAGCCGCGCAAAAAGCCGGCGCATCGGTCACATTGGTCAGTGGGCCGGTCAATCTGCCGGCGCCGAACGACATAGAACGGATCGACGTGGAAAGCGCGTTGCAGATGTACGATGCGATCGTACCGCGAGCGTCTGCTTACGATATTTATATCGGCGCCGCGGCGGTCGCCGATTACCGCCCTGCGGAAATTCAGCCCCATAAAATCAAAAAACAACAGACCGACAGCGTGATTCATTTGCAACGCAACCCCGACATCGTCGCCGATGTCGCCGCACTAGCCAGAAAACCGTTCGTAGTCGGCTTCGCCGCCGAAACCGATGATCTGGACACCTACGCCCTGAATAAGATGCGCGACAAAAAACTGGATATGATCGCCGCAAATTGGGTCGGCAAGCTAACTGGCGGTTTCGATAGCGATCTGAACGCCCTGAAGGTCTTCTGGCCCGATGGCGGTAAAACATTGGCGATGACCGACAAACAACAATTGGCGGAACAGCTGATAGCTTTGATAGCAGAGAGGATTGATGAAAAAAATACAGCTTAAGAGACTGGATAAGCGCCTGGGCAATGAAATACCCTTGCCCGAATACGCCACCGCGGGCTCGGCTGGCCTCGATTTGAGAGCCTGCCTCGATGAAGCTGCCACCCTAAAGCCCGGCGAAACGCTGTTGATCCCCACCGGACTCGCGATACATATCGATGATCCGGGCCTGGCCGCGGTTTTGTTACCGCGCTCCGGCCTGGGCCACAAACATGGCGTGGTGCTGGGCAACTTGGTCGGCCTGATCGATTCTGATTATCAGGGCCAGGTTTTCGTATCCTGCTGGAACCGCGGCGATAAGCCTTTTACCATTGAGATAGGTGAACGCATCGCGCAAATGGTGTTCGTGCCGGTGGTGCAGGCGGAATTTGAATGCGTCAACGAGTTTGACCAGAGTCATCGCGGCGAAGGCGGGTTTGGCCATAGCGGCCGCCACTAGCCGGATTAACAGGGAGAACAGCATGGCCCGCATCTTCACATTATTATCAGTCATTGCCGTGACGCTGATTTTGCTCGTCGGCGCCAGCGTCTACTGGTTTTCACTGCCGGATATCAGACAGGCGAAACAGAACACGACCCGGGCCATGGCCAAAGGCATTTCGCTCGCTATTTCCAGCCAACTGGACATGCTTCAACAAAGCCTCGATGGCTTGGCGCATAATCCGGAAGTAATCGATGCGCTGCAGCGCGGCAATGACGCCGAATTAGAAAAGCTAGCGGCTCAGCTGGAGCCGCTGATGCCTAAAGCGCAGAAACTGCGTCTATTGCCCCCCCATGTCAGAGAAACCGACCAGTCCTCCGTCCCTCACATGGGCTTTGCCGACCTGGAGATGGTAAAGGCCACCTTGGCCGAGAAACAACCGGCGATGATTCAAGGACAAGGCCCAAACCGCCATCTGGCCATCACCAGTTTGGTCAGCCAGGATGGGAAAGCGCTAGGGGTGTTGTTGGCCAGTCTAAGATTCGACTTTGTTAACGACGCCGTCAGACATGCCGCCATCGATGAGGGCTTGATAAAAATCAAACAACAACGCAACGTTCTTATCAGCGCCGGAAACGTGAAAAATATGGCCGAACCGGCGTATAAAATCCCCATTCCCCATTCCGCCTGGCAAATTCTGTACTGGCCTGACCAACAAATCGGCAGCAATGAGTTAACCCTGATCTTATCGACCATCGCCCTATGTGGACTGAGCGCCTGCCTGGCTTTTTTCATCGGCTATCGAAAACTGGCCGGCTATCTCCGAGAGGACCAAGGCAGCATTACCAAAGTCGCCAAAGACCTGTTGGCGGGCAAAATAGCCGGCAACTACCCGGTGCAATTGCAGGAAATGAAGGCGATAATCACCACACTGATTCAGTTTAAACGCGTCATCGACAACGAGGAGGAAATCAATAGCTCCAGCGAAGTCGACTTCGACGACGGCTTCTTCGATGAGGGCCTGGACACCGAATTTCTGGACCAAGGCACTGAGCCGGACAACGAACAAAAAACACCGGCTGTCGAGGCTATAACGCCCAAACCTAAGGCAAATAATCCGGCTAGCAAACCGTCCAGTCCGTTGCCCATCAAGACCTCTGCTGACACGGACGCAATCTTCAGGGCTTATGATATTCGCGGCATTGTCGACCAAACTTTGACCCCGGACATCGTTTTTAAAATCGGCCAGGCATTTGCCAGTGAAGCCAAAGCCTTAAACATTAAGACCATCGTGCTAGGCCGGGATGGCCGTCCTTCCAGCCGGACTTTTGCCAAATCATTGGCCGAAGGCATCGTCACCAGTGGTTGCGATGTCTTGGATATAGGCCTGATCCCGACGCCGATGCTGTATTTCGTCGCCCATCACAGCGCAGGCCGCTCGGGCGTGATGGTGACCGGCAGCCACAACCCGCCCAATTACAATGGCATCAAAATGATGTTGAACGGCGAGACGCTAGCCGAAAAAAAAATCCAAGGACTGAAACAACGCATCGATCGCGGCGATATAGCCAGCGGCGAGCGCGGCTCGATCGAACAAAACACGATGTTTACCAATGAGTATATCGGCCTCATCTCCGAGGACATTCATATCGTCCGACCGATGAAAATCGTCCTCGACTGCGGCAACGGCGCAGCCGGGGAACTGGCGCCGGTGCTGTTGAGAACCATTGGCTGTGAGGTCGTCGAATTGTATTGCGATGTCGACGGCAACTTTCCGAATCACCATCCGGACCCGAGTAAACCGGAAAACCTCGACGACCTGATCGCCTCGGTGAAACATCATCAAGCCGATGTCGGTATCGCCCTCGACGGTGACGGCGATCGCCTCGGCATCGTCGATTGCAATGGCAAGATCATCTGGCCCGACAGACAACTGATGCTGTTCGCAAAAGACGTGCTATCGGCCAAACCAGGCGCGGAAATCATCTTCGACGTCAAATGTTCCCGCCACCTTGGCGAACAGATCATCAAGAACGGCGGCCGACCGCTGATGTGGAAAACAGGCCATGCCCTGTTGAAGGCCAAGCTGAAGGAAACCGGCGCGCCGCTGGCCGGGGAAATGAGCGGCCATATCATCTTTTACGACCGTTGGTTCGGCTTCGACGACGGCCTTTACGCCGCCGCCCGAATGATCGAGATTTTATCGGCCGACAGCCGGCCTAGCAACGAGGTGTTTGCCGATCTACCGGATAGCGTCAACACGCCGGAACTGACGGTGACGATGGCCGAAGGCGAGAACCAGCGCTTTGTCGAACAGCTGCTTGAACATGCCGATTTTCACGACGGCAGCATCCTCCATATCGACGGCATGCGCGTCGATTTCGATGACGGCTGGGGGCTGGTCAGGGCGTCGAATACGACGCCATCGTTGGTGCTGCGCTTTGAAGCGGACACTCAGGAGGCGCTGACACGGATACAGACGCAGTTCAAGAACCTGATGCTGAGAATCAAACCGGATCTGACCCTCCCCTTTTAGCTCGACTTTGCGCCAGGGGTTCTAAATAACCGACCCCTGCATTAAAATGGCCTTCCCTTATTTTCAGCCTATTGGATTCCGCCTGTCTATGAAACAAAACACCGCTCACCAGATTGCCCACGTCCTGATCGAAGCACTGCCCTATATACAGAAGTTCAAGGACAAAACCGTTGTCATCAAATTCGGCGGCAACGCCATGATCGACGAAGCGCTGAAACACAGCTTCGCCAGGGATATCGTGCTGATGAAGCTGGTTGGCATCAATCCGGTGGTCGTACATGGCGGCGGCCCGCAAATCGGCCATTTACTGAAAAAAATAGGCAAGTCCACCGAATTCATCGACGGCATGCGCGTCACCGACAGCGAGACGATGGATGTCGTGGAAATGGTGTTAGGCGGGTTAGTCAACAAACAGATCGTCAATCTGATCAACGTGCATGGCGGCAAGGCGGTGGGCCTGACCGGCAAGGACGGCAACTTCATCCACGCTCGTAAAATCAATTTACAGAAAACCTCTCCCGAAATGGACGCCCCGGAAATCATCGACCTTGGCCATGTCGGCGAAGTCAGCAGCATCGATGCTTCGGTAGTCGACATGTTGGTGCACAGCGATTTCATTCCGGTCATTGCGCCGATCGGTGTCGGCGATGACGGCCATTCTTACAATATCAACGCCGACCTGGTCGCCGGCAAGGTAGCGGAAGTATTGAAGGCGGAAAAATTAATGCTGCTGACCAATACCCCGGGAATCCTGGATAAACGCCAGCAGCTGTTAACCGGACTGTCCTTGACCGACATAGACAATCTGATTGACGATGGCACGATTTCCGGCGGCATGATCCCGAAAACCCGTTGCGCGACCGATGCCTTAAAAGGCGGGGTCAACAGCGTGCATATCATCGATGGCCGGGTCGATCATGCGGTGCTGCTGGAACTATTTACCGACCAGGGAGTGGGAACTTTATTGCTGAGACGCTAAGGCGGAGACAATGAACTGGTTAAAGGAGTGACGAATATGCTTGACCTTGGGACTGGCGCATAATTCCACCCCTAAGGTAGATTGACGACAGCGGATATCCAAAAAAATCTGCTGCCGGTTTTGCTCCAAATCCATTTTCGAAACCGACAGACTGAGATCATCATCGTAGCGCGGCGGTGCGCGCATAATCAACTTGTCGGTATCGATATCAATCGCGGTGGTGGAATATTTGTCGACAAAGCGGCGAGCCACGTTCCATGCCCGATCGCATTGCCGCTTGCTTTCGCAAATGAACAAACCTAGCTCGACGGCGGCTATCTTTTCCGCGCTCTTGTCGCTTAATCTGCCGCCTCCATTCTTGCCTTGCGTTAAAAAAATAAAACGCTCGATATCTTTCTCGAAGGCTTTCTTGACCACCAGCTTTTTCTCTAGATGCCTCAGGATCTCGGTCTTGGCATCACCGATTTGTTGTTTGGAAGCCTCGATATCGGCCAATAGTTTTTTCGGCACTTTCTTGCCGCCACGTTCGAAAACGGCCGCCTGCTTTTGCTGTTGGCTCAGCTGTTGTTCTAAACGCACCAAGTTACCTTCGGCCACCTTTCTCTGCGCGTTCAGCGCCGACATTTTCCCCTGCAAAGCCATCTTCATGTCTTCGACATTGCGAAAGGTGCTGCGCAACACCTTATCGTGCGACTGTTGTTTGGCGATGATTTTCTGTTGCGCCTGACGCAGTTTTTTAAGCCTTTTTTCCAACGCGACCTGTTCCTCGGTCTTGGCCTCCTCAACGACCTCAACGACCCGGGCTTTTTCGTTCAGCGCTTCTCTTTTATGTTGAATCTGATCCTGCGGAACCTGGTCCGAAAAAAATACCCGACCGTCCTCGTCAACCCAACGATACATTTTTGCCGACAGGTTCGGCGCAACCAACATCAGGAACATAAACAAGATGGCCATGAACTTTGCAAAACTAGAACTCAACATCTGGCTACCTGAATCAATAGACGTGATTAAATCTCGACGAGCCATCATCAACCAATCAGACTGGCTAGTTGCTGTAAAGGCGGGAGTATCATCATCTTCGCCAATTGCAGCAACACCAAGCCCACCAGGGGCGATAAGTCTATCCCGCCCATGTCCGGTACGATTTTTCGGCATATATTCAGCACCGGCTCGGTCAAGCTATATAGGATCGACGAGGCGGTATTATAGTGGCCGGGATCGAACCAACTGAGAATTGCCCGGGCAAAGATAGCGAAGATAAAGACATTGAGAAATAACGAGACCAGCTGGCTCAGCGACAAAATCATCAAAGCCGGCAAACTAATCATCAAGCCTTTCAGCGCCAAGATGGAGAAATCGGCAATTATCTGCAATAGCACGACCAAGACTAACGATGAAGTATCGATTCTACCGACCGAAGGCACGAAACGTCGCAACATCTTCAATGGCGGATGAGTGATTTTGACCAGAAACTGCGAAATCGGATTATAGAAGTCGGCATTGGTCCACTGCAGCAAAAATCGCAACACCACCGCCAGGATATATAATGAGAACAAGGTATCGATCAAGAAGATCACCGGATTGGTCATATATGCGCTGCCCATTATTGTTCCCCTAATTCTTTAGACATTTTGACCGACCTATCTCTGGCGGCATGCATCGCTTTCGATACTAACTGAACGAATTCGCCTTGCTGAAAAGTTTCGATAGCCTGTTGGGTCGTGCCCCCCGGTGACGTGACTCGAGCCCGGAGTTGCGCCGGCGACTCTTCAGATTCCAACGCAATCTTAGCCGCCCCCAACGCGGTTTGCTGAACCAGCAGCCTGGCGGTACCTTCGCTGAGCCCGAGCTCCTGGGCAGCCTTTTCCATCGCCTCCATCAACAAGAAATAATAAGCCGGGCCGCTGCCGGAAACGGCCGTGACCGCATCCAGCTCGGATTCCTGTTCCACCCACAACGTCAAACCGACGGCGCGCAAAATATTTTCCGCCAGATCTTTCTGCTCGTCGTTGACCTTGACATTGGCGTGCAAGGCAGTCGCGCCGCTCAGCACCAACGCCGGCGTATTCGGCATGCATCGCACGATCGGCACCTGCTGTCCCAACCATTGCGATAGGCTTTGTTGGCTGATGCCGGCGGCAATCGACACCAACAGCACCTTGTTGCGCTGCACCGCGTCCGCGACTTGGCTCGCCACTTGTCGCAACACCTGAGGTTTAACCGCCATCACCACGACATCAGATTCATTAATCACCGTTTCATTATTGATGGTGACGTTAATCTTCAACTTAGCCGCAAGCGATTGCAGTAGCTCCTCATTGATATCGGAAACCCATATCTGCTTAGGTGAATGCCCACTTTCGATCAAACCGGTGATTAAACTGGCGGCCATATTGCCGCCTCCGATAAATCCAATTGCTTTTGTCTTCATACCTGTCAATGTCAATATACTTGTAAAAAGAAAACTCGACTTTTCAGCATAATATTCTGAAAAAGCTGAAAATTAGCGAAACTTTCGCAAAACCCTGCGCTATTCTACCTTAACTAATAGGTGCTGTGACAAAACTATGCCGACATCGATCCCGTCGTTTTTCGCAACAATTCCCATATATGGCGTTCAAAAAGGGCATGGGGTGTGTTTGGCGAGGATGTCGGCAGCAAGGATGCGGCCGTCAAGGCCCCTAGGGATGGGTTTACCCAGCACCTAAATTCCATGGTTACTGGACTATATTTTACATTCCAGGATAATTTAGGTGCTGGGTGAACGGCGCTCCTCGACAAACACACCCCATGCCCTAAACACAGCAAGAATGCTCAAACTGAATTGCTACGTTTTTCGCCCTATCGCCCCGACAAATGCCTGACGCGAAAACCGGATAACAACAAAGCCAGCCCGTAAACCAACGCGCCCGTTGCGATGATCAGCGCCAGATTGATGATGCGCTGCTGCGCCTGCCAATCATATTGCCATATCAGCTCGACAACGTGATGAAGAAACACCGCCATGATTTCATTGGCGAGGATGATCCGCAGAATAAAGACTCGCCACTGCTTGCCCGGCCGATAGATACGGTCTTTCAGCAACTTAGCCAATAATAACGAGGCGTTGAAAAAGGCGCCCAGCGAAGTCGCCAACGCCAAACCGGCATGCGCCAGCGGAAAGACCAAGGCGACATTCAACAGCATATTAACCAGCATCGCATAAATGCCGAAACGCACCGGCGTCTTGGTATCTTTGCGTGAAGTAAAGCCCGGCACCAGCACCTTGACCAGGATGAAGCCCAGCAAGCCGACGGCATACGCCTTCAGACTTTGTCCGGCCAAGCGCACGTCTTCGACGGCAAATTCGTCATATTGGAACAAGGTCGACAGCATCGGTTCGGCCAACAACAACAAGCCCAGCGAAGCCGGCGCGCCGATCAACAAGACCAGACGCAACCCCCAATCCAACGAACGCGAAAAGGTCTCGGTATCGGCGACGGCATGGTTTTTCGACAGACTCGGCAAAATCACCGTGGCCAGCGCGATGCCGAAGACCCCTAGCGGAAATTCCACCAGCCGGTCTGAATAATAAAGCCACGACACGCTGCCGGCGGCCAAAAACGAAGCGATCAGCGTATCCAGCAACAGATTGATCTGGGTGACCGAGACGCCAAAAATAGCCGGCAACATCAATTTCATTATACGCTTCACCCCGGCATCGATGAAACCGAACCTGAGTCTGGGCAGCAAACCTAATCGCATCAATGCCGGAAATTGAAACAGCAACTGCACCAAGCCGGCGGCGAATACGCCCCAAGCCAAGGCCACAACCGGATCGGGCATTAGCGGCGCCAGCCAGAGTGCGGCCGCGATCAAGCAGAGATTGAGAAAAACCGGGGTGAACGCCGGAACGGCGAACTTGCCATGGGCGTTCAAGATGCCGCCGGCAAACGCCACCGACGAAATAAAAAACAGATAGGGAAAGGTGATACGCAACATCTGTACGGCCAGCTCATACTGCCTGTCTTCCCACAAGAAGCCTGGCGCGAACAGCGTAATGAGCACCGGCGCCGCGACCACACCGACCACCGTCACCATCATCAACACCAAAGCCAGCGTCCCGCCAGTTCGGTCGATAAACAATTTAAGCGCCTCCCGACTGCCTTGCTCCTTGTAATCCGACAACACCGGCACAAAAGCCTGGGCAAAGGCGCCTTCGGCGAACAAGCGGCGTAAAAAATTGGGGATCTTAAAGGCGACGAAGAACGCATCGGTAGCCGAATCGACGCCAAAAATGCGGGCAAACAACATATCCCGGATGAAGCCGAGAATACGAGAAATCATCGTCATGCTGCTGACGATCGCGGTGGACTTAAACAGCTGCCTGCTCAATGTCTTGCTCCATCAATGGCTAATAAATTTGACAATAATAACATTTAAACAGATAATACTGGGTTCTTAATTAACACAGATTAGAATTGATATACCATGGCTAATTCACCACAAGCTAGAAAAAGAGCGCGCCAGGCTGAGAAGAGCCGTGTTCGCAACGCGGGACAACGCAGCAACTTGCGCACTTTCACAAAAAGAGTCTCCGCGGCAGTCGAAGCGGGCGATAAAGAGCAAGCACAAGCGGCGTTCAGAAAAGCAGTGCCCATTATCGATTCGGCTGTAAACAAAGGCTTGATCCACAAAAACAAAGCCGCGCGCAGCAAAAGCAGATTGAACGCCAAAGTTCGCAGCATGGCTTAAGGCAAGGCCCTGCTCGAACTCAAAAAAAGCCGCTCGGCATCGCCGGCGGCTTTTTTATGCGCGACACAAGCGCAAAAACTCAACGAAGCAAGACCAGATTATCCCGATGGATCAACTCCTGCTCATCGGAGTAACCCAGCAGGAACTCGAATTCGGAACTGGACTTGCCGGCAATCTTCGCAACCTCCTCGGAACCGTAATTAACCAAGCCTCGCGCCAACTCAACACCTTGTGAATCGAGACAGGTCACCAGATCGCCGCGCCTAAAACGGCCTTCTACTGACTTTACTCCGACCGCCAGCAAGCTCTTACCGTCATTCTTCAAGCTATACACCGCACCATCATCTAAGTGCAAACAGCCCTTGCTTTGCAATTGCCCGGCCAACCAACGCTTTCTCGCCGCCAACGGCGCAATGTTCGGCACCAGAAACGTGCCCAGCTCTACACCCTCGACGACTTCGGAAATCACGTCATCCAACTGCCCCGACACAATCACCGTCGCCGCGCCGGACCGGGCCGCCAACCTGGCCGCTCTGACCTTGGTATACATGCCGCCACGCCCCAAGCCGCTACGACTGCCGCCGGCCACCCGATCCAACAAGGGATCGTTGACATCGGCCGACGAAATCAAGCCCGCCCGCGGATTGACGCTCGGATCGGAATCATACAGACCGGTCTGATCGGTCAGGATGATCAGCAAGTCAGCCTCAACCAGATTGGCGACCAACGCCCCCAAGGTATCATTATCGCCGAAACGAATCTCATCGGTGGCGACCGCGTCATTCTCATTGATCACCGGCACCACGGCAAAATCCAGCAGAGTCAGCAAGGTGCTGCGGGCATTCAAATAGCGCTTGCGATCCGACAAATCATCATGGGTTAGCAACACCTGCGCGGTCAACAGACCATGCTGGCGAAAGTTGTTCTCAAAGTTGCGAACCAAACCCATCTGACCCACCGAAGCCGCCGCCTGCAACTCATGCAAGGTCTCCGGGCGCGCCCTCAACTTCAATCGACACATCCCTTCGGCCACCGAACCGGACGACACCAACACCACATCCTTGCCCTGCCGCCTAAGCGCCGCCATTTGCGCAACCCAGCCGGCAATCGCCTGCTTATTCAAGCCCTGCCCGCCATTGGTCAACAGGGAACTGCCGATCTTGACGACGACTCTTTTCGCCTTACGGAAATCAATCCTGTTCACGTTGCGCTCGCCGCTCCTGTTCCAGAAATTCCATAATCGCGTACATCAGCTCCTGAGTACCCTGTTTTTTCAAGGCTGAAATTTTAAACACCGAACCCTCCCAGCCCAACTGATCGACGATCAGCCGACAATGCTCCTCGACTTCATCTTCAGGCAACCGATCGATCTTGTTCAACACCAGCCAGCGCGGCTTGTGCGCCAATTCATCACTCCATTTTTCAACCTCATGGATGATTTTTTGCGCCGCCTCAACCGGCGTTTCCATGCTTTCGTAAGGCGCCACATCGACCATATGCAATAGCAAGCCGGTTCTGGACAGGTGACGCAAAAACTGCAAACCGAGCCCAGCGCCTTCCGCCGCCCCTTCGATGACGCCGGGAATATCAGCTATGACAAAACTGCGCAGCTCGTCGACACTGACGACACCGAGGTTAGGATGCAGCGTCGTGAACGGATAATCAGCCACCTTCGGCCGGGCAGACGACACCGAACGTATCAAACTGGATTTGCCGGCATTGGGCATACCCAAAAGACCGACATCGGCAATCACCATCAACTCCAACCGCAATATACGATGCTCCCCGGACGAGCCCTTGCTGAATTGCTGCGGCGCGCGATTGACACTGCTCTTGAATCGGGTATTCCCGAGACCGTGAAAACCTCCTTTGGCGACCAGCAGCTGCTCACCGACCCGAGTCAGATCGCCGATCTTCTCGCCGGTTTCCGCCTCATAAACGATCGTACCGGGCGGCACCTTCACATAACAATCATCCCCTTTCCTGCCGGTACAATTGCGCCCCATGCCATTCTGCCCACGCTGCGCCCGATGCACGGAATGATAGCGAAAATCGACCAGCGTATTGACATTTTCGGTCGCAACCAAATAGACGCTGCCGCCGTCGCCGCCGTCGCCGCCATCCGGCCCACCCATGGGAATATATTTTTCCCGGCGAAAAGTGGCGATGCCGTTGCCGCCATCGCCGGCCTCAACCCGGATTTCCGCCTCGTCTACAAATCTCATAACCCTACCATTAAAAACAAAAAAGCCCCGCCATACATGGACGAGGCTTTTATCAGATTCTGCTGGCGCCGTAAAGAACAGCTAAAAAATCTTATGCAGCGGCAATACTGATGTATTTGCGGTTTTTTGGACCTTTCACCTCAAAAACCACTTTTCCGTCAGCCGTTGCGAACAAAGTATGGTCCTTACCGATGCCGACATTAGAACCGGCATGGAATTTAGTGCCGCGCTGGCGAACTAAAATATTGCCCGCCTTGACTTCCTGGCCGCCAAAGCGCTTTACGCCCAGTCGCTGAGCATTCGAATCACGTCCGTTCCGGGTACTACCACCCGCTTTCTTATGAGCCATTTTTCCAACCCCTTTATGTTATGCAGAAATACCAGTAATCTTGACTTCTGTATAGTACTGACGATGACCCATTTGCTTCATGTGGTGCTTACGTCGTTTAAATTTAATAATTTTTACTTTCTTGTGTCTACCTTGGGAAACGACCTCCGCCGTCACCTTGCCGCCATCGACATAAGGTTGACCGACCTTAACAGCACTGTCTGATTTCACCATCAGCACTTTGTCAAACTCAATGCTGTCGCCTGTTCCCAGTTCAAGTTTCTCTATTTTTAAGGTCGCACCTTCTTCGACTCGGTACTGTTTACCACCTGTTTGAATTACCGCATACATCAGCGCAAGCTCCATCAAGCATTTAATCTGTTAAAAGTGAACAGATAATTATATTTATAAAAAAATATGCCGTCAAACTTTAATTTAGACGGCAAGATGAATTAGGCATAAAATAGCACAACAAAGTCATTGACACCACCCCCTGTTTTTAAATAGCATGGCGGGTTATTTTAATATTCCCTAATGGAATACCGAACCTCGACTAAAAAATGGCAGTAGAAGATTCATTCAACGCTTCGGCACCAATTGATTTTAATTCAATAAAAAACCTGACTACAGCGGAAGCCAAAGCTGTTGATCGCCTGATCCTGGATGAACTGAGCTCCGATGTCGTGCTCATCAATCAAATGGGCCATTACATCATCGGCAGCGGCGGCAAGAGATTACGGCCGATGCTGTTATTGCTCGCTGCCAAGGCCCTGGGCGAAACCCGCCATGATCATCTGGTCCTGGCCGCAGTGATTGAATTCATTCATACCGCGACGCTGCTGCATGATGATGTCGTCGACGAATCGGATCTGCGACGCGGCAAAGACTCCGCCAACGCGGTCTGGGGCAACGCCGCCAGCGTACTGGTCGGCGATTATCTTTACTCCAGCGCTTTCGAAATGATGGTGCGCACCAACAATATGCGCGTCATGGAAATCCTGTCCAAGACCACCACGGCCATCGCCGAAGGCGAAGTGCTGCAGTTATTAAACTGCAACAATCCGGAAACGACCGAACAAAAATACCTGGAGGTCATCGCCCGCAAAACGGCGATCCTGTTCAGCGCAGCCACTCGCTTGGCCGCAGTGCTTTCCGACGCCGATGCGCAAACCGAGGAAGCATTGGCGACCTACGGCCAGGAACTCGGCGTCGCCTTCCAATTGATCGACGATGCATTGGATTACAAGGCCAACGCCGAAGAACTCGGCAAGAACCTCGGCGACGACCTAGCCGAAGGCAAACCGACACTGCCGTTAATCCATGCGATACAGCACGGCACACCGGAACAAGCCGCCACGGTCACGAACGCGATCAAACAAGGCTCCCGCGAAGCGTTTGCCGAAGTCTATGAAATCGTCAAGGCGACGAACGCGATCGAATACACCGAAAAATGCGCCGATGACGCCGCGCAAAAGGCCATCGACGCCCTGGCCTGCTTGCCTGATTCCGAATACAAACAAGCGCTGGAACAGTTAGCCCGTTTTTCGGTGCAGCGGGACCACTAAGGCGTCAGTGCTGTCCTGACGACCCATCAGCACGCCGGCTCATCGGCCAACATTAATTTTGCCGTCAAACCACTGTCCCGCATCACCTTTTGCTCGACAGCCTCGATAAAAACCGACTTGGAGGCCATGACCCGAACCAGGGATCGCGCCCGGGTAATGCCGGTATAGAGCAACTCCTTGGTCAACACCGGGTTCAATTGCTCGGCCAGCACGAGCAATACCTGATCGAATTCCGAGCCTTGGCTTTTATGTATCGTCATCGCATAAACCGTTTCACAGCGCGGCAATCGACCGGGCAACACCGTTTTGACGCCGCCATCCGGGCGCAAAAAATAGACGCGTAACTGACCGGACTCGGCATCGGCCAGACACAAGCCGATATCGCCATTATAGAGCTGCATCGCCGCATTATTTTCACTCACCATCACCGGCCTGCCGACATACCAGCGCCCATGCGGCTGAATATCCCCCTGTTCGGCCAGCCTTTGCTCCACCCGATGATTGATATCGCTCACCGAGCGCGGCCCGTTGCGGTTGGAGCACAGCGCCTGAAAGCGGCTGAATTCTGCAAGCACCCGCTTAAAATCAGCCCCTTCGGCAATCAGCTGCAGATATCGACGGTATTGGGCTGCAATAAAAGTCACTAGGTCACCGGCCAACAATGCCGTCGACGAACTTTCTTGCCGCAACAACTCCCAAGCCCGCTCGCCCTGTTGGCGATTAACCGCTTCGGCTAGCGCCTTGATCTCGCCTTGGAAGCGATGGGACTTGCGCAGCTCCACCGTATGATCCGGCAGACTGGCGGTCAGATCGGCCAGCACTGCGCCGGACTCGACCGAGGCCAATTGATCCTTATCCCCCAATAAGATCAGTCGGGCTCCCGGCTTCAAGGCGTCGAGCAACTTACTCATCAGGGCGAGATCAATCATCGAGGCCTCATCGATGACCAACAGATCGAAAGGCAGCGGCGATGCAGCATCATGCCTAAAATAAGGCGAAGGTGGTTGCGCGCCCAGCAAATGGTGGATGGTCGTGACTTTCTCAGGGATATGGTCTTTGATCTGCTCTGCGCAAGGCAGCCCTGGCTTGCTCGCGCCGATGGACTCCTGCAGGCGCATCGCCGCCTTCCCGGTCGGCGCCGCCAGCGCAATATGCAACGGCCGCTCGGCCAAGGCCTGCAACAGCCCGAGGATTTTCACTACCGTCGTGGTCTTGCCGGTGCCGGGCCCGCCGGTGATGATACAGAAGGCCTGGGTCAGCGCTTTTTCCGCCGCCAACTTCTGCCAATCGGGCCGATCACCCGAGACGGGAAAATAACGATCGATCAGCGCGGTCGAATCGCCCGCCTCGAAATGCAAGGCGCACAAACGTTTGATCTGCGTCGCTAGCTGCTGCTCATAATGCCAATAACGCTGGGTATAGAGCCTGTCCCGCTCCAACACCAGCGGCGCCGTGGCCGAATCGGACAGCAAGCCCGAAGCGCGCAGCAAATCCTTAGCGCCGCGATCGACGCGGATACAACTATGGCCGCTCGCCTGCTGGGCCGACAAATGCGCGGCTAGCGCCTCCAGCGCCTCCCGCTGGGCGCCGGACAGCGCGGAACGTCCGCCGAGAAAGCGGGCGAAGGCAAAATCGAGACGACTGCAGGTTTGTTCCGAAGACATGGTTAATTCACCGGGCGTTTGCTAACAGCGCAATTATACCCTTGATTCATCCCGTTATTCACTCGGCCTAATATTCGATTAAACGCAGAAGACTTAAACGACTCGCGCAGAAACGTTAACCGCGACTATGGCAAGGTAAACTGCCTAACTAAGGCCTGTAGATTGTCGCTGACGACCGTGAGATCGTCGGCGCTGGTCTTGTTATTCTGCGCCTCCTGTAAGGAATCCCCGGCCGCGGCGGCGGTCTTTCCTATACCTTCGGTGACTTCCGCGGTGACTGCGGACTGCTGTTCGACCGCCGCCGCGATCAGTGCGCTCTTTTCGTGTATATCGACGATCGAGGCATGAATGCCGGCGAACACCCGGTCGATGTCTTCGACGGCCTGCGTCGTCTGTCCGGCCGTTTGCTGCTGCGCCTGCATCAGCGCCACCGTCTGCCGAGTGGCGCTGTTCAGCTTTTCGACCAGTAGATGAATTTCGCTTGCCGACGCAGCGGTATGCGACGCCAGTTTTCGCACTTCATCGGCCACCACGGCAAAGCCGCGCCCGTGCTCTCCGGCGCGCGCCGCTTCAATCGCTGCATTCAGGGCCAGCAAATTGGTCTGTTCGGTAAAGCCCTCGATGACGCCCAACACACCTTCGATGGCTTTAGCGTCTTCCTGCAGCGCCATCAGCGCCGCCGAGGTATTATTGATCACCGCGGAAAGCTCGTCGACCTGATCGCGGGTATTGCGCATTTTTTTTACGCCTTCCTCGATGTTTTCCTGCGCCGAAGTCGTCGCATTTCGGGTTTCCGCGGCATTGCCCGCAACCTCTTGAAACGACAGCGACAATTGTTGCATTTGCTCGGCGGAAATCACGCTCAATTGCTGCTGATCGGCGACGATGCTTTTCATATTTTGTGTGCCGCTCACCACAGCCTGCTGACATTTATCGAGGGTCGCCGTTTCTCGATCGATGTTGCTGATCAGCACCTTGAAATATTCTCGCAGTTGGGCAATGGCCTGTTGTAGCTGATTGGCTTCGGTGACCTTGCTCGATAAGCGAAACGATCCGCATAAATCTCCGGAAGCCAATTTAAGCAAGTATTCAGCGCTTTGATTAATGATCATCGCGATATGTCGCAGCAACAACACCAACGCCACGCCCACCGCCACGATTAGAAGCAAACAAACGGAGACCAGGCCATATAATTTATTTTCAGTCGCCTGATAATCCGTCGAGATGCTTTGCCCCAATCGCTGCAGTCGCTGTTGTATCTCGACCATTTGCTCTGCCGTTTTTTGACGACCGGCTTTTTTCTGCTCGATGAAACGCCGGGCGTTTCGCAGCTCTTTAGGATAGCGTTTGATCAGCGAAGACACTTCGGCAACATGCTCAGCGCTCTTGTCTACCTTTTCAACGGACTCGTCGTCCCAGCCCAACAATTGCGCCATATCATTGTCACGTTCCTGCCGACTATAGATGGCAAGCGGAGGATAGGCGCTCAATTCAGCCGCCCTATCGGTCAACTCCTGGTGATAGGATGCAATGGTTTGCAACGTCGCCTCGTTCGAGCTGACAAAATAATTCCGTCGGGTGGCGGCCAAACGCTGCAGCGCTCGCTGCAACTTGCCCAGAATCACAAAATATTGCTGCTTGGTTTGAGCGCTCACCGCCGTTGACTGCTCGACATAGGCGAACAACATGGCGATTTCATCGGCCAGCTGATTCTCATTGTTGACC
This sequence comes from Methylomarinum sp. Ch1-1, assembly GCF_030717995.2. Taxonomy (NCBI): domain Bacteria; kingdom Pseudomonadati; phylum Pseudomonadota; class Gammaproteobacteria; order Methylococcales; family Methylococcaceae; genus Methylomarinum; species Methylomarinum roseum. The sequence goes on along the minus strand of NZ_CP157743.1, from coordinate 1,225,674 downwards.
AATAAAACTTGCGGATCGGCCAATTTGCCGGCGGCCCGCAAATCAATGACCACCGCCTCGTTAATCGTCTCCAGCAGCCGAACAAAAACCGCACGCGCCTTATCCGACAAGGCCCGATCATGCCGGACATCGGCCGTCAAGCGCTGAATATTCTCTTCGATATCAACCAATAAAGCCGCATCGCCGGAATCAAGATAGGCATTGATCGGCACATGAACGCGGCGAGTCACCTGCTCCTTTAGCTGCCCATATCGCTCCACACCCTGAAATGCGCGGCTCAGATGATTCAACGACCAGGCGAGGGCGCTGATAAATATAACCATAGCGACGGCCAGCATGACCGCCATCCAGCGTGAAATATGAATAATTTTCACTCCACGATCCCTATTCATTGAAACGATTAAGATTATCCGGCGACTTTAAGCGGCCCTTGTTCAGGATCCTGACGAGAGTTCTGATCGATGTTTTTCCGAACAGACGGGCAACGGTTGATAAGATAAGGATTGCTCTGTCTTTTTTCGTTGAATAGCGATGCGGATATTTCGGTGACCGCCTGGGCCGACGGACGGGCGAAATAATAGCCCTGGGCAAGATCAAGCCCTAGCGCTTGAACGACATGATATTCGCCCGCGGTTTCCACCCCCTCGGCGATGACCCGACAATGAGTCGCCGCCGCCATGCTTTGCAGGGAGCGAACGAACTTCAGCTTTACTGCATCTTTGTCTATATCCTGAATAAAATGTCGGTCGATTTTGACATAATCAGGCAACAATTCGGTCCATAAGCGTAAGCCGGAATAACCTGCGCCCAGATCATCCAACGCAATCTCGAAGCCCATGCCGCGATAATGACTGACTGCATCACGCATTAACGGGAAATTATCGGTGGGTTGTTGCTCGGTAATTTCGATGACGATGCGGCCGGCATCGATGCCGGCCTGACGAAGAAATGCCAGGGTCTTGCCTTTTTTGAAAGCCGGATCCATCAGCACCGCCGGCCTAACATTCAAAAAAAGTTTTTGCGGCAAGCCTTGTGCGGCAAACTGCCTGATGCTGACTTTACGGCAGGCGTGCTCCAATGCCAGCGACTGTTGTAGCCGGTCGGCAGCGGCGAACAAATTGATAGGCTTATGCAATGGACTGCCCGACGGTCCTCTGATCAGCGCCTCATGAGCAAAAATACTTTTCCCTTTCAGGTCTACAATCGGTTGAAACAGCGAGGTTAATTGGTGATGCCGAATAATCGTTATCAAATGGTCATGAAGCTCATGCATTCGTTTGGTTCCTGAACAGACCGCAATGCCGGTTAATGATGTAGGCCGGTAAGCACCGCCCTGCTAGGCGGTTCAGTATACAAGGCGAATATGACAATCAGATTACACCCAGCCTCCGAACCATCACACCATTCCTGTTAAGTAGGGTAGCCAAAAACTGATGGTTAGACGTTTTGTCGAACGAGTAACGCAATCAGGTTAATCGCAGCAATTCCCAATTTGAGTATTTTTGCGGGGTTTAGGGCATGGGGTGTGTCTGTCGAGGAGCGCCGTTCACCCAGCACCTAAATTATCCTGGAATGTAAAATATAGTCCAGTAACCATGGAATTTAGGTGCTGGGTTAATCGTCATCACCCGGCGGAAATTTCGCCAGTATCGATTTAATGGCGCGGCCCACATAGCGCTGTTTCTTTTCCTGCGTGGTGTGGGGGCTGATGTCCTCATAAGCCATGCCGCGCCATAGCAGTTTCTTGCTTTTCGGATCGACGATATCGATGATCAAGGTGCCGCGTTGATATTCATAGACACGATGCTCAGGATAATAGCTCCAGGCGAAAGAACTAAAAGAACTATAATAATAACGGTGATAACCGAAGCGCCAGCTGTAGGGATAATCATAATAAGGACTCAACACCGTCACTCGAGTTTTGTTTTCCACCACCACTCGGTAAAGCACCAGGAAATCGGCCTCATCGACTTCAGTTTTTCGGTAACCATGCCGGGCAAACCAAGCATCGATCCCCTGGTGTATCCGGTCGTGCAACAAGTTATTGGTATCGAGCAGGGTGTTACCGGAAGACGGCGGCTTCTCTTCCAGCCAAGCGTATCTTTTCAGCTGACTGAAATCGGCGGCGCCATCATAATCGACATCGACTTTGACCGTCGCACAGGAACTGAGCAACAAAAATAAGGGGAAGATCAGCAATGCTTTCCTATTCACGATGGTCTCCTATTGCGTTTTTCATGAGACTAAACAGCCTGCCCAGCAGTTCCATAACGGCATGCTGAGTCAATCACTATATGGCAGCAATTTCCAATGTGGATAACAAAGAAGGCTCGAGGTGTGTTCCTCGACAGACACACTCCAGACCGTAAACAGCGCAAAAACGCCCATATATGGGAATGACTGATTATATGGTAAAGATTAGATTAATATTTGCACTCGGTACATAATAAACTGCAAATTCTGGCTAATTTCCAATCGACGCCTTATGAGTCAAAACCATTTAGTTTCCAGGTTCAAATACATCATCATTTTTTTGCTGTTGATGCTGATCGACGTCAGTCCCATTCCGGTGACGGCGTTAATAGGTCTCTATGTCGTGTTATTCCGTCCGCGCTGGTTCATGCAAATGATCGACAACATTTACTGAGCCCTAAGGCGGATTTGCATCAGTTTGAGTATTTTTGCGGGGTTTAGGGCATGGGGTGTGTCTGTCGAGGAGTGCCGTAAACCCATCCCTGGGGGCTTGACGGCAGCATCCTTGCTGCCGACATCCTCGCCAAACACACCCCATGCCCTTTTTGAACGCCAAAGTGGGAATTGCTGGCGGATTTGACCGCAAAACAAAAAAGAATCATTTCCCGGTATAATTTCGACTTTTAATCTCTTTATTGACCATCGCTTATGACCACAGTTAATACCGAAAAGCTTTCCAGCGCCCGTTTTGCCGAAGCAACGGATGCCTTTGTTGAAGTATTTACCGCTTCTGTTGATTTTGACCAGCGCATGGCCCAGCAAGATATTCAGGGATCGCTGGCGCATGCCGAAATGCTGGCAAAAATCGGTATTCTAAGCGCCGAGGAATTGAACGATATCAAGCGCGGCCTGACGCAGATCGCCGAGGAAATCGCCGGCGGCGACTTTAACTGGTCGATCAAACAGGAAGATGTGCATATGAATATCGAGGCGCGACTGACCGAACTGATCGGCGTCGCCGGCAAAAAACTGCATACCGGCCGCTCCCGCAATGACCAGGTCGCAACCGATATCCGCCTCTATCTGCGCAGCGAAATAGGCACTATCGAAGCCCAATTAACTCGCCTACAAAACGCCTTGCTGGTTTTGGCGGAACGAGAAGCCGACACCATCATGCCCGGCTTCACCCACCTGCAAGTCGCCCAGCCGGTCACCTTCGGCCATCATCTAATGGCCTGGTTCGAAATGTTGAGCCGCGACCGGGAGCGCCTGCAGGACTGCTGCAAACGCGTCAACGTCATGCCGCTGGGCGCCGCCGCGCTGGCCGGCACCAGCTATCCAATCGATCGCCAGATGACCGCCGAATTGCTGGGTTTCAGCAGACCGTCAAACAATTCTCTGGATTCGGTCAGCGACCGTGATTTCGCCATCGAATTCTGCGCCGCCGCCAGCCTGATCATGCTCCACTTGTCGCGTTTCTCCGAAGAACTGATACTTTGGTCCAGCGCCCAATTCGATTTCATCGACATGCCTGACGCCTTCTGCACCGGTTCATCGATCATGCCACAAAAAAAGAACCCCGATGTTCCGGAACTGGTGCGCGGCAAATCGGGACGAGTCACCGGCCACCTGGTTTCCTTGTTAATGCTGATGAAAAGCCAGCCGCTAGCCTATAACAAGGACAACCAGGAAGACAAAGAACCGTTGTTCGATACCGCGGACACATTGATCAATTGCCTACGCGCCTTTGCCGACATGATGCCGAACATACGCGCCAAAAAAGATAATATGTATCAAGCCGCGAAGCAGGGTTATGCGACCGCTACCGATCTGGCCGATTACCTGGTTCGCAAAGGCATGCCGTTCCGCGACGCCCATGAGGTGGTCGGATTAGCGGTGCGATTAGGCATCGAAACACAGCGCGACCTGTCCGAGATTTCGCTGACCGAACTGCAACAGTTTTCCAGCCAGATCGGCGACGACGTGTTCGACATCTTGAAACTGGAAGGTTCGGTCGCCGCCCGCAATCATATCGGCGGCACCGCGCCGGCATCGGTCAGGGCGGCGATTGAAGCCGCTAGAGCGCAATTGCAGGGATCGTGAAAACGACGACGATCGACCTGCTCCGCCATGGGGAAGCCCTGGGCGGAGCCTGTTATCGTGGCCGCACCGATGACCCGCTGACGCCGCTTGGGTGGCGACAAATGCAGCGGCAGACCGCAGACCAATGCTGGGATCGTATCATCAGTTCACCATTAGCCCGTTGTCATGATTTCGCGAAGCAATTGGCTAAGCAGAAAAATCTTCCGTTACACGTCGACGCGCGCTGGCAAGAAATCGATTTCGGTGATTGGGACGGCAAGACCGCCGCGCAAATCGAACAGCGATCGCCAGCAGCCCTGACACGCTATTATGCCGACCCATGCGGCAACACGCCGCCGCATGGCGAAAAACACGCCGATTTTAGTCGACGGGTGGACCGCGCCTGGCAAGCATTGCTAAGTCGCTATCCTGAACAACATCTGTTAGTCGTCACGCATGCCGGCGTGATTCGCACCTTATTGTCACAGCTGCTGGGCATCCCATTCAGACAGAGTTTTCAAATCGGCATCGGCCACGCCTGCTTGAGTCGCTTGAACTGTTATCATCAAACAAGCGATACCTATACCCAGTTAATCTTGCACAAGCCGCTGTAATTTTTTCTATACTTAATCTACATTCGGAATAAACAAATGCCCAACTGGTTGAGAGACATGAGTATCAGGCGTTGATGGAAGAAGTATAATCAATAGCCTATGGTATTTAGGTGCTGGGTGAACGGCGTCTTCTGGAATCGCCGCCTGATACTCTTTACGTTTCTTAACCGAACCGAGGTATATACTTAACTAAACGATTCTCTTTGCCTAAGCTGTCTTGAAAAAAAATTACCTTCCCATCACGCTCGGTTCACCCGGCGAAGACATCAGCACCAAAGATCTGCACGCCATTATTCAGCGCTTCAAGAACCTGAATCAGTATCGGCTGCTCAACGTGCAAAACTTTCTGCAGCCGAGACAGCGGAACTTTCTGCACCTGCTGCCGCTCATTTTTCATCAAAACCTCCCCTTGCTGCCCGGCTTCATATCCACCGAAACACCGGCCGGCATTCCCGACTACGCGCCGAACAAAACCAGTCTGCAGGCGGCGAAACAATTTTCCAAGAGTTTTCGCTATACCCGCAAGGCGCTGCGCGATTATCCCATCGAAGGGATTTTCCTGATGGGCAGCGTCGGCAGCATCGCCTTTTCCAAAACCAGCGACATGGATATCTGGCTTTGTCATTCCTCTAAGCTGGATAGCACAGCCATCGAGGAACTGCAACAAAAAGCCATCGCGGTGGAAAAATGGGCGCAGTCATTGAATATCGAGGCGCATTTTTTTCTCATCAACAGCGAACAATTCCGACGCGGCGAAAATGCCCCGATTTCCACGGAAAGCAGCGGCAAAACCCAACATTATCTGCTGTTGGAGGAGTTTTACCGAACTGCGATTTATCTGGCCGGCAAAGTTCCCGCCTGGTGGGCAGTCCCTCCGCACCAGGAACACAATTACACCGGCTATGTCAATCATTTACTGGAAAACCGCTTCATATCGGCTCATGAAGTCATCGATTTCGGCAGCCTACAAGCGGTCCCCGCCGAAGAATTCATCAGCGCCACGCTGTGGCATATCTATAAATCATTAGCTTCGCCCTATAAATCGCTGCTGAAACTTTTTTTGATGGAATGCTATGCCAGCGAATATCCGCATCCCCAATGGATTAGCTGGAGTCTTAAACGCGCCATTTATCAAGGCCAATTCGATATCGATAAACTGGACCCCTACCTGTTGATCTACGAAAAGGTCGAAGACTACCTGCACTTGGTCGCCTCACGAAAACGCCTGGCGCTATCGCGACAATGCTTTTATCTGAAAATCATCGGCTCCTCCCCGAAGTCCCTGGACCCCAGGTCGCGTGCGCTACGCGAACATTACTTGCAGAACATAGCCGAACAATGGCGTTGGCCCGGCGATATGCTGGAAAAATTCAGCAAACACCGGTATTGGGACATCAACAAAGCCAAGCACGAACACGCCATTATTCGCGATCAATTGAAGCAGTGCCTACGCATGATTTTGCGCTTTGCCGGCCAACATGCTCAAGGAAATTATCACGACAATAACGACCTGAAACTAATCGGCAGAAAATTACATGCCTTTTTGGAATATAAGCCGGGCAAGATCGAAATCATCACCACCTGCGCCAGCATTCATAAAAAAGAAGAGCTGTTGTCGGTGATCGAGATCGACCAGGAACACGCCGAGCCGCTCTGGCGGCTATACTGCGGTTATGTCGAGCGCAACAAAGTGGCGGCGGCAAGCGCCGTGACCGAAGGCGAAAGCTTGCTGGAAATTCTCTCCTGGGTGGTAATTAACGGCCTGTATCAGACTAAGCTGAAGATACATCTGCAGTCCAACAACCTGAACGTTAATGAAGCGGAAACGCTACAAATATTGAAGCGATTGCAGGAGTTTTTTTCCACGATTCAGCATTCGTCCGCCGATTCATTGGCGGTTTATAATCACCCGAATCGTTTACGTGCGTCGCTACTATTCATCAATCTAGGCGAAACGCTACAAGAGAGGCGCGATGACGACCAAGTGATCATGAGCCACCGTTCCGACCCATTGAGCTATGGCGAGAATCGCCAATGTTTCGTGCAACGCATCGACCGGGTTTCGTTATCCACTTGGGGGGAAGTCACGACGGCGAAATACCAGGGCATCGAAGGTTTTTTCCATTGCCTCAGCGAAATTTTCAATAACACCGAGGCGCCACTGACAGCCGATAGCCTGCAGTTAGTTTGTCATACCCCATTAAGGGCGAAAAGCATCGTCTTGCGCATCCAAACCATCTTCAATCGACTGTTAAAGCTTTTCAATCATCCGCAATCAAACTGGCGTTATATTTTGCCCGCCCAGAACGGTTATCTTGTCTTTACCCGGCGGGACCAGCAGTTAACTCTTTGCCGCCTGGAGAGCAATGATTTGCTACTGCAGGAACTCTCCGCAACTCAGCAACATTTCGCCCCGGTACATTTTGATGACCATGTGCTCAGCGACACTTATATTCCCTACTTATACGGCCAAATCAAGGCCAACACCATTCAGGTTTTCTACCATGTCGGGAAAAAACATGTCGCCCTCTATATCATCGATGAAAAGGCAGCGCTGTTTACCCGACAACACGTCAATACCAAACCGGAACAAATCCTGAGCAACTATGCCGCCTTTCTGCATGGCCTGGTCGACCAAGCCAAAGTGCCTAATGATATATACATCCGCTTTTTTGAAATTCACAAGAATTCGGCTGGCGTCGTCTCCTGCCAGGCCATCAAAGTAAAACCTCGATTATCGTTGATGGCGCTGAACATCCGCATTACCGCCAAAACAACCCCGAACCGGCGCAACCCTATCGTGATATTCTGCAATGACCACAAATTCTCATCGTCCAGCAACGACAAGCTATTTACCGATGTCAGGAAACATATACTGGCATTCAGAAGCGGTCATGACGATTACCCCTTCCATATCAATGAAATCGACGTTCCCCCCCACATCCTCGGCGTCGCCAGCCTCAGCCAAGCACACACCGTCCATTTTTTACAATACAAACAAAAAATCGAATCCCGTTTATTGAATTAAGGAAAGGCTGATTACTTCAGAATTTCCTGGAGTTCCGGGATGCACGATCAAAATCGATCGCAATAAGCGATAGATTTTGTGAGATCAAGAGAAATCGCCTTTTCCTTAACCGGGCGCAGAGAAATCCAGGATGAATTTATTCAGCGCTTCCTTAATAATTACGCCTAAAGTAAGTTAAACGTTTAGGGCGTGTTAAATAACCCGCCCCGCGTGCATTGAATGATTTTAGCCGATCCGCTGCGCGCGATCCATCTCACGAATGTGGGTAGGGTGTGCTGACGATAGGAAGCGCACCGGTTTTTGATGCGCTTCACGCAGTTCAGCACATCCGAATGCAAAACGGTGCTTTGCGTAGGAGCGCCGCCCTCGGCGCGAAAAGCAAGTAGCCTGCATGTTCGCTATGCGACATGCAGGACAACGAGGTCCTAAACGGTTCAGCTGTAATTAGAGTAAGCTAAACGTTTAAGGCGGGTTAAATAACTCGCCTCGCCCAGGGATCAGCAATTCCCATATATGGACTCCTCTCCAATTGCAAGCCAAGATTGTTCAAAAATGATGTTTCCAACAGAGATCGAGATTGCCGCCATATATTCGGCCTCTTGATGAAGGTATTTATCGACCTTCGGGCCCTGATGAAGCTATCCGCGCGCTTTTATCTCTATCACTTTGCCGATTTCAAGGAATCTTCGGGAATAACGGATTTTAAAAGCGCCGGTCTGACCTGTTGAATGTCATCACTTTGAGAGTCTTGCCTCCGCAATTTGGTTGAACTCGTTTACTACAGTGTTGTTAGGGTTATCCACGCTTTGTCCACATGCGTAGAGCCCTTCAATCGTGCTCGGAGCTTGTGGGCAAAGGGAGGATAACCCGGTTTTCATCGGCTTAGGCCATTTGTGGCACGTAATCGCCGCCACGCGTTGCCAGCGCCCAAATGATCCGGGCGTTCTTGTTGGCCAAAGCCACGGCCGCTTTGTTGAAGCCTCGCCGTTCAATCAAGCCTTTGAGCCACAGGCTCAAGGGGTCGCTCTTGTCACCGCAGTATTTCAGCACCGCTCTTGCCCCGTGAATCAAGGATGTGCGCAATTGGCGGTTGCCGCGTTTACTGATACCCAGTAATACCTGCTTATCGCCGCTGCTGTGCTGCCTTGGCACCACCCCCAAGCTGGCCGCGTAATCTCGGCTCGAATCATAACCCTTGCCATCGCCGACGTCAGCCGTGGCCAAAATGGCGGTCAAAGGACCGATACCCGGTATGTCAAGCAATCGTCGGGCTAAGGCATTGTTTTGGCATACTGCCGTAATTTCCCGGTCCAGAGCCCGGATCGCTTCGTCCAAGGCTTTCAGCGCTTGATACTGCTCGGCAAACAGCTTCCGGCTCAGCGTGCTGAGGTCATTTTCCCCGTCCTCCAGAATACTGGGCAGTTGTTTTCTGAACTGATTCACGCTACGCGGCAGCACGATGCCTCGTTCAGCCAGATAACCGCGCATTTGATTGACCAAGGCCGTGCGTTCGTCCACCTTACCTCGCCGGACACCTTGCAGCATGGCTAAGTCTTGCTGCTCAATGCCTTTGATCGCCACGCTGCGTTTGTTCGGCTGGCAGGCCGCCGTGTAAATCGCCTCGGCGTCGTTGTAATCGTTTTTATTGCCAACCACGAATGCCTTCACGAAGCGAGTATTCAACAGCACTACTTCGTGGCCCAGGGCCTGAAATGCCCGGGCCCAATGATGAGCGCCGCCGCAGGCTTCCATCGCGATCACGCTCACCGGCATCTGAGCCACAAAGGCCAACAGTTCCGACCGTTTCAATTTCTTTTTCTTTGCTTTGCCGTCTTGCATCATGAACATATGAAACACTAGTTTTGCAATATCTAAACCCACTACGTTAAGATTCATCTCGAACTCCTCTTTGTTCTGTTTAAGTTGTTAGTAGGTGTATTGTGACACCGTTAGAGGGTGGAGAGGAGTCCATATCATCACTTTGGCATTCAAAAAGGGCATGGGGTGTGTTTGGCGAGGATGTCGGCAGCAAGGATGCTGCCGTCAAGCCCCCAGGGATGGGTTTACCCAGCACCTAAATTCCATAGTTACTGGACTATATTTTACATTCCAGGATAATTTAGGTGCTGGGTGAACGGCGCTCCTCGACAGACACACCCCATGCCCTAAACACAGCAAAAATGCTCAAACTGGGAATTGCTGCCCAGGGATACATTAGCTGCCAGAGATGTATTCACCCAGCGCCTAAATACCATAGACTCTTGGCTATGATTAATAATCGTCGTTTATTTAGGTGCTGGATGAACGCGTCCTGAGAAATCAATGACCTACTGCCTAAATCTTGAAAGACACTGAATAGTTACAAATAAACTTTACCCGATTAGGAATTAACGCCTATACTCAACACGCTAGTCAGATCAAGGGGACAAAAATGGACCAAGAAAAACGCGTTCACCCTCGATTTCTGCCGAAGGACCTGTTCGCCGACGTCATCATCGAACCGCCAGCTCCCGAGGAAGAAATCGTCGTGGAAGGCGATATCGTCAATTTGAGTTATAGCGGCATCAAGATAAGACTGAGAAGTCCGTTACATACCGAAATTGACCACTGCAACATCAAGATTGCCATCATCATGCCGCAGTCCGGTATTCCGATTTCAATTCACGGCCTCGTCAAATACATTAACGAGCCCTATGAATATGGCCTGCAATTCGCCGCCGACCATACCGAACAGAGTGTCGACAACTTGATGTTTGAATGCATCAGACTGGCCGAACAATCAGTTCAATTCTAAAGCAAGACGCCAAGCCTCGCGGAGGCTGTTAATACCTTAGCAGCCCCTTTCGACTCACTTCATCATAACATCCGAGCCTTTAAAAACGCCTGTTCCGAAACCCTCCCCCACTGCGAGACCTGCTGACGAAATCGCATCACCGAATCATAAATCTTTTTCGCCTGCGCATCCTTCTCCGATAGTTCCTGCACGACTTGGTCGGACAATTGACGCAAGGTTTTCAACACCTCGTCAGGTAACGGCATGACTTTGACCTTGTGCTTATTGATCAAGGTATCCAAGGCCTGATTGTTACGCGCGGTATATTCCGAAATCATATCCATATTCGCCGCCTTGCAAGCGACCAGAACGATTTGCTGCAAATCCTTGGGCAACGCGTTAAAAGCCTTTTCGTTAATCAAGGCCTCCATCGTTGAACCCGGCTCATGCCAGCCCGGATAATAGTAATACTTGGCCACCTTATGCAGGCCGAAGGCCAGATCGTTATAGGGTCCGACCCACTCGGTGGCGTCCAGCGCACCGGATTGCAGCGAAGTAAACAATTCACCGCCCGGCATATTGACGGTGGTGCCTCCGGCTCTGCGCAGCACCTCGCCACCTAAGCCTGGTATGCGCATTTTCAAGCCTTTCAGGTCATCGACGTTGTTAATTTCACGGTTAAACCACCCCGCCATTTGCACGCCGGAATTGCCGGTGGGCGCGGGGATAATGCCGAAAGGCTTATAGAGCTCCCGCCATAATTCCAGGCCGCCGCCGTAATACAACCAGGCATTCATTTCCTGTGCCGTCAAACCGAACGGCACCGCGGAAAAAAACTGCGTCGCCTCCGATTTGCCTTTCCAATAATAGGCGCCGGCATGGCCCATCTCGGCCGTGCCCTTCGCCACTGCATCAAATACCTCAAAAGCCGGTACTAATTCTCTAGCGCCGTAGACTTTGACGTTGATACGGCCGCCGCTCATCTCGGTAATCATTTCAGCCAATAAATTGGCATTAGTGCCTAAGCCAGGAAAATTTTTCGGCCAAGCCGTGACCATCTTCCATTTAAATTCGCTTGCCGCCCTCGCGATGCCGGGCGTAGCCAGCGCCGCTCCCGCCATCAACGAACCTGAGCCTGCCTTACAAATAAATTCACGCCTTTTCATAGTTCCTCTCACTGGAAAATCATAGTTATTTGTTATTTTTTTCTTCATGCTAAGGCAGTTCAGCTTTTATTGGCAACTGTTAACCGGCCTAGCCTTTGCCAGCAATTCCCATCAGTTTGAGTATTTTTGCAGGGTTTAGGGGCATGGGGTGTGTCTGTCGAGGAGCGCCGTTCACCCAGCCCCTAAATTATCCTGGAATGTAAAATATAGTCCAGTAGCCATGGAATTTAGGTGCTGGGTAAACCCATCCCTGGGGGCTTGACGGCAGCATCCTTGCTGCCGACATCCTCGCCAAACACACCCCATGCCCTTTTTGAACGCCAAAGTGGGAATTGCTGAACCTTTGCTTAGTTATAGACGAATACCCTATTAATTTGCTATAGTAAAGCGATTTTTCAAGTGCCTTCCGGCACATTCCTAATGCTTTTCACTTTCACTCCGGAGAACATTCTATGGCAATTAAAGTTGCAATCAATGGCTATGGCCGTATTGGACGTAACGTCGTTCGCGCATTGTACGAATCAGGTCGCACCGATGAGATTCAGATTGTTGCAATCAACGATCTGGGCGATGCGGAGACCAATGCTCACTTGACTCAATACGACTCCGCTCACGGCAAATTCCCTGGAGAAGTCAGCGTTGAAGGTGAATACCTGGTAATCAACGGCGACAAAATCAAAGTTTTGGCGGAAAGAGACCCCTCCAAACTACCTTGGGCCGAACTGGACGTCGATGTCGTGCATGAATGCACCGGCTTTTTCGCCAACAAAGCCAAGGCTTCAGCCCACCTCGATGCCGGCGCGAAAAAAGTGATCATCTCGGCGCCTGGCGGCAGCGATGTCGACGCCACCATCGTCTACGGCGTCAACCATGAGACCCTAAAAGCATCCGACACCGTTATTTCCAATGCGTCTTGCACAACCAACTGTCTGGCCCCGCTGGTCAAACCGCTGATCGATACCATCGGTATTGAACAAGGCCTGATGACGACCATTCACTCATACACCAACGACCAAGTTCTAACCGACGTTTATCACTCCGACCTGCGTCGCGCCCGTTCGGCGACACAATCGATGATTCCAACCAAAACCGGCGCAGCGGCAGCCGTGGGCCTGGTATTGCCAGAGATGGCCGGCAAACTGGATGGTTTCGCGATTCGCGTACCAACCATCAACGTCTCTGTCGTCGACTTGACCTTCACCGCCAGTCGCGCCACCAGCAAAGAAGAAATCGACGAAATTCTGACTGCGGCATCCGAAGGTCCGTTGAAAGGTATCCTGGACATCAATGCGAAACCACTGGTTTCAATCGACTTCAACCACAACCCGGCCTCTTCAACTTATGACAAATCGTTAACGAAAGTCATCAACGGTAACTTCATCAAAGTGCTGTCCTGGTACGACAACGAATGGGGTTTCTCAAACCGCATGCTGGACACCACTGTTGCCTTAGTTAACGCTAAATAACCCTTAAATAATTCAAATAATCTATGTTACGAAGAACCAAAATCCTGGCTACACTGGGCCCGGCTACCGATAAACCTGGCGTACTGGAAGGTTTATTTGACGCCGGTCTGGACGTGGTGCGCATGAACTTTTCTCATGGTTCAGCCCAGGATCACATTGACCGAGCTAACAGGGTTCGTGAATTGAGCAGGACAACCGGCCGTCGGGTCGGTATCCTCTGCGACCTGCAAGGACCTAAAATCCGTATCGCCCGCTTCAAAGACACTAAAGTTAGGCTGGAGGAAGGCCAGGCCTTTGCATTGGATATCAATCTAGGTGAGAACGATGGCGACAACACTCAAGTCGGCATCACTTACGAACCGTTGGCGCAAGAAGTAAAACCCGGCAGCCGACTATTGCTGGATGACGGCCGCGTCGTTTTAGACGTGGTCGATACCGATGGCAAACGCGTCAATTGCACCGTCGTGGTCGGCGGCGATTTATCCAACAACAAGGGCATTAACTTGCTAGGCGGAGGGCTTTCCGCCGCCGCGCTGACCGAAAAGGACAAGGAGGATATTAAAACGATCGGCAAAATCAAGGCCGATTTCGTAGCGGTATCCTTCCCGCGTTGCGCCGAAGATTTGCATGAGGCGCGCCGCTTGCTCGAAGCCGTAGGCAGCACCGCCGGCATCGTAGCCAAGGTGGAGCGCGCCGAAGCGATGGAAGTGATCGATGAAATCATCCTGGCTTCCGACGTTATCATGGTCGCTCGTGGCGACCTGGGTGTGGAAATCGGCGACGCCCGACTCCCTGAAGCGCAAAAACATCTGATCAAACGCTCGAGAGAGCTGAAAAGAGCGGTCATTACCGCGACGCAGATGATGGAATCGATGATTGAAAATCCGATTCCGACCCGCGCCGAGGTCTTCGACGTCGCCAACGCCATCGTTGACGGAACCGATGCGATCATGCTGTCGGCCGAAACGGCTTCCGGCCGCTACCCGGTCAAAGCGGTCGAGGCGATGGTGCGCATCTGCCAGGAAACGGAAAAACAGCCCAGCGTCAGAACCTCTACACATCGCGTCTCGGAAAACTTTGAACGCGTCGATGAGGCGATTGCGATGTCGACCATGTATTTGGCCAACCACACCAAGATCGCCGGCATCGCCGCGTTGACGGAGTCCGGCTCCACGCCGTTGTGGATGTCACGGGTCAGATCGGGCATACCGATTTTCGCCTTCAGCAATCACGAAGAGACCTTGGGTAAGGTCACGCTTTATCGCGGCGTTTTCCCGGTGCCGTTCGAATTTCAGGCCGCCGATCATGCCGAGGTCAACCGCGACATCATCAATAAGCTGAAAGAGCGTGGCCAGGCCAAACAAGGCGATCAGTTCATCATCACCAAGGGCGACCTGACCGGCCAAGCCGGCGGCACCAACGCCCTGAAGGTTGTCATCGTAGGCGAAGGCCTAACGCCTTAGCAATCAATCGCCCATCGGCGTACGCGCCGGGTCAGAGCTTGAATGATCAACGCCGTATTCGATAAATATCGAATACGGCGTTTTTTTTACCCTCTTCTTTACTGTTTCATTCAGGTAAACCAGCAATTCCCAGTTTGAGTATTTTTGCGGGGTTTAGGGCATGGGGTGTGTCTGTCGAGGAGCGCCGTAAACCCATCCCTGGGGGCTTGACGGCAGCATCCTTGCTGCCGACATCCTCGCCAAACACACCCCATGCCCTTTTTGAACGCCAAAGTGGGAATTGCTGCAGGTAAACAACCTATTCCTAGTTTCATGCCATATTTGGTTATAATAAAAACATTATTGAAACCAGTCTTTGGAGATTACTATGCCTAGCCGCCGTGATTTTGCTAATGCGATTCGCGCCTTATCGATGGATGCCGTGCAAAAGGCCAATTCAGGACACCCCGGAGCCCCTATGGGCATGGCGGATATCGCCGAAGTATTGTGGAACGATTTTTTAAGACATAACCCGACCAATCCTTCCTGGCCGGATCGAGACCGCTTCGTCCTATCAAACGGCCACGGCTCGATGCTGCTCTACTCGCTGCTCCATCTGAGCGGATATGACGTCAGCATCGATGACCTGAAAAACTTCAGACAATTGCATTCCAAGACCCCGGGCCACCCTGAATTAGGCTACACGCCCGGCGTCGAAACGACGACCGGGCCGTTGGGCCAGGGCATCAGCAATGCGGTGGGCATGGCGCTGGCGGAAAGGACGTTAGCGGCCCAGTTCAACCGCCATGACCATACCATCGTCGATCATTACACCTATGCCTTTCTCGGCGACGGCTGCCTGATGGAAGGCGTGTCTCATGAGACCTGTTCATTGGCCGGCACGATGGGCCTCGGCAAACTGATTGCATTCTACGACGCCAACGGCATTTCGATCGATGGCGAAGTCAGAGGCTGGTTCACCGACAACACGGTGAAACGATTTGACGCCTATAACTGGCACGTCATCGCCCGAGTCGATGGTCATAACCCCGAGGCAATCCGGGCCGCGATCGAAGAGGCCAGATCGGTCACGAATAAACCCTCATTGATCATCTGCAAGACCACGATCGGCTATGGCTCGCCCAATAAACAAGGACAGGAATCCTGTCACGGCGCGCCCTTGGGCGAAGAAGAAATCGCCTTGACGAAAAAACTGCTGAACTGGCCGCATCCGGCCTTTGAAATTCCGGACGACATCCGCCAGGGCTGGGACGCCCAAGCAAAAGGCGCGCATATGGAACAGGACTGGCAGCAGCGTTACGACACCTATCGCAACGCTTACCCTAAATTGGCCGAGGAATTCGAACGACGCCTGCGGGGCGAACTGCCGGCGGAATGGTCGGAAAAATCGGCCGCATTCATTGCAGAGGTCAATTCCAAGGCGGAAAATATCGCCAGCCGCAAGGCCTCGCAAAACAGCTTGAACGCCTTCGGCCCCTTGTTGCCTGAAATTATCGGAGGCTCGGCCGACCTAGCCGGTTCAAACCTGACGCTGTGGGAAGGCAGCAAGGATGTCAACAAAGATGATCATGCCGGCAATTACATTTATTATGGTGTCCGCGAATTCGGCATGACCGCGATCATGAACGGCATAGCCGTGCATGGCGGCTTCATTCCGTACGGCGCCACCTTCCTGATGTTCTCGGAATACGCCCGCAACGCCATTCGCATGTCGGCGTTGATGAAAATTCGCACCATCAACGTCTTCACTCACGACTCCATCGGCTTGGGCGAGGACGGCCCAACCCACCAACCCATCGAGCAAACCGCTACCTTGCGCATGATTCCGAATATGGCGGTCTGGCGTCCTTGTGACGCGGTCGAATCGGCCGTCGCCTGGCAGGCCGCGATCGAACGACAGGAGGGCCCGAGCTGCCTGATTTTCTCGCGCCAGGCCCTGGCCCATCAAAAACGGAACCAGCAACAACTTGCCGATATCAAGCGCGGCGCCTATATCTTGAAAGAGCCCAACAAGGCGCCGAAGGCGATCATCATCGCCACCGGCTCAGAAGTCGAAATCGCGATGGAAGCGGCCAGCATGCTGGGACGCCGCCGCATTCCGGTGCGCGTCGTCTCGATGCCTAGCACCTCGGTATTCGACGCCCAGGACCCTGCTTATCAGGAACACGTTTTACCGGCGGAACTCAGCGCACGCGTCGCGGTGGAAGCCGGCGTCACCCCTTTCTGGCGACAGTATGTCGGCCTGCACGGCAAGGTCGTCGGCATCGATCGTTTCGGTGAATCGGCCCCGGCGCAACAATTATTCGAAGAATTCGGCCTCACCGCCAAACATGTCGTCGAGGCGGTTAAGTCGCTGGTTAAATAAGGACCAGAATGGCGGGACTTACGCTCGGCAGTCCCGCTATCCCATACCGGTGCTGCCGAGCCGCGCCGATCTCATAAGGCTTCCAGCTTGGCGTAAGACACCATCAGCCATTTCAAGCCGACCTCGTGGAAATTGATCTGCACCCGCTCCTGGGCGCCCTCTCCTTCCATCTGCAATACCACGCCCTCGCCGAATTTAGCGTGGCTGACGCGTTGGCCGAGTTTATAGCTGCCGCCCAGCATCGATGAACGGGGCTGCACCGTCGCCGTCACCGGACGACTCACATTGGCGCGCAGGCGAATTTCCTGGATAAATTCGGGCGGAATTTCACGAATGAAACGGGAGGGGCGTGGATAACTTTCCTTGCCGTACAGACGCCTGGATTCGGCATGGGTCAGATACAATTGCTCCATGGCCCGGGTAATGCCGACATAACAGAGGCGCCTTTCTTCCTCCAGGCGAGCGGGGTCCTCGGTCGATTGCAGCGACGGAAACAGCCCATCCTCCAAACCGACCAGGAACACCTGTTTGAACTCCAATCCTTTCGCCGAGTGCAGGGTCATCAGCTGCACACAGTCCTCGTAATCGTCGCCCTGCATGTCGCCGGCCTCCAATGCGGCATGGGCTAGAAACATGTCCAGCTCACCGAGATTTTCTCCGTTATCGTCGTCATAATCGAACAACCTCGCCGCATTAACCAGTTCTTCCAGGTTTTCCACCCGGGCTTCGCCCTTATCACCCTTCTCCTTTTTATATAATCCGATCAGGCCACTGTGTTCGACGACCGCCTTGACCTTTTCAAACAACTCCTTGTCTTCGACCTCATCGGCCAGCTGCTTGATCAGCGCCATGAAGCCCTTCATGGCGTTGGCCGCTCGCGCGGATAGCTTGCCCTGCGCAATCGACTCGGCGGCCGCCTGCCACAACGAAATCCCCTGCCCCCTCGCCAACGCTCGGATATCGTCCAGCGTTTTCGCGCCGAGGCCTCGGGCAGGCGTATTGACCACCCGTTCAAACGAGGCATCGTCATGGCGGTTGCTCATCAAGCGCAAATAAGCCAGCGCATTTTTGATTTCCATCCGCTCGAAAAAACGCAAGCCACCATAAACCCGGTAGGGTGTGCCGGTGCTCATCAATTTTTCCTCGAATTGGCGCGACTGGGCGTTGGAGCGGTAAAGAATCGCGACATCGCTGCGCCTGCCGCCATCGTTAACCCATTGGCGAATTTTTTCCACGACGAAATAGGCTTCGTCCTGCTCGTTGAAGGCGGTATATAGCGAGATCGGCTCGCCATCGCCGGCGTCCGTCCACAACTCCTTGCCCATCCGACCGTCGTTATTGGCGATCAAGCTGTTCGCCGCCTTCAGAATCTGTCCGCTGGAGCGATAATTCTGCTCCAATCGCACCACCTTATGATTGGGGTAATGGGACTGAAAATTATAAATATTTTCTATTTTCGCGCCACGCCAGCCATAGATGGACTGATCGTCATCGCCGACGACGAACAGGTTGTCGCGACCCTCGGTCAACAAACGCAACCAAGCATACTGAATCGTGTTGGTATCCTGAAACTCATCGACATGGACGAAGCGAAAACGCTGTTGATAGAAGGCCAACACATCCTCGTTGTCACGCAGCAATTCATGCGCCCTAAGCAGCAATTCGGCGAAATCGACCAAGCTGGAGCGCTCGCATACTTCTTCGTAGGCGCGATAAATCGCAATCATCTGGCGTTGATAAAAATCCCCGGAATCCAACATATGCTTAGCCCGGACACCTTCATCCTTCTGCGCATTGATGAACCACTGCGCCTGCTTCGGCGGCCATTTCGCCTCGTCCAGACTAAGGTTTTTAAGCAATCGTTTGATCAGGCGCAGCTGGTCATCGGCATCGATCACTTGAAAGGACTCCGTCAAACCGGCCTGTTTGGCGTGACGCCTCAGTAGGCGATGCGCCAGACCGTGAAAAGTGCCTATCCACATCGAACGGGCGGAGATATTTAACAGCTCCTCGATGCGACCACGCATTTCGGTCGCCGCCTTGTTGGTGAAGGTCACCGCCAGGATATTATGCGGCGACACGCCGTCGACTTGAATATGCCAGGCGATACGGTGCACCAGCACCCGAGTCTTGCCGCTACCGGCGCCGGCCAAAACCAGCATAGCCTGTCCCGGCGCCGAAACGGCGACACGCTGAGCATCGTTAAGGGAATTGATTATTGAACTTATTTCCATCTTTTATAACTTGCACATTTCTAGGAGCTGTGTATATTTGCTGTTTACGGTAAAATGCCTTTAATCAGGACGGCATAATAATAACGACATAACGAGGGTTTGAAGATGAGCTTTGATGTAAAACGTATGATTAAATTTGAACATAACGTCGGTGAAAAAGAAAAAAAAATTCGCCTGGCGGCCGGAGCGGCCCTACTGCTGATTTCTCTTTTCACCGCTAGCATAATATTGCTGCTTCTGGGCGTCGTCCTGGTCGCAACCGGTTATTCCGGCTGGTGCCCGGCTTATTCAGGCCTGGAAAGAAACTCCCTCGAGGAACATGAAAAAGGCGCCGAGAATTAATCAGCGAACATCTCTGAGTCCATGTCGAAGCATAAAAGTTCAGGCATGGGCTCAGCACAACCGCCTATTATGACGAGCAAAACGATGCCGGTCTAGCCGGATTTTAATCGCTCCGCTGTTTCGAAACGGCCCCTAGTCGGCTAGCGCTTGTTTTCGAGCAAGTCGTCAGAAACAGCACCTGTAAAATAACCCAGCGCCATTACCACTTGTGACCACGCTCTTCCCCCTGCCAGACAATCATCCGCAACGATTCAAGTTACACAATGAGGTTCATGCTCGCTCCTCGGTGATCCTGGATCTCCCGGTAAGCGCCTCCCATCTCACCTTGATGCAGAGCAGTGACGAGAAAAAACAAGACCGCATTCATCTGATTGAGCTATGCGAACGTTTCGGCGTCACGCCTCCCAAACAGGACGCCAACCATTTCAGCGCCCGTTACGATAATTTTCAGTTGCGCTGGGAACAGCACGGCGAATTTACCACCTACACCTTCTATGTGCATAAGCAGCAGCAGTCAGACCCCTTCAAGGAGCCGGCGCTGAAAAGCGTTCCGGTGGACTGGATGGCGCAGCTGGTGGGCAAAGTGATCGTCGCGGCGCACGCCGCCATTATTCCTGCCTCTGAAACGACCGACGACATTGAAGCGATGGCGCATTTTTTCGCCGGTAATGCGCTGATTGGCGCCAAGGTCAGCGGCGGCGCCGCCCAAGCCTATACCGACTTCAGGATACATATCGACGGTTTCAGCCGTTTTCTGATCGTCGATGATCATCTGAAAAACGCCCAGGCCGGCCGCCTGCTGCAACGCCTGTTTGAAATCGAAGTCTATCGGGTCATGGCCCTGCTGGCTTTCCCGATCGCCCGCAAACTGACGCCTGTCTTGATCAAGGCCGACCACCAGCTGATCGCCATTACCGCGGCGATGGCGGAAGCCGGTTGCGACGACGGCAAATTGCTCGACGAACTGACCACGCTGGCCGCCGAGGTGGAAAATCATATTTCCTGCAACCATTACCGTTTTGGCGCCGCCAGCGCCTATTATAACCTGGTCAACCAGCGTATCGAGGATTTACGCGAAAAACGCATCCAGGGCTTGCAGACGTTCAGCGAATTCATGGGCAGACGCCTGGAGCCGGCGATCAACACCTGCCAATCCACCGCTAAACGCTTTAATTTGCTGTCCGAACGCATCAGTAACGCCGGCGAACTGTTACGCACCCGCGTCGACATTTCGATCGAACGTCAAAACCAGGACTTATTGAAATCGGTGAGCACCCACGCCAAAATGCAGGTGCGCCTGCAAGGAACCGTGGAAGGCGTGTCTATTTTCGCAATCACCAGTTACGCGGTCAGCCTGATCGGTTCGATCGCGCAGGCGATGAAATCGGCCGATTGGGATGTTAATCCGCCGTTGGTCATCGGCATTTCGATCCCATTTGTGCTGACGGTCGTCGCCATCGGCGTGCGCCGCATACATAAATTGATTCAAAAAATAGACGAGGATTGAACTCAATCTTCTTTCTTATATTCGCCTTCGATGACGTCTGGCGCCGCCCTGTCACGGCGCTGGAAAGGCGAACCGCCGTGCGCGACGATCAGGTGGTTTTCGATCACATATCGAGCTATTTTTCTGCGTAGCTTTGGCACTAAACAGGCAAAGCCCAGCACATCGGTAAAAAAACCGGGGGTCAGCAGTAGCGCCCCGCCGACCAGCAGCATCGGTCCTTCGATCATTTCATAGGCCGGAATCGCTCCCTGATTCAGGTTGGCCTGAAAGCGCTGCCAAGTCGCCAAGCCTTGCTTACGCAATAACCAGGCGCCCAGCACCGCGGTAAACACGACCATGAACACGGTCGGAAACACCCCGATCACCCCGCCGATTTGCAGCAACAGATAAATTTCCACAAACGGTACAATCAGGAAAAACAAGAAAATGATTTGCACGATCTTCATTTAGTATACTCGATAAAAATTGAATTAACGTCAGACTAGTCATGCTAATTTCCGACGACATTAGTTCAATAGTATGGGCATCCGGCCCGAATTTCCAGGATAATATGACAAACAATGTAACATTGAACCATGCACCAAATTATTCTTTGCTCCTGTCCAGACCAATGCACGGCGAAAAAAATCGCCAGTCATCTGATAGAAGCGCAGCTAGCGGCCTGCATCAACATCCTGCCATCGGTAACCTCGGTCTATCTTTGGCAAGGAAAGGTCGAAACCGAACAGGAACAGCTGTTGCTGATCAAATCACATAGCGGGCAATACCCGGAACTGGAGCGTCAAATCAAGGCTCTGCACCCCTATGAACTTCCGGAGATCATCGCAGTCTCAATCGACCGTGGCCTCCCCGACTATTTGAAATGGATAGACTCATGTCTCGTTGCTTCTTAATTGTTGCGTTTTTATTGACTTTTTTCAGTCAACAACTTGCCGCCATCACCGCTGAAGAATTACTCCCCCCGGAACAGGCCTTCAAGTTGTCAGCCCAGGCCTTGTCCAAAAACCGAATCGAACTGAACTGGGAAATACACGAGGGCTATTATCTATATCGCAACAAATTGGCTTTCGCCTCGCAAAGCGACGGCATCGCGGCCGAAACCGCCGAACTGCCGGGCGGCAAAATCAAGCATGATGAGTTTTTTGGCGATGTCGAAATTTACCGCGACCACCTCAAAGTCATTCTGCCGCTCACCGGCGTTCAACAACAAACCCAGTTACGGCTGCTAGTCAAATATCAAGGCTGCGCCGATATCGGCGTCTGCTATCCACCGCAGAAGACCGTCTTGGAAATCGACCTGCCTAGACGACAAAACCCGGCCGACGATGCCATCGGACAGCTACTGAAAGGCGTCAAGGGCATGGCCTTGAATCTGTTCGAAGACGAATTGCTGCCGGCTGAACAAGCCTTTCGCTTTTACGCCAGCGTCAAGGATGCTCACACCCTGCATGTCAACTGGATCATCGCCGAGGGTTACTATCTGTACCGCGACAAGATCCAATTACACCTACAAGAGAATCCTAACACCCGCCTGGGTCGGTTTCAGATACCCCGCGGCGAACCCTATCGCGACGCAGAATTCGGCCAGGTGGAAATTTTCCACCGCGAACTGAGCTTTGATATCCCGCTGCAACGCCTGGATAAAGCAGCGCAAACCCTGCGCTTGACCGCCAACTATCAAGGTTGCGCTGAGCGCGGGGTCTGTTATCCGCCGATGCAATCGAGCATCGATTTAGCCTTACCGGCCGCACAGACACTGACCGACTCCACCGCACCGGCTCTTTCGGAACAGGATCAGATCGTCAACTCTCTGCAACAAGACACCTTGCCGCTGACCCTAATCAGTTTCTTCGGTTTTGGTCTGCTGTTGGCATTCACTCCCTGCGTTTTCCCGATGATTCCGATACTCTCCGGCATCATCGTCGGCCATGGCAAGGAAATGACCCAGCGCAAGGCCTTCCTGCTATCGCTCAGTTATGTGCTGGCCTCGGCATTGACTTATACCGCATTCGGCATCCTCGCCGCACTGTTCGGCAGCAATCTCCAGGCCATCTTCCAGGAGCCCTGGGTCATCGCGCTGTTCAGCGGCATATTCATCTTATTGTCGCTGTCGATGTTCGGCTTCTATAACCTGGAAATGCCGAAGTCGATACAGAGCCGTCTGCATCAATCCAGCGATAAGCACCGAGACGGCTCTTATGCCGGCGCCTTCATCATGGGAGCCCTATCGTCGCTGATCGTCGGCCCTTGCGTAGCTGCGCCGCTGGCCGCGGCGCTGGTTTATATCGGCCAGACCGGCGATGCGCTGCTGGGTGGCTCGGCCTTGTTCGTGATGGGCCTGGGCATGGGAGCGCCATTACTATTGCTCGGCGCCTCCGCCGGCAGGCTGTTGCCTAGAGCCGGACACTGGCTCAATTCCACCAAAGCGGTGTTTGGCGTGATCATGTTGGCGGTCGCCGTCTGGATGTTGGACCGTATACTGCCGGGTTCGGTGACGATGGTGTTATGGTCGATGTTGCTGATCATCCCGGCCATCTATCTGAACGCCATCGATCCGCTGCCGCAGGAAGCCTCGAACTGGCGCCGGCTATGGAAAGGCCTCGGCCTGATCATGCTGGTCTACGGGGTGTTGCTGCTGATCGGCGTCAGCGCCGGCAACGACAACCCACTACAGCCTTTGCGCGGTCTGGCCAGTCATAGCGCAGCGCCGGAGCAGGAAAGCCTACCCTTCCAACGCATCAAAACCACCGAGGATCTGCATCGGCAGCTGCGCCTAGCCGACGCCCAGCACCAGATGGTGATGCTAGATTTTTATGCCGATTGGTGCATTTCCTGCAAGGAAATGGAGGCCTATACCTTCAGCGACCCGGCCATCAAACGACAATTGGCCGATTTCATGCTGCTGCAGGCCGATGTCACGGCAAACGATGAGGCCGACCAGGCTCTCTTAAAACAATTCAATCTGATCGGTCCGCCGGGCATTATATTTTTCGATAGCGACCAGCGTGAAATCATCCACGCCAGGGTCATCGGCTATCAGGACGCCGCAACCTTCAGTCAGACATTAAGCAAGCTATGAAACAAAACCTGATCATCGCCATCGTCGCCCTGTTCGCCTTAGCGGGCGGCGTCGCGGTACAAAACATAACGGCTGTTTCCGCCGGCCCTTCGACACAGACCGAGAACGGTTTAGATTTCAGCCTGCCCGACATATCCGGGACGGTGCGCAACATCGAGGAATGGCGGGGCAAGATTCTGATCGTCAACTTCTGGGCCACGTGGTGCCCCCCTTGTTTGAAAGAAATTCCCGAATTCATTAAACTGCAGGAACAGCTAGGTGTTCGAGACGTCCAGTTTATCGGCGTCGCCATCGAGGAAAAAGAACCGGTCGCGGAATTTCTCAACAGCCATACGATCAATTACCCGATACTGATCGGCGGTGATGCCGGTATTAGCTTGTCGCAGCAGCTGGGCAACATCATCGGCGCCGTCCCTTACACCGTCATCGTCAATCAACAAGGCCAAATCATCCATAGACATCCAGGTGAATTAGACCGGACCAAGCTGCTTCAGATCTTAAAGCCCTTGCTGTAGCGCCCCCGCTGAACCTTGAAACAAAGTTCAGGGTCGATAGTTCAATGATTTGCAATAGACAACAAGGTGATCTTAATGCCCATTAGTGTTTTCGATATCTTTAAAATCGGCATTGGACCTTCCAGTTCCCATACCGTCGGACCGATGCGCGCGGCTAGGCTATTCGCCGAGCAACTGCAAGAACAACACAGGCTTGAGCAGGTCACCCGCCTTAAAATCGACTTGTTCGGCTCCCTGGGCGCAACCGGCAAGGGTCATGGCACTAACAAAGCCATACTGCTCGGACTCGAAGGCGAAAAACCCGATCAAATCGCCCCCGATACGATCCCCGCAAGGCTGGACGCTATTCGCAACCAAAAACGACTGCAACTGCTGCATAAGACAGCGGTGCCGTTCGACGAGGATACGGACCTGCATTACCATCTCAAGGCCTTGCCTTTCCATGCCAACGGCATGCGTTTCAGCGCCTTTTCCGGAACGGAAATCCTGCTGAAAAAAGACTATTTCTCGATCGGCGGCGGTTTCATCAGCAGCGGAGAAATCCCGCAAGCCGCCGACAACGGCGGTGAAAATTGCCTGCCCTATCCGTTTAAAAGCTCCGACGAACTGCTCAAATTATGCCTGCTGCATAAATGTTCGATCAGCACGATCATGCTCAATAACGAAAAAGCCTGGTTAAGTCAGCAGGAAATTCGGGAAAACTTGTTGGCAATCTGGGCCGTCATGCAAGCCTGTGTACAACGGGGCATCAAACAGCAAGGCATCTTGCCGGGCGGCTTGAACGTCAAACGCCGGGCGGCTGACCTCTATAAGCAACTGCAGGAAGAGAGTGAAAAAAATCCGGTCC